>SVLA01000011.1 GCA_015068175.1 Oscillospiraceae bacterium
GCTTCGGCACCCTGGATTCCATCCAGCCCACGGTTCTGCAGCTGACCGGCGACCAGAATGGCCGCACCACCGGCGAAGCCTACTATGCCCTGAACAAGGACGGCTTTATGCACCCCGGCGCCTCCGATCCTTATTCCATGCCGGTTGTTGCCCTGAAGATGGAAGCGGCCGGTACTTTGAAGGCCGTGATGAACGCCTCCAAGGGAGATGGCGGCGGCAATGGCGTGGTTGCCAAGTTCTTCAAGAACAATGACGCCGGTCTGATGGTGGAGCAGGCCCTTGTGGCGGCAGGAAACCACACCATGGAAGCCACCGTGGAAGTGGAAGCCGGCGATGTGATCTATTTCCTGATCCACCACGTCGGCGACATCGCCTGCGACGGTGCCACCTATGTTCTGGACTACACCCTGACCGTAGCCGGGGAAGACCCCACCGAGGCTCCTACTGAAGCACCTACCGAAGCGCCCACCGAGGCTCCCACTGAAGCACCTACCGAAGCGCCTACTGAGGCCCCCACCGAGGCCCCCAGCGGCAACGTGATCAAGCACACCTTCGGCGGTGCCAACGGCGAGTGGGAACTGGACACCGATAATTCTGAGGGTATCTGGAGCTACTACACAACTTACGGTATGATCTCCACCATTCAGGACACCGTGCTGACGCTGACCGGCGACCAGAATGGCCGCACCACCGGCGAAGCCTACTACGCCCTGAACAGGGACGGCTTTATGCACCCCGGCGCCTCCAGCCCCTGGTCCATGCCCGTTGTGGCCCTGACCATGGAAGAATCCGGTACGCTGAAGGCCGTGATGAACGCCAATAAGCCTGATGGCGCAGGCAACGGTGTCGTTGTTAAGTTCCTGAAGAACGACGATGCGGGCTTGCTCATTGAGAAGAACCTGACTGCCGCCGGTGACCACACCATGGAAGTCGAGATCGAGGTGGAAAAGGGCGACGTTATTTATTTCCTGATTCACCACAATAATGATATTGCCTGCGATGGCGCTACCTACGTTCTGGATTATACCCTGACCGTTAAGGAGGATACCGCCCCTGCAACCGGTGATCTGACCGACATGGTTGCGGCGCTGATGATCGCGTCTGCCGCCGCAGTTGCCGTTCTGTCCCGCAAGAAGAAGGCGTAAGGAAACAGAGACCATAAGTAATTCATGATGACCATTGTTCACCATCAGATTTCGGCATAAGCTGATTTCTGATGGTGAACGTGGCACGAAGTACAAAGTGAGGAGCTATAAGATGAATAAGTTTTTAAGAAGGATCCTGATGGCCTTGTTGGTGTTTGCGATGCTGACATCCTCCTTGGGCCTGGGTGTTTTTGTGGCTGCCACGGAAGAACCCACCGTGATCACCCATACCTTCGGCGGCGACAATGGCGAATGGGAACTGGATACGGACAATTCTGAAGGCATTTGGAGCTACTATACCACCTACGGCATGATCGCCACCATCCAGCCCACGGAGCTGGTGCTGACCAATGAGCAGACCGGCCGTACCACCGGCGAAGCCTACTACGCCCTGAACAGGGACGGCTTTATGCATCCCGGCGCTTCCAGTCCCTGGTCCATGCCCGTCGTTGCCCTGGAAATGGAAGAATCCGGCACGTTGAAGGCCGTGATGAACGCCACCAAAAATGAGAGCGGCGGCAATGGTGTGGTCGTTAAGTTCTTCAGAAACGATGACGACGGAAGACTGGTCGAGAAGGTGCTGACCGCGGCGGGAAGCCATACCATGGAGGCGGAAACAAAGGTAAATAAGGGCGATATTATTTACTTTATGGTTCACCACAACAATGACATCGTTTCCGACGGCGCAACCTATGTTTTGACCTATACCCTTACTGTGGGAGAGGGCGCGGATGATACCCGGGAGCCCACCGAGCCCAAGCCCACCGACGCGCCTACGGAACCGGCCCCTACCGAGCCTGCCCCCACGGTGCCTGATGTGGTCTGCTGTGAGGAAAATTGCGCCCATACTGCCGATACCTGCTATTGCGCGGCGGATTGCGGCTGCGAAAACTGCGCTGCGTTCCATGACAAGCTGACGGGCAAAACGGACGCAGTAAACAATATCGATGATTTCCGTGGCGTGCAGGGCTTCTCTGATCTGACTTATCTCTATGGCCTTGTTTCCGAAGGCCTGGCCGGCCTGAAGCCTTTGGAGCAGAATACCGGCACCATGTGGGATACCGCAGGTGTGGTTCCCTACCTGGGCATTCGGGCCGACGGCCTGATGCATCCGGGCCTTGGCGTGGCGGGCGAGCTGTATCAGCCGGCGCTGGTCTGGACCGCACCCCGGGACATGGTGATCGATGTCTATTTTGATGTTCTGATGGAGCTGGAGTCCAACGGCGGTGACGGTGTTGTCGTTTCCATTTACCTGAATGATCAGTGCCTGAAGGTCCTTGACATGACCATCGAAGACGGTACGGCATCCACGGAACCTACCGTGGTGGAGTTCAACACCATCAAGGTCAGCGAAGGCGATACTTTGACCTTTGTGGTGGACCCCAAAACGAATATCACCTGCGACGGCACCCTGGTCTATGCGGAGATCACCTGGCTGAAGGAAGAAAAACCCGATGACGGCGAAGGCAACCAGAACGGCAATACAAATGACAACAATAACGATCAAAGCGGCACCGGTAATAGCCAGACCGGTACCGGCAGCGATCAGAATGACGCTGATAACACGGGATGGATCTGGATCGGTTTGGCCGGCGCGGCAGTGATCGCGGTGATCGTCGTTGTGATCGTTGTCATTAAGAAAAAGAAGAGTGATCGCAAGTGAAAAAATCTCTTGGCGCCAACATCCGCAAATACTGGTTTATTTACCTGATCGCAATCATGGTGCTGTCGTATTATCTTTTGTTTTGCTACGGTCCCCTTTATGGCGTGATCATTGCATTCAAGGATTATAAGCCCCTGCTTGGAATCTTCGACAGCAAATGGGTAGGGTTTGAGAATTTTGCATCCGCGTTTTCCAATGAGAATTTCTGGTTGGCGGTAAAGAATACATTGATCATCAGCACACTTCGCTTGCTGATCTGTTTCTGGGCACCCTTGGTGCTGGCCATCATGCTCAATGAAATGGCGGAAAACAAAATCAAAAAGACCTTCCAAACGATGATCTATCTGCCGCATTTTATATCATGGGTCATTCTGGGCGGCATCATCACCATGTTCCTGTCGCCTTCCACCGGCCTGATCAACAAGATCATTGAGGCCCTGGGCGGAGAGGCGCGGTACTTTCTGATGGAGGAATCCTCTTTTCTGCCGGTGATCCTCATATCGGATATCTGGAAAAATGCCGGATGGGGTACCATCGTGTATATTGCGGCCATCAACACCGTCAATCCGGAACTTTATGAGGCGGCATCCATGGACGGCGCTTCGCGGATCAAGCAGATCCTGCATATTATGATCCCGAACATCATGCCCATCATTTCGCTGAACCTGATTATTGCTGTCGCCAATATTCTCAGCGCCGGTTTTGATCAGATCATTGTGTTCCAGAACAATTACAACCGTGATGTTTCCGCAATTATTGATACCTATGTTTACGATCTCGGAATCAAGGGGCCGTATAAAAGCGAAGCCACGGCTGTGGGGTTGGCCAAGTCCGTTATTTCTACCATCCTGCTGGTCATCGCCGATCAAATCAGCAAAAAGAAGCTGGGCCAGCGCGGCATTATCTGAAGGAGCATAACTATGGGACGAAAAGCGTTTAAGATCTTTAATTACATTTTTTTCGGCCTGCTGGCTTTGGTTATGGTTTATCCTTTTTGGTATGCGTTTCTGTCATCTGTCATGCCGTATGAGGATATCATGGGGAAATTGCTCCCCATCATTCCCACTTCCATTGATTTCTCTGCGTATAAGCAAGTCCTGGAGGAAGGTATACTGACGGACGCTTTCTTTGTGACTGCCGCATCCACGCTGATCGGAACGGTTTTTTCCATGGTGTTTACCGTGGGCGGCGCTTATGTGCTGTCGAAGGAGGATCTTCCCGGCGGAAAGATCATTTCAACTGTTATCATTTTGACAATGTTCTTCTCCGGTGGTATAATTCCAATGTATATCCTCTTGTCGGATCTGGAATTAACCAATAGTTTCTGGGCGTATATTTTCCCCTATATGCTCAACACGATCTATATGTTCATTCTGCGGACATCATTTTCCGAAGTTCCAAAGGAAATCAAAGAAGCGGCAGAGCTGGATGGAGCCAGTGAACTGAGAATCTTTGTTACAATGTATATTCCGCTCAGTCTGCCAACCATCCTGGTTATTCTGTTTTTCTATTTGGTGGACAAGTGGAACGAATTGTATATCGCGCTGTATTACATCACGGATTATAAACTCTATACGCTGCAGGCTGCGCTGTATAATCTGCTGAATAGTTCGTCGGGCAGCGGCGAGATGGTCAGCGAGCAAGTCAAGTATGCCGCGGTGATCCTGACGATACTGCCGATCCTTTTGGTTTATCCGCTGCTGCAAAAATACTTTACGAAGGGCGTTATGCTCGGATCTGTAAAGGGATAAAGAGGTTATTCTGATGAAAAAAATAATTGCGTTGGTTTTAGTGGTGATCATGCTCACGTCAGTGCTTGCTGCTTGCAGCAACGAGCAAACGACCGGAGAGACCACGACCATTACATTTCTGGGTTCCGGCGACCGGTTGGAAGGCGAAAAACTGGCTTCCGATCCCATCGTGGAATACATTGAGAAGAAGTTTAATGTAGAGTTCAAGTTTATTTTTGAGCCGTCTCCCACCGAAACGGAGGTTTATCAAAAGCTCAATATGCTGATGGCGGATGGCCAGGTGCCCGATATTATGCTGATGCGCGCCGATCTGATCCTGCCGTTTACATGTATGGAAGATCTGGTGGATGCCGGTTATCTGCTGGACATTGAGCAGCATGTCAACGCCAATAAAGACCGGTTCCCTAATATGTCCAAGCTGCTGGACCGCAATGATTACGACACGTTCAGAGCATCCGATGACCATCTGTACATGCTGCCCAGGGAATATGTGTACGACCACGTCTGGGTTTACCGGCAGGATTGGCTGGATGAGCTGGGCCTGGCTATGCCCACCAATGAAACGGAGTTCAAGGCTGTCCTGGAGGCGTTTGTGGAAAACGATCCGGACGGCAAGGGAACCACGGGCCTGTCCATGACCTACGGCTTCTGGTTTGAGCATATTTTTGCCGGTTTTGTGGGCGCCCACCGTTTCTATGAACAAGATGGCGCTTTGCGTTCCGTATGGGATGCCGAAGGCGAACGGGCCGATGACATGATGGCCGGTTTGCAGTACTGCATTGATCTGTACAGCGAAGGTCTGCTTTATCAGGACGTCTTTACGGGCGTTCAGGACCGGGATGAACTGGCGCTGTTTGAGTCCGGCAGAGCGGGCGTGCTGCTGACCGGTGCGGACCGCCTGGATCGGGTCTATGCCAACCTGAAGGCCAATGATCCTGACGCGGAGATCTCCTTCGGCGTGTGGTCCGGCCCTGCGGGCCAGGCGTTGGTGCAGAGCGGATCCAATTATTATTGCGGCACCGCCATCAACGCCAAGAGCGGTAAAGCGGACCTGATCATGGAGATCCTGGAATACCTGATGTCTGAAGAAGGCCAGGCCCTGCTGACCCACGGCATTGAGGGTGTGCATTATAACGTAGGCGCGGATGGCGCTGTCGAACCCATTATGGATTCCGAGGGCATCGAGTATCTCACCTCCATGTACAAGCATCCTCTGCGGGACTGGGTTTGCAGCACGGCTGTGTTTGATGAATTCGTCTACACCAGAGAGTGGACGGCGGAATTTGAGGAGTATTATGAAAAATACTGCCTGAACAGTACGGCGGTGTTTGACATGACGGACGGTTATTTCTCCAGAATGCCGAAACGTGTTTCTTCCCGCATCGGCAACGATCCGGAGCTTACCCTGCAAAAGTGGGAAGGTTATTTTATCACCGGCAGCGCCAACGGCATTCCCATTACCCTGACCAAGGAAACTTTTGCTGAGGCATGGGCAGACCTGAAGGTCAACAAGATGGATACTTTGGCCGAAGAATATACCAAACTGGTTTTGGGACAATGACCATGAGTAAAATCTTTGCGGACAAGAATTTGATCGTTGACAAGATCAGCGATTCGATTTACGGTTCCTTCCTGGAACATCTTGGCCGGGCCATCTATACCGGCATTTATGAGCCGGATCATCCCATGGCGGACGGCAGCGGCTTCCGGCAGGATGTTATCCAACTGATCAGGGACCTGGGGGTATCCGTTGTGCGATACCCGGGCGGAAACTTTGTTTCCGGCTATGATTGGAAAGACGGCATCGGCAGAAAGGAAGACCGGAAAGCGCGCCTGGAACTTGGCTGGAGATCTATTGAACCGAACACCTTTGGTACGGATGAATTCATCCAATGGTGCCGGGCGACAGATACCCAGCCCATGCTGGCATTCAATATGGGCACCGGTACCCAGCGGGATGCGTTGGAGTATTTTGAATACTGCAACCATCCCTTTGGCACCTACTATTCGGATCTGCGCCGCAAAAACGGGGCTGAACAGCCTTATGCCGTGAAATATTGGTGCATCGGCAATGAGATGGACGGCCTGTGGCAGATCTGTGGCACAGACGCAGACAGCTACGGCAAAAAGGCGCTGCAGACGGCCCATATGATCCGCTGTGCGGACTGCAAAGGCCCGGATGATCCGGAAGCCGTTCAGCTGATCGTCTGCGGCAGCAGCAAACGGGAGCTGCCTACTTTTCCGGATTGGGACAGGATCGTTCTGGAGCATACCTATGACCAGGTGAACTATCTGTCCATGCACAGATATTACGAGTATATGCCCGAAGGACCGAAACCGCTGGAAGATTTCCTCTGTTCCGCCGATGACATGAATGAGTTTATCAATGCCATCCGTTCCACCATCAACTTCGTCCAAGAGAAAAAAAGATCCGCCCATCGGGTGTATATCAGCTTTGATGAGTGGAACATCTGGAAAGAGAACCAACTGGATGTGACGCCTTACTGGCGTATGGCGCCTCCAATTCTGGAGGATGTTTATACCTTCCGCGATACGATCGTATTTGCCGGCCTGATGAACACACTGCTGAATAACTGCGATGTGGTGAAAGTGGCTTGCCTGGCGCAGTTGGTCAATGTCATTGCTCCCATCATGACGGTCCCCGGGGGTAAGTGCTATAAGCAGGGCATCTACTACCCCTTTGCCTATGCATCCGCAAACGCCCGGGGCGAAACGCTGCGGGCGGTGGTGACCTGCCATAAGGTGTACGGGGCAAAACGCACAGCGAATGCGTTGAATGTGGCGGTCACGCACAACGAAGAAAAACGAGAGGTCTGCGTGTTTGCCTGCAACTATTCTGACCGGGACGATGTTGCGGAAGTGGAGCTGCGCTCTTTCGGCAAGCTCCGCTGCGCACAGTTTATAAGCCTGGAAAGCGATGACCTCACCATTACCAACACAGCAGACAATCCGGAGTTTATCCAGCCAATCAATAAAAAAGCGGTAGCAGTTTATGAGGATTGCAAGGCGAATGTACCAATGAAGGCTTATAGTTGGAATTTCCTTAAGTTTGAATACTGACATGCGGAAGACAGTGCAAATCGGCTGCGTACTTAGAAATGAGAGAGCGGAAGAATTATGATCAGAACATCAATAAAGTCTCTGAGGGACCCCTTTGTTTTAGTGGACAACAATGTATATTACTTGTATGGCACAGATGCTGCCCTGGACTGGGATCAAGGGAGCAGCTATGGATGCTATAAAAATGACAGCGGCCGGCTGGACGGAGAATGGGTGAAATTGCCGCCTGTTGTGGTTTTGCCAGAAACGGCTGTGCAAAACAGGTGGGCGCCGGAAGTGTATGCCTACAATGGCGCCTATTATATGTTTGCGACATACATGTCCTCGGAAACGAGTCTCCGGGGGTGCGCGGTGTTTCGCGCAGTCTCACCTGAGGGGCCCTTCGTAGAGATTTCCAACGGGCACATCACGCCGCGGGATTGGTCCGCCATTGACGGAACGCTGTACATCGATGAAGAAGGACAACCCTGGATGGCCTTTGTCCATGAATGGGTCAGCACGGATGATCATGTTGGAAGAATGGTCGTAGCGCGGCTTTCGGCAGATCTGACAGAGATGGTTTCTGAACCGAAGGAGATTTTTCGTGCAGACGCGCCGGCTTGGGCGAAGGGGTGCGTTACGGACGGCTGTTTTTTGTTTCATGTCAACGGGAAGCTGGCAATGCTGTGGTCGAATTTTGATCAGGATGGCTATTGCGTTGCTGTGGCCAAAAGCGAAAATGGAAAAATCGATGGGCGTTGGGTGCAGGAGGAAAATCTGCTGTACTCCAAGGCGATCGGCGGTGTGGATGGAGGACACGGTATGTTCTTCAGAGCGCTGGACGGGAAACTGTATTTGTCCCTGCACTCGCCGAATACTTCCACCGAGCAGACCAAAGAAGAGGTTTTCTTTATTCCGGTGGTGGAAGATCATGGCGATCTGAAATGTATCATTGCCTGAAGTGACTCTATAATTGCAAAACCGCACCGAAACCGGTGCGGTTTTGTGGTATCATGCATGATATTCCCACGGACCTCAACCTGCCTGGTATATCGAGCGCCGCTGTTTGCTCTGATTCTCAGCCGGCACGGTGATCGGCATGGAAGGAAATCGATAGGTATCCGTAGGGACACTCCTCCCGGGATGTCTGTGATGCACCCGCCTTGTTTCCGCGGGCACCCGGGGACGGATGTTCCTGCAAGCCCCCTCGGATCTCTCCGAAGGGGTTCGTTATGGGGATAGATCTTAGCCCTTGACAGCAGCCAGGGGTATTATCCGCAAAAGAGGGAAATCAATTCCGTTTCCAACATTCATTCGCAACATACATTAAATTATAGCGTAATTGCACAAGCAACTTGTTTGACAGTTCGTTGTATTCTTTGTCCATTCCTTTTTTATGAGCGCTGTACGGTGGTGAATCGTTCCATGAACCCATAGCGCCAAATACATCGGCTTGATCTGCTGCATAATATATGGTTTTAAATTCGTTGGGAAGTTGTTTGGGTATATAATCATCTTCCGCAGCCGTAGAATTACTCAAAACCTCATACGCATGATGAAAAACATCTGCATAATATGGTTCTTCTATTTCAGCGGCAAACTTTCCAATATCCAAAAGGGTTTCCTTGAATTCGTCGATTTTGTTTGTGAAATGAAGATGATCGAAAACAGTGTGGTTTTTAATGTGCTGTTCATCGTAAATGATTTTCCATTTATTTTGTTCTCTGTCAAACGCCCAATAGGGACAAAAACAAGAGAGCTTCCCATTTTTCCAATAACATACGATGGCACATTGCGAGGTGTTAGCAAACCCAAGCAAATGCTTATGATCTCTGTTGGTCGGGATAATGAATTTCACATCTTTTAGCCCTCGCTGCAAACAAATATCGAACCATTCGCAAACCGAACTTGCCTGAACCGACTTGCATAATAATTTGCGCGCGAATATAAACTGTATGGACAATGTATGTTTGCTTGGAGTAAAATTAATTTTACTGTTTTCAAAAAGGGCTTTTCTCGCACTTATTACAATACCGCTTGCTTGTCGTATCTCGCCATTCATGCTTGTCGCTCCTTTGGTTTTTAATAATATAACATTTTATAGAAATATTATCAACAGATACACAAAAATCCCCGTGGATTGCTCCACGGGGATTCATTATTGGGTTAAATCTTAGCCCTTAATAGCGGCCTGAGCGGCGGCCAGGCGGGCGATGGGCACACGGAAGGGGGAGCAGGACACATAGTCCAGGCCGATCTTGTGGCAGAACTCCACGGAGACAGGGTCGCCGCCGTGCTCGCCGCAGATGCCGTAGTGCAGCTCCTTGCCGCTGGCCTTGCCCTTGGCAACGGCCATCTGCATCAGCTGGCCAACGCCGTTCTGATCCAGCTTGGCGAAGGGATCGTTCTCGTAGATCTTCCGCTCGTAGTAAGCGCTCAGGAACTTGCCGGCGTCGTCACGGGAGAAGCCGAAGGTCATCTGGGTCAGGTCGTTGGTACCGAAGCAGAAGAAGTCGGCGTGCTTGGCGATCTCGTCGGCGGTCAGGCAGGCCCGGGGGATCTCGATCATGGTGCCGACCTCGTAGTGCAGCTCCATGCCGGAAGCGGCGATCTCAGCGTCAGCGGTGGTCACTACCACGTTCTTGACGTACTGCAGCTCCTTCACGTCGCCCACCAGGGGGATCATGATCTCAGGAACGATGTTCCACTGGGGATGACGGCCCTTCACGGCCAGAGCGGCCCGGATGACGGCCTTGGTCTGCATGGCGGCGATCTCGGGGTAGGTGACGCTCAGACGGCAGCCACGGTGACCCATCATGGGGTTGAACTCGTGCAGAGAAGCGATGATGTCCTTGATCTGCTGGACGGACTTGCCCTGAGCGGCAGCCAGAGCGGCGATGTCCTCCTCAGCGGTGGGCACGAACTCGTGCAGGGGGGGATCCAGGAAGCGGATGCACACGCGGTACTCTTCCATAGCCTCGTACAGACCCTCGAAGTCGGCCTGCTGCAGGGGCAGGATCTTGGCCAGAGCGGCTTCCCGCTCTTCCACGGTGTCGGCGCAGATCATCTCACGGAAGGGAGCGATACGACCATCCTCGAAGAACATATGCTCGGTACGGCACAGGCCGATGCCTTCGGCACCCAGTTCCCGGGCCTTGATGGCGTCCCGGGGGGAGTCGGCATTGGTGCGGACCTTCAGGGTGCGGTACTGGTCAGCCCAGGCCATGATGCGGCCGAACTCGCCGGCGATGGTGGCTTCCACAGTGGGCACCTGGCCATCGTAAATGTTACCGGTAGAGCCGTCTAGGCTGATCCAATCGCCTTCGACGTAGGTCTTGCCGGCCAGAGTGAACTTCTTGTTCTCTTCGTCCATGGTGATCTCGCCGCAGCCGGAGACACAGCACTTGCCCATGCCGCGGGCAACGACGGCGGCGTGGGAGGTCAGACCGCCGCGGACGGTCAGGATGCCCTGGGCGGCCATCATGCCTTCGATATCCTCGGGGGTAGTCTCCAGACGGACCAGGACCACCTTCTCGCCCCGCTCCTTCCAGGCCTTGGCATCCTCAGCGGAGAACACGGCCTTGCCGCAGGCGGCGCCGGGGGATGCGGGCAGAGCCTTGCCCACGGGGGTGCGCTTCTTCAGCTCCGCAGCGTTGAACTGGGGATGCAGCAGAGTATCCAGGTTCCGGGGCTCGATCATAGCCACGGCCTTCTTCTCATCGATCATGCCCTCGTCCACCAGGTCGCAGGCGATCTTCAGAGCAGCGGGCGCGGTACGCTTGCCGTTACGGGTCTGCAGCATATACAGCTTGCCGTTTTCAACGGTGAACTCCATATCCTGCATATCGCGGTAGTGGTTCTCCAGAATGGCGCAGATCTTCTCGAACTGAGCAAAAGCCTCGGGGAACTTTTCGGCCATCTCGGAGATGGGCATGGGGGTCCGGATACCGGCCACCACGTCCTCGCCCTGAGCGTTGGTCAGGAATTCGCCGGTCAGCCGCTTCTCGCCGGTGGCGGGGTCACGGGTGAAGGCAACGCCGGTGCCGCAGTCGTCGCCCATATTGCCGAAGGCCATGGACTGAACGTTGACGGCCGTACCCCAGGAGTAGGGGATGTCGTTCTCGCGGCGGTAAACATTGGCGCGGGGGTTGTCCCAGGAACGGAACACGGCGCGGACGGCGCCCATGAGCTGCTCCTTGGGGTCGGAGGGGAAGTCGGTGCCGATCTTGGCCTTGTACTCAGCCTTGAACTGCTCGGCCAGCTCCTTCAGGTCCTGGGCGGTCAGGTCCACGTCCAGGGTGACGCCCTTGACCTTCTTCATCTTGTCGATGAGCTCTTCGAAGTACTTCTTGCCCACTTCCATGACCACGTCGGAGTACATCTGGATGAACCGGCGGTAGCAGTCATAGGCCCAGCGGGGATTGCCGGACTTGTTGGCCAGAACTTCCACCACGTCCTCGTTCAGGCCCAGGTTCAGGATGGTGTCCATCATGCCGGGCATGGAGGCGCGGGCGCCGGAACGGACGGAGACCAGCAGAGGATTCTCCTTGTCACCGAACTTCTTGCCGGTGATGGCTTCCAGCTTTTCAACATATTCCATGATCTCAGCCTGGATGTCAGGATGGATCTGGCGGCCGTCTTCATAGTAACGGGTGCAGGCCTCGGTGGAGATGGTGAAGCCCTGGGGGACCGGCAGACCGATGTTGGTCATTTCAGCCAGGTTGGCGCCCTTGCCGCCCAGCAGCTCGCGCATGGAGCCGTTGCCCTCGGTGAACAGGTAAACATACTTGTGCATTGGAATTACCCCTTTCATTTGTTGCGGGGAGCCGTCCCGGCACCCCAAATTTTGGTATTTTTTGTAAGATGATTTTTACGCGCGTATAGTATAGCACGGAGAAACGGAAAATGCAAACACTTTTATGGTTGAAATAACAAATTTTCCGGAATTTTTGATAAATTTCCTATCAGGTGGGCCCCAGATCTTCCAACGGCCGCAGGACGCAATACTGATCGTACCGGGTGTCGCCGGAGGTGGTGATGAAACCCAGTTGGATGGCCGGATCCGGGAAGGGGGCCAGGGCGGCGGTCTCGGCGATCTGTGTGCCGTCGATGCCCGTCAGATAGAGCCGTGTCCGGCCTTCGGGGAGCTGCAGATCCATGGTCTCCTGAATAAAGGAAACGCAGAATTTGTCCGTGGAGCAGGTCTTGACCAGGGTGGACGCGGCGGCATTCAGCGCTTCCTGCTGATCGCCGTTAAAGACGATCTTGTCCGTCCGGGGGAAGCGGAAATCCGCAAACAGCACTTCGTTGAAGCCCATGCTCCGCAGCTCCGTAATGAGCTGGATCAGATAGGTGATGGTGCCGTCGGAGGCAGGGTTCAGCCAGTAGCAGTCAAAATCCCGGTCCAGCCACAGATTGGTGCCGCTGTTCTTTTGGGGCAGGCCGTAGGGCACCCGCTCCCGCTGGTCGGCCATGATGAACTGGTACTCCTGGAAGGAGGGGATCCGGGCGATGAGGTAATACCCCTCAGCCATGAGTTTTTTCAGCAGGGCGTCCACTTCGGCGGGGTCAAAATCCTTGGTGGGGGCCACCTTGGAGGTGTAGCATACATAGCCGGCCACGTTTTTCAGTTCCAGGCAAATGGTGCTGCCTTTGGGCAGGGCCAGCAGGGTCTCTTCCACCAGGGCCGTTTGGTTCATGAGCTGCTTCATGGTGATGCTGACACCGCTGAAGCGCGCCAGCTCAGTGGAAATTTCTTCCTCCTCTTCCTGGCCGGTGTGGACGGTTACGGTCTCCACGGGATCCGGCCGGGTGGGGATCACACCCTGGGCATACTGGGGGGACATGGAAAAGTCCAGCTTCACCCCGTCGGGGGTGTAGACCACATAGCGGTTCAGCCACAGCAGCCACAGCAGCAGCGCCAGGGCCGCGAAGACCACCAGCACCACCAACCCCAGGAACGTGCGCCGCAGAGTCCGCCGCAGGCGGTAAGGTACATTCATAAATTATCTCCTTCGGGCGGTGACGCACCGCCAATCCTCTTGTTCGTAAACGCCGGTGACGGTCAGGCCCGCCCCGGTCAGGGCGGCGGTCACGTCCGCCAGCCGCCCATCCAGAATGCCGGAGCAGATCAGGGTGCTGCTGTCCCCCAAAAAGGCCGGCAGCACCGGGGAAAGATGGATGATCACATCCGCCACGATATTCACCAGCACCACATCGTAATGGCGCTCCTTCAGCCGGTCCATCAGCCGCCGGTCGGCGGTGACGTCGCCGGTCAGGGCCGTAAATTCCGGGGCGGCGAAGCCGTTGTAGGCCGCGTTTTCCCGGGCGATGCCCTCGGCCTTGGGATCGATGTCCACGCCCACGGCGCTTTCGGCCCCCAGCCGCAGGGCGGTGATGGACAAAATGCCGCTGCCGCTGCCCAGGTCCAGACAATGGCTGCCGGGCTGGACGAAACGCTCCATGGCCCGCATCACCATCTGGGTGGAGGGATGGGCGCCGGTGCCAAAGGTCAGGCCCGGATCCAGGATCACCGGCAGACGGCCGCCGTGATCTTCCTGCGCCAGCCAGCAGGGCAGCACCACCAGCCGCTCGCTGACTTCCACGGCGGGGTAGTTGTCCTTCCAGCTTTCTTCCCAGTCGGTCTCCGCCATTTCCGTCACGGTCATTGGCAGACCCAGTTTCTCCGTCAGAGCGGTCAGCCTGGCCATGCCGGCGGTGTCCGTGTCCTCCAGATACAGCTTGATCTGGGAAAGGCCCTGGAGCTTTTCCTGCAGTTCTTCATCGATGTAGTCCCAGCAGGCCCGGTTCTCTTCCAAAAAATCTTCAAACTGGTCCTGATCTTCAATGACCAGGTCCGCGAAGCCGCCGGCGGTCAGGGCCGCGGCCGCTTCCTCCACACCCATCTGGGCGGTTCCTACAGTAATTTCCAGCCATGCCATGGCAGTTCCTCCCGGGATTCGGATTTTCTTCTATTGTACCGCATCCCGGCCCAAAGCGCAATAAATAAATTTTCTGTGAAGCCTCTTCCTATTTTGGATTTATAGGTGTATAATAAGAAAAATTACGGTCCGTACAGGAGAAATTATGATCACCACCGTCCATTTGTCCCCGGGGGTCACCCTCCGGTATATCCAAACCACCCGCTTTAAGCACGGGTGCATCACCGTCCAGCTTCTGCGGCCCATGTGCTGGGAAGAGGCGGCCATGAATGCCCTGCTGCCCACGGTGCTGCTGCGGGGCACCCAAAAGCACCCGGACCTGCAGGCCATCACCCGCCGGCTGGATGATCTTTACGGCGCTTCCGCCGGTGACCTGGTCCGGCGGGTGGGCGATGTCCAGGCCACGGGCCTGGGCTGCACCTTCACAGAGGACCGCTTCGCCCTGGAGGGGGACCGGATCCTGGCGCCCACGGTGGAATTCCTCCGGGAATTGCTCATGGAGCCGAAACTGGAAGAGGGCATCTTCTGCCGGGATTTTGTGGAAAGCGAAAAGCGCAACCGCCTGGCGGACATCGAATCGGAGTTCAACGACAAGCGGCTCTACGCCGCCAACAGCCTCATGCGGATCATGTGTCCGGAGGACAGCTTCGGCATCCCCCGGGTGGGGGAAAAGGAAGATGTGGCGGCCATCACCGCGGACGGCCTTTACGCCCATTACCGCCGGATCCTGCGGGAGGCCCCGGTGGAGATCCTTTATGTGGGCTCCGCCCAACTGGAAACGGTCACGGACCTGCTGCGGCCCTTCTTTGACCGGCTGGACCGCTGTCCCGCCGCCCGGCCCGTTACCCGGCCCTTCCATGATGCGGGGGGCAGGCAGACCACCCAGGACACCGGCGCCAGCCAAAGCATCCTGAACATGGGCTTCGTCACGGAGATTACCAGCGACCACCCGGACCGGGTGGCCATGGGGCTGTGCAACGCCATTCTGGGCGGCTCCATGACCAGCAAACTCTTCGTCAACATCCGGGAGAAGCGATCGCTGTGTTACTCCGTGGGTTCCGAATATTACGGCGTCAAGGGCATCCTCACCGTGGCCGCCGGCATCGATGCCAGCCGGGAGCAGACCGTCCGCCAGGCCGTCCTGGAGCAGATCGAGGATTGCCGCCGGGGCCGCATCACCGCCGAAGAATTGGGGGCGGCCAAGGAATTTATGCTGTCGGCCACCCGAAATGTTTTTGAATCCCCCGGCGCCATGGAGCGCTATTTCGCCACCCAGTATATCAGCGGCAACACCCAGACCGTGGAACAACTGCGGCAGGCCATCGAAGCGGCCACCGTGGAAGACGTGGCCCGGGCCGCCGCCACCTTGCGGGCGCATTCCGCGTTTTTCCTGAAGGGGGTGGGCTGATGGAGCGGCGCTATTATGAAAAGCTGGACGAGACCCTGTACGAGACCCGCCTGCCCAACGGCCTGCGGCTGCAGGTGGTGCCCCGTCCCGGTTCCCAGCGGTCCGTGGCCTATTTTGTCACGGATTTCGGGTCCATCCACCGCCGGTTCCGGCTGGATGGGGAAGAATATGAAGTCCCCATGGGCATCGCCCATTTCCTGGAGCATAAAATGTTCGAATTGCCGGACCGGGATGTGCCGGCGGAATTTGCCGCCCTGGGGGCCAATGTCAACGCCTTTACCAGCCACGACCTGACGGCCTACTATTTTTCCTGCACCCGGAATTTTGAAGCATCCCTGCGGCTGCTCCTGGAATTCGTCTCCACCCCGTATTTCACCCCGGAAAGCGTTCAGCGGGAGCAGGGGATCATCGACCAGGAGATCGCCATGAACGAGGATGACCCCGCCAGCCGGGAGTTCAATGCCCTCATGGGCCGGATGTATACTGTCCACCCCGTCCGGGAGGAGATCCTGGGCACCCGGGACTCCATCCGGGAGATCACCCACGAGAAATTGCATCTGTGCCACCGGGCCTTCTATACCCCGGCCAATATGATCCTCTGCGTGGTGGCGGATGTGGACCCGGCCCAGGTGGCTGCCATTACCCGGCAGGTCCTGGGGGATGACTACCGCCCCCCGGCGGAAAAGATCCGCCATTGGCCGGAAGCGCCCACCTGCCGCCCGGAACCGGAGCAGTTACGGCTGGATGTGTCCCTGCCGTCTTACTCCATCGGCTTCAAGTGTCCCCCGGCCGGCCGGGAAGGTCAGGCCCTCCGGGCCGACATCGTAGGCTATTTCGCGGCGGAGATCCTGTTTGGCGAGGCATCGCCCCTGTACCTGAAGCTGTATGAGTCCGGCATGGTGGATTCCTCCTTCGGGGGCAGTTTTGAGACCATGGACGGCTGCGCCATGATGACCTGCGGCGCCGACGGCGACAATGCCCCCCGGATCCGCATGGAATTGCTGGAGGAAGCGGCCCGGATCCTGAAGGAGGGCATCCCCCGGGAGGATCTTCTGCGGCTGAAGCGGGGATCCATGGGCCGCCGCATCCGGGGGCTGGACAGTCCTGACGGCACCTGCTACCGGCTGTGCGCCTACAGTTTGCTGGACTGCGACTATTACCGGTTCCCGGAGGTCTATGCCCAGGTCACGGAAGAAGATGTTCTGGCTCTGCTGAAACAGGCGGTCACCGCCGAAAGCAGTGCTTTGATCATAACGAAACCCTTATGATTTTCCACAGGAGGAAGAAAAAATGGACTATTTTGATTACACATGGATCCAGATCCCGCTGTTTGGCCTGGAATTTGATCCCCCTCGGTACTTCGCCATCGGCGAATTCCGCATCTATTTTTATGGCCTGCTCATCGCCCTGGGTCTGCTGATGGCCGTGGCCTACGGCTGCAAGCGGTGCAAGCAGTTCGGCATCAAGGAAGACGACCTGACCGACGGCGTCATGTGGGTGGTGCCCTTTGCCATCATCTGCGCCCGGCTGTACTATGTGATCTTCAAGTGGGAAGAAGACTATGCCGCCGATCCCATCACCGCTCTGTACATCTGGAAGGGCGGCCTGGCCATTTACGGCGGCGTCATCGGCGCCTTTGTGGGCACCCTGATCCATTGCAAGATCAAAAAGATCAGCGTTCCCGCTTTGCTGGACCTGGTGGTGCTGGGCCTGCTCATCGGCCAGTGCGTAGGCCGCTGGGGCAATTTCTTCAACCGGGAAGCCTTCGGCTCCGAGACCGATTCCTTCATCCGCATGGGTCTGTGGAATACCTCCACCGGCGAGTGGGAGTATCACCACCCCACCTTCTTCTATGAGTCCATGTGGAACCTGGCGGGATTCATCCTGCTTCACTTCCTCAGCAAGCGCCGCAAGTATGACGGTCAGATCGCCCTGGGTTATGTGGCCTGGTACGGCCTGGGCCGGGCGGTCATCGAGAGCCTGCGGACCGACAGCCTGTACCTGGGCGTATTCCGTGTCAGCCAGTTGCTGGCCGCCGTCACCTGCTTCGCGGCCGTGGTCATCCTGCTGATCCAGTGGATGCGGCACCATGATCCCGAGAAGCTCTATGTCCGCCGTGTGGCCGCTGCCGAAGCCGCCGCCGCGGAAGCCGCTGCCGCCGCAGAAGCGCCCGCCGAGGAATTCGACGACGGCGCCGACCTGGCAGAGGTCCTGGAAACGATCGGCGACGAGGAAGTCGAAGAGACCGAGGAAGTCGAAGAGGTCGAAGAGACCGAAAATGCCGAAGAAACCGACGGCGCCGCAGAATAAACGAAACCGGGGAGGGCCATCGGCCCTCCCCGGTAATTGCGCTCCACCCATACCTTCCCCCGTGGGTGGTGCTCCGCCCCCCTTGCCTCTCCCTTTGGGAGAGGTGGTACAAATCTCCGATTTGCACCGGAGAGGGCGTCCCCCAAGCCTTCTCCTGGAGGAGAAGGTGCCCCGCAGGGGGCGGATGTGGTGTAGCCCCGCAGGGGCGTCGCAATGGCAGAATTCCAACCGAGCGGCGGGAGACAGCCGGCGCCCTGCGATGGTGTCTCCCAACGCCGCAAAAAATCCGGGCATGCCCTTGGGGCATACCCGGTGATTTTTTACTTGTCCAGGTGGACATTCAGGTGGGGATAGCTCATCTCCACGCCGTTGTCCGCAAAGACCTGGAGGATCTTCTGGTTGGTTGCAAAAGTGGCATCCCAGAAATCATCGCCCTTGACCCAGAAACGCAGGGAGTAATTGATGACGCTCTCGCCGTAGCCGGTCAGGACGGCATAGGGCGCTTCGCTGCCCTCCAGCACGAACCGGGGATCCACGCAGGACACCAGCGCGTCGATGACCTTCTGGGGAGGCGCATCATAGGACGCGGAGATATCGATGCTGATGCGGCGGGTGCCGGTGACGGTGTAGTTGACGATCTCCGCGGAGACCACCGCCTTGTTGGGGATGTAGACGATCTTGTTGTCGGGGGTCACCAGCTTGGTGTAGGTCATGCCCACTTCCTGCACGGTGCCGGACTGGCCGCCCACTTCCACGTAATCACCGGCGCTGAAGGGATCGGTGTACAGCAGAGTGAAGCCGCCGACGATGTTGCTGAGCATATCCTGCAGGGACAGAGAGATGGCCAGGGTGACCACGGAAGCCAGCGCCACGATGCCGGTGATGTCGATGCCCACGCCGGAGGCCAGGATCAGCAGCAGCAGAACGGCCAGAACGGTCTTGACCAGGGTCAGGACCAAACCGTGAGCCGCGCGGTCCATCTTGGACTTCTCCAGGATCTTGGACAGCACTTTGTTTACGAGGCGGATCACCAGAATGCCGATCACCGCGATGATCACGGTCTTCAGCGCCAGGGTCGCCAGCGTCAGGCCCTGGTTCATGGCCCAGGCCTTAATAGTTTCCCACATAGCAAAAAACTCCTTTGTTTTTATGATTGCGTTCCCATTATACCATCTTCGCCGCCAAAATCAACCGGTTTTTAAGAAACTCCCTCTTTCATCTTGGGGAAAATATTGCTATAATAGAGGCAATCATGACCACGGAGGGTTCTTTATGTACAACATCCTCATCTGCGACGATCAGCCGGACATCGTCAATGCGCTGAAAATATATCTGACCCCCGAAGGATACACCGTCCATACCGCCTTCAACGGGGCCCAGGCCCTGGAGATCGTGAAAAAAGAGGACATCCACCTGATCCTGCTGGATGTGATGATGCCCGTTATGGACGGCATCACCGCCACGGTCCAGATCCGCCAGATCTCCAATGTGCCCATCATCCTCCTGACGGCCAAATCCGAGACCCAGGACAAGGTGCTGGGTCTGAATGTGGGCGCCGACGATTACATCACCAAGCCCTTCGTCCCGGCGGAAGTGCTGGCCCGGGTCCGCAGCCAGCTCCGGCGCTATGCCCGGCTGGGCAGTGCCCCCGGCGAGGGCAGCGGGGTGCTGACCATCGGCGCTATCTCCCTGGATGACCGCACCAAGACCGTCACCTGCGACGGGGAGCCGGTGAACCTGACCCCCACGGAATACAGCATCCTGAAATTGCTCATGGAGCATCCCGGCACCGTGTTCTCCACCAAGGCCCTTTACGAATCCGTCTGGAACGAGGTGGCCATCGGCAGCGAAGGCGCCGTGGCGGTCCACATCCGCCATCTGCGGGAAAAGATCGAGATCAATCCCTCGGAACCCCGGTACCTGAAGGTGGTTTGGGGCCAGGGCTACAAGATCGAAGGGGGCAACGGATAAGATGAAGCACAGCATCACCCTGAAATTCCTGGCGGTCTTCCTGGCGGCCTTGTCCCTGGTGTCCGCCGTGGGCAGCGCCGCGGCCATCTACGCCCTGGAATCGGCGGATCTGTACGTCATCGGCACCGATGAAGTCCAGGAGCCGCTGTACCGTACCATTGCCGAAGATGTGGCCACCGCTTTTACCGACCGCTATGCCGCCACCAACCTGGGAAATCTGAAGGAATTGCCCTATACCCTGGGCCGGGAACTGTTTCCCGACCCCCGGGACCGGGCCGATGCGGAGCATTGGTTCATCACCCTGGAGCAGGAGGGGACCCTGCTGGCCCAGGCCGGCGTACCGTCGGAAAGCTACGGCTATATCCGTACGCTGACCATTGCGCCGCTGTATTTTGAAGCCTACCTGCCTGTGGAAGAAGAGGAGGAAGAACCCCCGGCGGCCCCCACGGATCCCACCGGGCCGTCCCAGCCCCTGCCTACGGAACCGGCGGAGCCGGTCCGTCCGGAGAATTACCTCTACACCAGTCAGGAGAATTATTTCCACGGCGGCCGGTTCGTGACCTATACCCTGGATTATTACCAGGCCCCGGAATACACTGTCACCGTCTATATGCGGGAAGACGTGCTGGACAACAGCCTTCTGTACCTGCTGATCACCATTTATCCCCAGCGATTCACCTTCATCGTGACCCTGGTGTTGGCGCTGCTGCTGGCGGCCATCTGCATGGTGTACCTGCTGACCTCCGCCGGCTGGGCCGCCGACGGCACCGTCACCCCCGGCGGCCTGAACCGGCTGCCCCTGGATCTGTATGCCGCGGTGGTCATTGCCTCGACGGTGGGCCTGGGCTGGCTCTTTGTCACGCTGTGGAATTGGGGCCAATCGGAAGGTCTGCACCTGGGTAACCTGACCCTCATGGGCGTGAACCTCCTGGGCATTTTCGTGCTGGTCATCAGCTTTTTCTGCGCCCTGGCGGCCCAGATCAAGGCCAAGGATGCCTTCTGGTGGCACCACAGCATCATCGGCTGGATCTGCGGCCGGATCGGCGCTTTCTTCCGCCTGCTGGGCCGGGCCCTGGCGGCGGTGCGGCGGATCATGCCCCTCATGGCCCAATGGTTTATTATCGCCGGCATTCTGGCGGTGATCGCCGCGGTACTGCTGATCCTGGCCTGGAACGGCAGCGCCCTGTGCATCTTCTTGCTGGTGCTGGATATCCTGGCCTGCATGGCCCTGGTCCTTTACAGCGGCTGGTGCTTCGCCAAGCTGATCAAGGGTGTGACCTGCATGACCCAGGGCGAGCTGGGCCACCGGGTGGATACCCGGTATCTGGTGGGCAATTTCCGGGATTTCGCTCTGCGGCTCAACTCTCTGTCCGAGGCGGCCGTCACGGCGGCTCAGCGGCATATGCGGTCCGAGCGGATGAAATCCGAGCTGATCACCAATGTCTCCCATGACATCAAGACGCCGCTCACCTCCATCATCAATTTTGTGGACCTTCTGCAGAAGGCCCAGACCGAGGAACAGCGGCAGGAATATCTGGAAGTGCTGGCCCGGCAGTCCGGCCGGATGAAGCGGCTCATCGAGGACCTGATGGAGCTGAGCAAGGCCAGCTCCGGCAGCATCGCCGTGAACCTTCAGGAACTGGATGCCGCCGAAACGGTGAACCAGGCCCTGGGAGAATTCTCCGACAAACTGGAGTCGGCGGGGCTGACCCCGGTGTTCATCACCCCCCGGGAACCCCTGATGATCCGGGCCGACGGCCGGCTGATGTGGCGGGTGCTGAGCAATCTGCTGAGCAACGCCGTCAAATATGCCCTCCCCGGCACCCGGCTGTATGTGGACCTGCTGCAAGCGGAGGAACATGTGCTTCTGAGCCTGAAAAACATCTCCCGGGAACCCTTGACCGTGGATGCGGAGGAGTTGCTGGAGCGGTTTGTCCGGGGCGACACCGCCCGGAACAGCGAAGGCAGCGGTTTGGGCCTGAACATTGCCAAGAACCTGATGGAAGTCCAGGGCGGCAGCCTGCAGCTCCTGCTGGACGGAGACCTGTTCAAGGTGACCCTGGTGTTCCCTGCGGCTCCCCGGAGCGCAGGTCCCACGGAGGCAGACGAATGATCCAACGGGCGGGACCTCTCGGTCCCGCCCCAAAACCTTCTCCCCAGGGCGCAAGCCCCCGCCCTGCAATAGCGCCGCCAAAGCCTTCTCCCGGAGGAGAAGGTGCCCCCGCAGGGGGCGGATGTGGTGTAGCCCCGCAGGGGCGTTGCAATGGCGGTCATCCAACCGGGCGGCAGGAGACAGCCGGCGCCCTGCAATAGCGCCGCAGGCGCGATCCTGCCAAACATAAAAATGCCCTCCCCGGCGGGGGAGGGCAAATTGCGTTCATTGTGCCGCCGGAACGGTCAGCGCGGCGATATACTCTTCCAAGGTGATGCCCAGCTCGTGGATCTCCGCCGCCACTTCGTGGCCCACATAGCGGTAATGCCAGGGCTCGTAAATGATGCCGGTCACATCGGTGGTACCCTTGGGGTAGCGCAGGATGAAACCGTACTTCCAGCAGTTTTCCATGAGCCAGATCTGGGCCTCCATGGTCTCCTGCTCCTCCACCAGGGAGTTGAGCCGGCGGTCCACCAGGTCCACCGCTAGGCCGAGCTGATGCTCGCTGGTGCCGGGAGGGGCCACCACCGTGGCGGCGATCCGCTCGGCTTCGGACTGGCTGATGCCGGGATTGGCGGCCTTGACTTTGTCCACCTTGTTCTGGTACAGGATCCGCTGATCGGTGTTGGTGCGGTTTGCGGAGCGGCACCACACGGTGGGGACCTTCTTGCCGGTGCCGGCAAACATCTCCCGCATGGCCTCTTCGCAATCGTAGATCATATCCATCAGGTCGTCATAGATGAAATCCGCCACTTTTTTGTTGGAGGCATATTCATCCGGCAGGCTCACCAGGTTCACCTTGTAGCCTTCCGGCATGCGGTTCCAGGGATTGACCAGATAGATCTGGGCGCCGGAGGAAGTGAAGAACCAGGTCTCCCCTTCGATCTCCAGTTGACCCTTGGCGGCGGTGCCGTCGGCCTGGAGGTAATATTTGGCGCCGTCCAGCTCCAGCCAGCCGGTGTACATGGTCAGATCGTCGTTCAGGTAGTATTTCTTTCCAAAGACTTCCTGCCAGCCGGCGCCGCACAGCGCGCCGTCCTCACCGAAGAGCCACAGCCGATCCGCCACGGTTTGGGGACCGGTGACGGGCTGACCGTCCGCGCCGTAATAATACTGCTTTCCGTCCACCACCTGCCAGCCGGTCAAAACGGGATCCGTGGGCGGCTCCGTGGGCGCCGGGGTGGGTTCCGTGGGTGCCGGGGTGGGTTCCGTGGCCGGGGGTGTTTCCGGATCGCCGTTCATGCAGGCGGCAATGCCGATGATCATGACCAAAATCAGCGCCAGCAGGCCGATGAGGACCTTCAGGGCGGTGTTTTGATTTTTCCTTCTGCGTCTGGGGGTTTCCATATTGTTTGCTCCTTGTTCTCCGCTGAGAGTAAAATGTGCGATCCCGGGCCGGATACCGATCCCGGGTCCGTTGTATAAAAATCTTCCCGTCTATTTTATCATGCCCATTCCCGGATGTAAAGAATGGATTTACATTTCCCGAAAAAAGTGTTACAATGTCGAAAAACCAACGGGGAGGGCCACACCGTGAAAAAAGGCGACCATCTGTATCAGCAATTTGTGAACATCCTCCGGGAGGAACTGCGGCCCGCCATGGGCTGCACCGAACCGATTGCCCTGGCCCTGGCTGCGGCCAAAGCCCGGCAGATTTTGGGCGCCCTGCCGGACCGGGTGGAGGCCCGGGTCAGCGGCAACATCATCAAAAACGTGAAAAGCGTGGTGGTACCCAATACCGGCGGCCGCCGGGGCATTGCCGCAGCCATCTGCGCCGGCATCGTGGCCGGTGATGACGATGCGTCCTTGCAGGTCATCAGCCGGGTCACCCCCCAGCAGCGGAGGGCCCTGGCCGAATATATGGCCAAAGAGCCGGTGACCATCCGCCCGGCGGACAGCGGCCTGGTGTTTGACATCGACCTGACGGTCTACAGCGGCGACGATTCTGCCCGCCTGCGGATCGCCAACCACCATACCAACATCGTCCTCATGCAGCGCAACCGGGAGATCCTGCTGGAACTGCCCGTGGAAGAGGCCCCGGAGGATAACCTGACGGATAAATCCTGCCTGAGCATCGAGCGGATCGTGGAATTTGCGGATTGCCTGGATGTGGCCGACGTGGAAGACACGGTGGGCCGCCAGTTGGAGTGCAACATGGCCATCGCCCGGGAGGGCATCGCCAACAATTGGGGCGCCAATATCGGCTCCGTGCTGCTGCAAAACCAGGGCGACCTGCTGAGCAAACGGGCTGCCGCTTATGCCGCCGCCGGCAGCGATGCCCGGATGAGCGGCTGTGAGATGCCGGTGATCATCCTTTCCGGCTCCGGCAACCAGGGTATCACCGCCAGCGTTCCCGTGGCGGTCTATGCCGAGGCTTTGGGCAAGACCCGGGAGGAACTGCTCCGGGCCGTGACCCTCAGCGACCTGGTCACCGTCCATCAGAAAACCGGCATCGGACGGCTGTCCGCCTATTGCGGCGCCATCAGCGCCGGCTGCGGTGCCGGCGCCGGCATCGCCTACCTCACCGGCGGCAGGCTCCATGCCGTGGCACATACGCTGGTCAACAGCCTGGCCATCCTCTCCGGCACCATCTGCGACGGCGCCAAACCTTCCTGCGCCGCCAAGATCGCCGCGGCGGTGGACGCGGGCATTTTGG
>SVLA01000012.1 GCA_015068175.1 Oscillospiraceae bacterium
CTGTATACTCTACTTGCGTTTTGTTATGTGTCACGACTTAATTTTACGCCAACGCCCGGCTCTTGTACAGAGCCGGGCGCTGAATTTTTTTAGGGCTGCCTCACTTTCTTAATGAGACAGCCCCTTTGTAATGTGGGGTCTGTTGCGGCCGCCCATTATTCCAGGACCATCCGGCCGAAATCGTCAGGCTGGTGAAAGTTGGGCTTTTCGCCGGTGCAGGGATTCCAGGCCAAATAATGGGGGTTTACGGTGTGATCGCCGCACTTGTAGCAGTTGGCCCGGATCGCCCTGCCGGATTCCAAAGAGAGATCCGGGCAGAACATCCGGACAAAGGCCCAGGGGATCTTGTAAAAGATCTCCCATCCCTCCGGTGTTTTGTTCCCGTGGAACGAAAATGTCCTGACGGCATCGTCGGGAAGCAACCGCACAGCCGTGCCGTCGCTGCCGTGGAGGCCCAGGAAAAGGCATCCGTTCAAATTCCACTCGAAATTGATATATTGCCGGCTGTGGGCCTGGGGCCGGAAGAAAAATTCCATACAGCTATCCTGACAGACCGGGGAAAGCGGATCGGTCAGTTCCGCCCGGATATGCCGCTCCGTGGCGATCTGATGGATGTAAAGGCCCGTTTCGTCATAGCAGAGCTGCTGCTCCATGCGGATGCCAGCATCCGGCAGCCAAAGGATCTCATCGACGCTGAGCCGGGGAATGGCAGACCAATCCGGGACGTTGCGAATTTTGGTGATGGTATATTCTTTCATAGGTTTCTCAATGGGCGGCGATCAAAGAAGGGAAGACTTTTGCCTTTTGGCGGCGCATTGCGCCGTTTCGGGAGCAGTCGGGCAGAATGTCCGGCGAAGGATGATTCGCAGTAATCTCTCCTTGGACCCTGTTTTTGTTAACTTATCACAATGGACACCGCAAAATGAATGCAAAAGCAGATGAAAGCAGGGAAGGGCTGAATCGCCCCGGAGCTTATTCTGCGCAAAGTTTCTGCAATTTCGATTTGTCGGTGATCTCGATGGCGCCCCGGGTCAGCTTTACCATGCCCTCGCCCTGGAAATACCGGAGCATTCTCGTCACCACTTCCCGGGCGGTACCCATGTGGTTGGCGATGCGCTCGTGGGTGATCTTCAGTTCGGGGTTGCCTTCGATGGCCACTTCCTCCAGCAAAAAGGCTGCCAGCCGCTTGTCGAAACTCTTCCACATGATCTGCTCCATGAGCCACATCAGCTCGGAAAAATTGCCGCTGATGAGACTGTTGGCATAATTGGCCACGGCCAGGGAC
Organism: Oscillospiraceae bacterium; assembly: GCA_015068175.1. The sequence continues at coordinate 1,286 of SVLA01000012.1, forward strand.
TCGTCCACCAGATTTTTGAACAGGCAGGCAGGGATGCTCCAGAATTGGGTATCCTTTTCCGCCTCGATCATGGCGTTCATCTGCAGATCCGGCATGACGCAGGAAGCGCTGAGCAGACTGACATCGTATTCAAACAATCTTCCGATGGTGATCTCCCGGCCGTCTTCGGACAGCACATAGGCCCTGAGCTGGCCGCTGCGGACTATCACAAGGCCCAGGCATTCGGTGCTGCTGTCGTGGATATGGGTTCCTTTTTTCACGCTGCGGAATTCAATGACCTCCGCCACCTGGCGCTGCTGAGCGGCATTCAATTTATCCCAAAAGGGAATATATTCTATAAACTCCATGGCCTTGCCTCCTTTTTCCTTATTATAGTACAGTTTTGCGGAAAAGTATAGATTCTTTTTTATAATGGTGACAATATCACGGAAAGCGGCGCCGCAGTTGGGTATAATACAGAAAAAAGGAAAGGAAATTACAATTATGGCATCTTTGGATTTGACTTACGGAGATTTTCAGGCCCTGGCCCGGGAGGAAAAACCGGTCCTGGTGGATTTTTGGGCCCCCTGGTGCAGTTATTGCCGCCGGATCGGCCCGGCGTACGAAAAAATCGCGGAGGAATTTGGGGAGGAACTGGTGGTGGCCAAGGTCAATATCGACAATGAACCCCGGTTTGCAGACGCCGAACAGATCGAAGTGATCCCCACCCTGGTGCTGTACCGGGGCGGCAAGGCTCTGGGTTCCGTGGTGGCGCCGACCTCCAAGGGCGCCATTGAATCCTTCATCCGGGAAACGCTGGAGAAATGAGGAACGGCCATGAAGACCTATGATATGATCGTGATCGGCGGCGGACCCGGCGGCTACACTGCCGCCCTCTATGCCGTCCGGGCGGGACTGACGGCGCTGGTGGTGGAAAAATTATCCGCCGGCGGTCAGATGGCCCTGACCCATATGATCGACAATTATCCCGGCTTCCCCGATGGGGTGGACGGTTTTGAACTGGGCCAGCGGATGCAGCAGCAGGCGGAGCGCTTCGGGGCGGAAACGGCCCTGGCGGAAGTTCAGCGGCTGGAGCTGACGGGGCCGGTGAAGGCGGTCCACACCGACAGCGGCACCTTTTATGCCAAGACCCTGGTCATGGCCACCGGCGCCGACCCCCGGCCCCTGGGATTGCCGGAGGAGGGAGCCCTGCGGAGCCGGGGGATCCACTATTGCGCCGCCTGCGACGGGATGTTCTACCGGGGTAAGACCGTGGTGGTGGTGGGCGGCGGCAACTCCGCCGTGGCCGATGCGCTGGTTTTGAGCCGGGTGGCCGCAAAGGTGATCCTGGTCCACCGGCGGGATGCCCTCCGGGCCTCCAAAGTGTACCACCGATCCCTGGCGGCGGCAGAAAATGTGGAATTCCGCTGGAACAGCCAGGTGATCCGGGTCCTTCAGGACGGGAAAGTGGTGGGCGTACGGCTCCGGGACGTGGAAAGCGGCGCGGAAACGGACCTGGCCTGCGACGGCGTGTTCGTCAGCATCGGCCGGGCACCGGCATCGGCCCTGGTGGCGGGCCAGGTGGCCTTGGATGAGGGCGGATATATTGTGGCCGGCGAGTCCACCGAGACCAGTGTCCCCGGGGTTTATGCCATCGGTGACGTGCGGACCAAAGCCGTGCGGCAGGTGGTCACCGCCGTAGCCGACGGCGCCGTGGCGGTCCATGCCGCCGAGGAATACCTGGCATTGAAAAGCGGAACGTAATATGCAGTCGGTGGGTCGGTCCCCTTGGGCCGACCCACTTTCTTCTTGCATTTTGCGCCCCGTTGTCGTAAACTGAATAGCAGAAAAAGGAAAGGAGGCGGTGGCTATGATCATCGATTCCCACGCCCACTATTATCACCGGGCGTTCCATGGGGAATTTCAGTACCTGGAAGGCCGGGATGACGGATTTGCCATCCGGGAAGGGAACCTGGAGGGCATGGTGGCGGAAATGGACCGGCAGGGGATCCGCATGTGGATCGAACCGTCCATCGAACTGGAGCGGATCGATGCCCAATTGGCCCTGGCCCAGCGGTTTGACAGTCGGGTGCGGCTGGCCTTGGGGGTCCATCCCCAGCATTGCACCATGGAAAACTGGCAGCAGCGGCACCGCCTGGAGGAATACATCGCCCGGACGCCCATGGTTGCCGTGGGCGAAACAGGATTTGATTTCCATCGGGACCCCAGCCAATGGGACGGCACGGCCCAAAAACTGTGGTTTGAATATCAGATCGGTCTGGCCCACCAGTTGGACCTGCCCCTGATCCTCCACATTCGCCAGGCCCATGAGGAGGCCATGGCGGTCCTGCGCCAACACCGATCCATGCTCCACGGCGGCGTGGCCCATTGTTTCGGCGGCGATCACCGGGAGGCCATGGACCTGGTGGACCTGGGATTCACCCTGGGCATCGGCGGCCGGCTGCTGCAGGAGGAACCGGCCCTGGCCGACGCGGTGGCCCGGGTGCCCCTGGAGGCGCTGCTGGTGGAGACCGATGCCCCCTACGTTCTGCCCTCGGCGGGCCTGAAGAAAAAAGAGAAGAATAAGATCCGCAATTCCTCCCTGATCCTGCCGTCGGTGCTGCGTGAGATCGCCCGGCTCCGGGACACGGATGTGGAAACGGTGGAAAAAGCGGTATTGGAAAACACCTGCCGGGTGTTCCGGCTGACGGAAGGAGAGCTGTATGGAACTGAAGAATAAGAAGCTCGCCTTTTTAGGCGACAGCATTACCGAAGGCTGCGGCGTTGCCCACATCAAGGATGCATTCTGGAATCGGATCGGAGAGCGCACCGGGGCCCAGGTCTTTGGCTACGGCATCGGCGGCACCCGGATCGCGGCCCAGCGGGACCGCCTGGAGCCCATCGACACCCTCCATTTCCACACCCGGGTGGAGGAGATGATCCCCGATGCGGATGTGATCGTGGTTTTTGGCGGCACCAATGATTTCGGCCACGGGGATGCGCCCCTGGGCACCATGGCCGACCGGAGTGACGACACCTTCTACGGCGGCTTCCATCTGCTGATCGAAAAGCTGATCGCCCGCTATCCGGAGGGGCAGATCCTGCTGTTGACCCCTATGCACCGCCTGGGAGAAGAGGACACCTCCCGGAATGACCGGGGCCTGCCCCGGACCGGGGACCTAAAAACCTACGTCCGGGCCATCCGGGAGATCGCGGAATACTACGGCCTGCCGGTGGTGGATCTGTTCGCCCATTGCCCCATCCAGCCGGCGGTGGCGCTGCAGCGGGAAAAATATATGCCCGACGGCCTCCACCCCAACGAAGCGGGCCATGAATTGATCGCCCGGCGGGTCCTGACCGCCCTCCAGGCGCTGTAAACAAAACGGAAAGCAGTCTCCGGCCGGAGACTGCTTTCTTATATGGATCTGCGGGAAGCTCAGCGATCCTCAAAGGCCCACAAGGTCTCCCGGATCACTTCGCTGACGGTGGGATGGGGGAAAATGATCTGCCGCCCGTCGGTCACCCGGAATTGGGCCTCGATCATTTCCGCGGCGCCCCAGATCATCTCCCCGGCGGGACCGCCCATGAGATGGACCCCCAGGATGGTCCGCCGCTTTTTGTCCACGATGATCTTGCACAGACCGTCGCCGCCCTCGTTTTCCGCCACGAACCGGCCGGAATGGCGCATGGACAGCTTCCGGACTTCATAATCGATGCCTTTGGCCCGGCAGTCTTCCTCGCTGCGGCCCACGGTGGCCACCTCCGGCAGGGTGTAGATCACCGCCGGATTGGCGTGATACCGCATGGCGTCGGCCTTCCCCAAAATGTGATTCACCGCCACTTCCGCTTCCCGATAGGCGGTGTGGGCCAGCATATGGTGGCCGTTCACGTCGCCCACGGCGTAGACCCCGACCACGTTGGTGCGGCCCTGAGGATCCGTAGGAATGCCCTTGCTGTCAAATTTGACCCCGATCTTCTCCAGCCCCAGGCCATGGACATTGGGCCGCCGGCCGATGGACAGCAGGACATTGTCCGCCTCGATGGCCACAGCATTTCCCTGACCGTCCTCCGCCCGGACCAGACCCGGTTCCACCGCCAGGCACTTGTGGCTCAGCAGAAAACGGATGCCCTTTTTCTCCAGGGCCTTCTGCAGCATCTTTCCGATCTCGCCGTCGGTGGCGCCGGCGATATGGTCCAGCATCTCGATGACGGTGACCTCCGCCCCGGCGGTGGCATAGTAGGCCGCCATTTCCAGGCCGATGACGCCGCCGCCGATGACGGTCAGCCGTTTGGGCACCTGGGTCAGGTCCAGGATCTCCCGGCTGGTCAGCACGAAATCACCCAGCAGTTCCTGCATACCGGGGATGGGCGGCACCGCCGCAGAAGATCCGGTGGCGATGATCAGATTTTTACCCACATATTCCTGCCCGCCGGCAGAAATCAGGAATCCGTCCCCGGTTTTCCCGGTGATGACCGCTTCCGCCGCCGCCACCGTCACCCCGGCGCTCTTCATCTTGTGCCCCACGCCGGCCACCAAACTGCGGACCACCTTGTTCTTCCGGGCGATGACCCGTCCCTGATCCAGCTTGACGTTGCTGCAATCCACGCCGTAAAGGTCGCTGTGGAGGGCGTGTTCATAGGTTTTTGCGGAGTGCAGCAGGGTCTTGGTGGGGATGCAGCCCTCATTCAGACACACGCCGCCCAATGCCCGTTTTTCGAAAACCAGGGTCTTCAGCCCTGCCCGGGCGGCCCGTTCCGCGGCCTGATAGCCGCCGGGACCGCCGCCAATGACGATCAGATCGTACCGTTCCATGACCTCAGCTCCTTGCCAAACCGTCCACGCTCAACACCACGCCGGTGATATAGCTGGCTTCCTCCGATGCCAAAAACAGAAACGCGTTGGCAATGTCCTCCGGCTGACCCAGCCGCCGCAGGGGGATCTGTCGGATCATGGGCTCGATGACCTCTTTGGGCACCGCTTTCATCATGTCCGTCTCCGTGATGCCCGGCGCCACGGCGTTGACCCGGATACCCTTGGGGCCCAGCTCCCGGGCCAGGGACAAAGTCATGCCGTTGACGGCGAACTTGGAAGCCGGATAAGCAAAGCCGGCGGGCTGGCCGTAAAGGCTGACCATGGAGGAGGTGTTCAGGATCACACCGGTGCCCCGGGCGGCCATGCTTTCCGCCGCCACCCGGGTGGCGGTGAATATGCCCTTCACATTCAGGTCCATCACCTTGTCAAAAGTCTCTTCATTATAATTCATCAGAGGCGTGCTTTCGGAAATGCCGGCGTTGTTCACCAGAATGTCGATGGAGCCGAACTGCTCCTCCACCTGGGCGAAGGCTGTTCTCACACTTTCCAGACTGGTCAGATCCGGGCTGATGCCCCCTACGGCGGCGCCGGGATACTGCGCCCGCAGCCGGGCGGCGGCTTTTTCCGCGTTGGCCGCGGTGCTGGCGGTGATGATCACGGCGGCGCCCTCCTGCAGGAATTTCTCTGCGGTGGCCAGGCCGATCCCCCGGCTGCCGCCGGTGATGACCGCAACTTTATTGCTCAATCTCATGGAATGTTCCTCCTTATTTTTATTGTGGTTTCATTTTATCCAAAGATTCACAGAATTTCCGTGATAAAGTCACTGTACAAGTCATGGAAAAATGTGTATAATGCAATCACCAAAACCAAAAAGGAGCGACCGCTATGACCGTAACCAATGATATTCGATACATCGGTGTCAATGACCACCGTGTAGACCTGTTTGAGGGCCAGTATGCAGTGCCCAACGGCATGTCCTACAATTCCTATGTGATCCTGGATGACAAGATCGCCGTCATGGATACCGTAGACCAGAACTTTACCCACGAGTGGCTGGACAATCTGCAGAAGGTCCTGGGAGACCGGAAACCCGATTACCTGGTGGTCCAGCACATGGAGCCGGACCATTCCGCCAATATCGATAAGTTCCTGAACTTCTATCCGGAGACCGTGGTGGTCTCCTCCGTCAAGGCTTTCGCCATGATGAAGAATTTCTTCGGCACCGACTATGCCGACCGCCGCCTGGTGGTGGGGGAGGGCGACAGCCTGAACCTGGGCAAGCACGTTCTGCATTTTGTGGCCGCCCCCATGGTCCATTGGCCCGAAGTCATCGTTACTTATGATTCCTATGAGAAGGTCCTCTTTTCCGCCGACGGCTTCGGCAAGTTCGGCGCTCTGGATGTGGAGGAGCCCTGGGATTGCGAAGCCCGCCGCTACTACATCGGCATCGTGGGCAAGTACGGCTCCCAGGTCCAGGCCCTGCTGAAGAAGGCCGCCACATTGGACATCTCCATCATCTGCCCCCTCCACGGTCCCGTGCTGAAGGAAAACCTGGGCCATTACCTGAATAAGTATGACATCTGGTCCTCTTACCGGGTGGAGAGCGAAGGCGTGGTCATCGCCTATACCTCCGTCTACGGCAACACCAAGGCCGCCGTGGAACTGCTGGCTGAGAAGCTGACGGAAAAGGGCTGCCCCAAAGTGGTGATCCATGACCTGGCCCGGACCGACATGGCCGAAGCGGTGGAAGATGCCTTCCGTTACGGCAAACTGGTGCTGGCCACCACCACCTATAACGCCGACATTTTCCCCTTCATGAAGGAATACATCCACCATCTGACGGAGCGGAACTTCCAGAACCGTACCGTGGCCCTGATGGAGAACGGCTCCTGGGCGCCCCTGGCCGCCAAGGTCATGCGGGGCATGTTCGAGAAGTCCAGGAATATCACCTTCACCGATACCACCGTCCGGATCCTCTCCGCCCTCAGCGACGAGAGCCGGGGCCAGATCGAGGCCATGGCCGCCGAGCTGTGCCAGGAGTACCTGGCCCGGCAGGATGCCACCGCCAACAAAAACGACCTGAACGCCCTGTTCAATATCGGCTACGGTCTGTATGTGGTCACCTCCAACGACGGCCAGAAGGACAACGGCCTCATCGTCAACACCGTCACCCAGGTCACCAATACCCCCAACCGCATCGCCGTCACCATCAATAAGGCCAATTACTCCCACCACGTCATCCGCCAGACCGGCATCATGAATGTCAACTGCCTGGATGTGTCTGCCCCCTTCTCCGTTTTTGAGAATTACGGCTTCCGCAGCGGCCGCACCGCCGATAAGTTCGAGGGCGTCCGGGAACTGCGCAGCGACAACGGCCTGCGGTTCCTGCCCATGTACATCAATTCCTTCATGAGCCTGAAGGTGGAGGACTATGTGGACCTGGGGACCCACGGCATATTTATCTGCGCCGTCACCGAGGCCCGGGTCATGTCCGATAAGGAGACCATGACCTATACCTACTACCAGCACAACGTCAAGCCCCAGCCCCAGACCGAGGGCAAGAAGGGCTACGTCTGCAAGGTCTGCGGCTGGGTCTACGAGGGTGAGGAACTGCCCGATGACATCGTCTGCCCGCTGTGCAAGCACGGCGCCGCCGATTTTGAACCCATCGCCTGATCCTGAAAACCGTACCCAAAGCCCCGCCATCCGGCGGGGCTTTCCCCTGTTCGGCATCTTTTGGGGATAATCATTGCATTTTCCCTGAACTCTGCTATAATAGTAAAGATTATCCTGAAAGGATCTTGTTATGCTGAAACGATACATCGGAGACCGGGCATTTTATCGCCGGGTCATGGCCGTGGTCCTGCCCATTATGACCCAAAACGCCATCACCAATTTCGTGTGGCTGTTGGATAATGTCATGGTAGGCCAGGTGGGCCAGATCCCTATGAGCGGCGTGTCCATCGTCAACCAATTGCTTTTTGTATTTAATCTGTGCGTGTTCGGTGCCACCTCCGGTGCCGGTATCTTCACCGCCCAGTTTTTCGGTAATGATGACCAGGAAGGCATCCGCTACACCTTCCGTTTCAAGGTGGCGGTCTGCCTGCTGGTGAGCCTTGCAGGCATCGGCGTATTTGTGTTCGGTGCCGATAGCCTCATCGGTCTGTACCTGACGGGTGAAGGCGACCCGGCGGATGCCGCCGCCATTTTGGCCTACGGTCGGGAATATTTGTCCGTCATGCTGGTGGGCCTGGTGCCTTTTGCCCTCAGCAATGCCTACGCCGGCACTCTCCGGGAAACGGGTCAGACCGTGGTGCCTATGATCAGCGGTCTGGTGGCGGTGGCGGTGAACCTGGTGCTGAATTTCGTCCTGATCTTCGGTGCCTTCGGCCTGCCGGCCCTGGGCGTGGTGGGCGCTGCCTGGGCGACGGTGACCTCCCGGTTTGTGGAACTGGCCATCGTGGCCTTTTGGACCCACCGACACGGAGACCGCCATCCCTTCATCCGGGATGCTTACCGCTCCCTGGCCATTCCCCGAAAATTGCTGGGCCGCATCATTGCCAAGGGCGCCCCGCTGATGGTCAACGAATTTTTGTGGGCGGCCGGCATGGCCACCTTGAACCAATGCTATTCCACCTGCGGCCTGGATGTGGTGCCGGCGGCCAATATCAACTCCGCCATCTATAACCTGGCCGGCGTGGGCTATATGGCCATGGGCAACGCCGTGGGCATCATCATGGGCTAAATGCTGGGTGCCGGTGCGTCGGAAGTCCAACTGCGGGATACCAACCGCAAGCTGATCTTCACCTCCTGCCTGACCGGCGTGATCTTCGGCGGCCTTATGGCGGCCATTTCCGGGTTGTTCCCCGGGCTGTACAATGCCACCGAGGCGGTGCGGACCCTGGCCGCCGCCATGATCTGCATCAGCGCCGTCATGATGCCCTTCAACGCCTATACCAATGCCTGCTATTTCACCCTCCGTTCCGGCGGCCAGACCTTCGTCACCTTCCTGTTTGACAGTTGCTTTGTCTGGGCGGTGTGCGTCCCCACAGCCTGGGCCCTGACCCAATTCACGGCCCTGCCCATCCTGCCGATCTACGCCATCCTGAACGCCATGGACCTGATCAAATCCACCATCGGTGCCTGGATGCTGAAAAAGGGTCTTTGGATCCGGAATCTGACGCAGCAATAAAGGGATCCGGCCATGAAAGAACAGATTCCGCTGAACAAAAGAACGAGGTAATGATACTTGGAACTGAATTTTCAATTTTTCCTGAACAGCATCCTTCTGGGCGTGGGTCTTGCCATGGATGCCTTCTCCGTGGCCATGGCCAACGGCCTTAACGAACCGAAAATGAAGCAGGGCAAGATCTGCGGCATCGCCGGCCTGTTCGGTCTGTTCCAGGGCCTGATGCCCTTGATCGGCTGGATCTGCATCCACACGGTCATGCAGTATTTCACCGCCCTGGAGAAGCTGATCCCCTGGATTGCCCTGGGCCTGCTGAGCTACATCGGCGGTAAAATGGTCCTGGACGGCCTCCATCCCGATGCGGAGGAGACCAAACCCGGCGTGGGGTTTGCGGCGTTGGTGGTCCAGGGCATCGCCACTTCCATCGATGCCCTCAGCGTGGGCTTCACCATTGCCGACCACGACCTGCCGGCGGCGGTGCTGGCCGCGGCCATCATTGCGGCGGTGACGGTGGTCATCTGCTACGCCGGCGTCATCATCGGCAAGACCGTGGGAAATAAGATCGCAGGCAAAGCCGGTATTTTCGGCGGTGTGCTTCTGATCCTCATCGGCCTGGAGATCTTCATCTCCGGCGTATTTTGAACATATGGCCCTCCCGGTGGACATTGGTCCACCGGGTTTTGCTGTCTGTATCGCAATATTTCCCCGGCGGACGATTGACAGCTACCTATGGAAGCGGTATAATGGGGAAGTATCATGGCACCCGGCGGACAAGGCCGGCTGCCGCGCGAGGAGGAAATAGCATGGTAAGAAAAATGACAGCCCTGCTGATGGCAGCGGCGCTGATCATGGCCCTGACTGCGGCGGTCTCCGCTGCGGAAAACGGCCAGGCATGGCTGGTGGTGGAACCCGATGAAGGCACCACCGTGTCCCTGAAGGTAGATACCGCCGTCACCGACGGTGTCATCACGGTTACATATGATGCCGCGGCGCTGACCTACGGCGGCATTACGGTGGCGGAAGGCCAGGTGGCCAATTACGCCGTCAATGCCCAGACCCCCGGCACCCTGCGGATCGGCTGGGTAGGCCCCGGCGCGGAAGTGCCCGCGGACGGCGCCGTCCTGATCACCCTGGAGTTCACCGGCACGGAACAGACCAATTCCGTGACCATGACCGGCACGGTCCATTGTGCCGACGGCGCCGACCTGACCCTGGGTCAGACCCAGGTCCTGGAAAAGCCGGTGCCCCCCACAACGGCACCCACGACGCCTTCCGAGACCCAGAAACCCACGGAAGGCGACGACAGCCCCTCCGTGGAGACCGGCGACCGTTCCATGGTCCCGGCGGCGGTAATCGCGGCCCTGCTGGCACTGACCGGCACCGCGCTGATGGTTAAGAGGGGGTGGCAGAGATGATGAAGAGATTTTTTGCCGCCGCGCTGGTTCTGTGTCTGCTGCTGAGCTGGGGCCTGAGCGGCACCGTCAGCGCCGTTTCCACGGACCGGCTGGCTTTTGAAAAACTCACCGGCAGCCGGAAGGATCTGAGCATCCTCCAGGGCAATTCCGCGGCGGACCTGGCTATTGAGAAGTCCATGGTGGACCGGCAGGGCATGGTGGAAGTGTTCATCGTTATGGAAGGCAAGTCCGTCCTGGAGCAGGACCCCCTTGCCCAGCCTGACGAAGATACCCTGGCCGCGGCTGAAAAGCTGGAGCAGGCCCAGGCCAAGATCATCGACCGCATCCGGGAGAAGGTCCTGGACGGCGCCGAGCTGGAGATCAGTTATGGCTATACCTGGCTGTTCAACGGCGTGGCCGCCCGGGTCCCCTATGCCCGGCTGGACGACATCCGGAACGTAGCCGGCGTTCAGCAGGTGGTGGTGGCCCCCAAGTATGAAGCCTGCGAGACCGCGCCCGCCCAGGGCGGCGCTTCCGTCTATACCGTCAGCGACGGCATCATGATCGGCCGTGAAGATACCTGGGCCGGCGGCTATACCGGCATGGGCATCAAGATCGCCGTTATCGATACGGGCCTGGATGTGGACCATCAGAATTTCCAGGCGCTGCCCGAGGAAAAACTGACCAAGGATTCCGCGTCTCTGGAGTCCGTGGCGGCGGTGCTGGGCGAATTGAACGCCAGCGTCCGCTACCCCGGCTTGAAGGCCGAGGATGTTTACCACAATACCAAGGTGGTTTTCGGCTTCAACTACGGTGACGACAACACCGACGTGACTCACGACAACGACGGCCAGGGCACCCACGGCACCCACGTTGCCGGCATTGCCGCCGCCAACCGGGTGGAAGGTTCCGATGTTGTGGGCGTGGCCCCGGACGCGCAGCTTTACATCATGAAGATCTTCGGCGGCAAGCGGGCCGGTGTGGCCACGGATATCGTGGCCGCGTTGGAAGACGCCCTGCTGCTGGGGGCCGACGTGGTCAACATGAGCCTGGGCACAAATGCCGGCTTCACGGAGAACGCCGACGAATTTATCAATACCATTTATGAGCGGGTGGCCCTGACCGGTACGGTCCTGTCCGCTTCCGCCGGCAACAACTACACCGCTGGTATGTACAACAACTGGGGCACCAATTCCAACCTGACCACCAACCCCGATAACGCGGTGGTGGGCGAGCCGTCCACCTACGGCAGCCCCATGAGCGTGGCCAGCGTGGAGAACCTGATGATCCAGCGCCACTATATCCAGGTCAGCGACGGCTATAAGATGGCCTTCAACGAGACCTCCGCCTCCTATGGCCTGCCTTCCGTGCTGGACATGGCGGGCGAATATGAGCTGGCTGCCGTCCCCGGCAATGGCGAAGCGGCGGATTATGAAGGCCTGGATGTGGCCGGCAAGATTGTCCTGGTCCAGCGCGGCGTCATCAACTTCAGCGACAAAGTCCAGAACGCGGAAAATGCCGGCGCCGTGGGCTGCCTGGTGTATAACAATGTCAGCGGCGAGTTTGGCATGGACCTGACGGGCTGTGAAGCTGCCATCCCCGCCGCCTCCATCTCCATGGAAGACGGCCAGCGCCTCATCGGCCAGATGGAAAGCGGCGCTTTGAAGGTCTCCTTCCCCCAGGAAACCACCTCCATGGTCAGTCCCTACGCCTGGCAGATGAGCGACTTCTCCTCCTGGGGCGTGGCCCCGGACCTGACTCTGGAGCCGGACATCACCGCCCCCGGCGGCAATATCTACTCCACCATTATGGACGGCGAATATGCCGTCATGAGCGGCACCTCCATGGCCGCGCCCAATATCGCCGGCATCTCCGCCCTGGTGCTGCAGTATGTCCGGGAGCATTTTGACGATCCCGACCAGTACCGCGCCCTGGTGCAGAATCTGCTGGTCAGTACCGCATCGCCCCTGCCTTATGATACGGAGGGACTGTTCTTCTCCCCCCGTCAGCAGGGTTCCGGCCTGGCCAACGCCTTCGACAGCATCCGCAGCCATGCCTACCTGACCGTGGCCGGCGCCGATGTGCCCAAGGTCTCCCTGGGGGACGATGCCCAGCGCACCGGCAAGTACGGCTTCAGCTTCCAGGTGACCAATTTTGGCACCGAGGCCCTGTTCTACAAGCTCCATACCGTGGCCCAGACCGAAGGCTACTCCGAGGACCCCGCCTATGAAGGCAAGTATTTCATGTCCTCCACCCCCTACGGCCTGACGGCCCTCACCGGCGAAAACTCCGATGCCATGGTCCTGACCTATGACCTGGACGGCGACGGCGATACCGACTCCCGGGATGCCTACCTGACCTGGCAGAAGGCCGGCAGCGGCGAAAAGTCCGCCGACGAATTCCGCTACGACCTCAACGGCGATTCTTCCGTCAATTCCGACGACGTGCAGGACTACCTGAATGCCCTGGTGGGCCTGGATTCCGATGCGGATCTGGAAGATACGGTCCTGCAGGTCCCCGCCGGCGAGACCGTGGAAGTCCATGTGGACGTGGAACTGTCCGCCGAGGACCGGACCTACCTGGATACATACTACACCAACGGCGGTTATGTGGAAGGCTTCACCTTCCTGACCTCCTGCGGCGCCATGGATGTGGACCTGAGCCTGCCCTACCTGGCCTACTACGGCAGTTGGGACGAGCCCCCCATGCTGGATGACGGCAACTACTGGGATCTGCTGAACGCCGAGGAAGGCGAAGTGGTGGGCAACCAGTATTACCACACGCTGTTTACCAACTTCTACGGCTACGAGTCCTACGTCTACCCCGGCTTCAACGTCTATTCCGAGGACGTGGTCTTTGATCCCGCCCACATTTCCGTATCCCCCAACGGCGACGGCTATTTCGACACTGTGGACGATATCTACACCTCTCTGCTGAGAAATGCCGCCACCACCACTTACCGCTATACCAATATGGCCACCGGCGAAGTGTACTATGAGCAGACCGTGGAGCTGGTTTCCAAGAGCGTCTATAACGCCAATTATGACCAGATCATCCCCAATGTCTACACCTGGTACAGCGAAGAGATCCTCATGTGGGATTGGCTGAAGGCAGACGGAACCGCCCTGGACAACAATACCAACCTGCTGCTGGAAGTGGAAGTGGTGGGCGCCTACGAAGGCGCTACCCCCGAGATCTGGTCCGTGCCCATCTTCGTGGACCTGACCGGCCCCGAACTTCTGGAGCTGACCCGGCAGACCAACAGCCTCACCGGCGAAGTGACCCTGCACCTGTCTTTCCGGGATAACCACTATGTCTCCGCCGTTGCGCTGATGAACAGCAGCGGTTCCGAGAGCTACCACATCTCCGTGCCGGAAGATCCGGAGCCTGCGGCTGACGGCTACCGCTATTACGAGATGGACATTGACATCACCGGCCTGACCGGCAAGCTGTCCGTGATCCTGGACGATTACGCCATGAACCAGGTCAGCTATGCCATGAACCTGGGCGGCGAGGGTACGCCCTACGGCCAGTTGGTGGGTTATCAGTACAACTTCATCGACGGTATCAACGGCTGGGTCTCCTTCGATCCCGAGGCCGACCTGGTGACCCCGGAAGCACCGGCCACCGAACCCACCGAAGAGGGTGATGAGACCGTTCCCACTTCCAAGCCCAGAGATCCTTATTACAAGGTCAATGAAGTGCAGATCACCATGGACGAGATGAATTTCGTCTGCGCCGAATATGTGGGCGGCTTCGTCTACGCCCAGACCGAGACCGGCGACTTCTATGGCTTCCGCTATACGGATATGCTGAAGGACACCTTCGCTCTGGAGATGTACTACATCACCACATTGGACTATGTCTACCAGGATCTGGCCTATGACTACAGCACCGGCCAGCTCTGCGGCCTGAATACCTGGGAGGATGAAGGCGGCTATCCCTATTCCGCCGTGTATACCATCAACATCCACGGTGAATATGTGGATCAGCAGACCGACAAGAAGTATGCCCCCTATGAGGAATACTGGGCCTACCAGCGCGGCGGCCTCTACGGTCTGTGCATGGCCATCGATGACCAGGGTACCATCTACATCCTGGGTACCAACTACAGCAATAACAACGCCACGGAGCTGTGGACTTCCTATGAGGACCGGAACTACGGCACCTTGTTCAAGTCCCTGATGACCCTGGATGTGTCCATGGACTACCTGCAATCCATGACCTGGGATCATAACGATGAGACCATCTATTGGGCCCGTTTCGACGGCCATGGCGCCTATTCCCACGAAAGCGCCCTGTATCGCATCGATGTGGATACCCTGACCTATGAACAGATCGGCGAACTGGACGGCGAAGTCTGCGCCCTGTTCTCCCCCCTGACGGAAGAAACGGCCGCGAAACCCGCCCACGGCAATCTGCCGGTGGTGGATACCTCCGTGGTGGCCCTGCCCAGACTGCGGACCACGGTGGCCACCATGAACGTGGGCAGCACCATCAACCTGGTCTATGACCTGGATCCCTGGTATTCCGACCATAAGGAAGTGGTCTGGAGCACCAGCGATGCCAATGTGGCAACGGTGGACCAGGAGGGCAACGTCCTGGCTGTGGGCACCGGCGAAGCCCGGATCAAGGTGGCCAACAAGGCCGATCCCACGAAGTATACCGTCTGCACCGTCCAGGTCAGCGCCCTGACGCTGAAGCTGGAAGGCATCATCTCCGCCCAGGGCGCGGGCCTGGGCAACGCCGGCGGTACCAGCACCTACGTCTTTGACATGGTGGAAGGCATTTCCACCTTCGGCACCACCCATGTGATCACCGCCACGGAGGATAAGAACTACGGCCTGAGCCTGGCCACCTCCGTCCTGGGCCGGGGTTCCATCTGGGCCTGCGAGTGGGGCAACACCGGCATGGTCTACCAGATCGACGCCGCCACCGGCGAGGTCCTGGATGTGCTGCAGCCCATCTGCGGCGATATGCTCTTCGGCATGACGTATAACGAGGAACTGGATACCTTTGCGGGGATCATGGATATGTACCTGTATGTGGATCTGGAGCTGACCCATGAGGAGCAGGAGAAGATCATGGCATCCCGTGAGGGCAACGAATTTACCTACCACAAGCTGAACCTGCTGCCTTATCTGCTGGATGCCCATGGCGGCTTCATCACCAACGAGACCGGCCAGGGTGCCTCCAGCGAGATCGTCATGTGCGGCATTACCACCATCCCCGAGCCTTACACCTATGTGGATACCGGCCTGGACTTCCTGGGCAATTCCACGACCTATCCCGCGGAGTACACCTCCACCCAGACCTTTGTGATCCTGGATAACGTGGGCCGGCTGTGGTATATTGACGAGATCTGCAATATGACCAAGTCCGGCAACTATTTCAGAGGCGCGGATGGAAAACGGATCTCCGCCAAGCGCTACGGCGTTCTGTCCCTGGAGAATGAGGACGGCACCTATAACGTCTTCAACATCCGGGCCATCGAGGAAACGGGCCTGACGGATATGTTCCGCGGCGGCAACATGCCCCGGATCACCTACCACTTCTCCGACATCGAGTATGCCGGCAAGACGGCGGACGGCGCCAATATGTTCGCCCTGAGTCTGTATGACTACTGGAACAACGGCACCACCAATGAGCTGTATCTGTGCGTGGCGGAGCGTACCAGCTACGATCCCACCACCGGCCTGACCAGCGTGCTGAGCGATGGCCGGCTGTATGACCTGGGCGACACGGGCAAGTACAATATCATTGCATCCATCCACTCCGCCGAAGTCCTGGGCGGCATCGACTGAGGACAAACAACCACCAGG
The DNA here is from genome assembly GCA_015068175.1 of Oscillospiraceae bacterium. The sequence continues at coordinate 17,483 of SVLA01000012.1, forward strand.
GGCGCGGCTTCGGCCGCGCCCTTCCGCTTTTGGGCCGGAGAGGGAAAAATGCAGATTTTTCGCCGCCGTGGGGACAAAAGGGGAAGTTTTTCGGGGAAGCTGTTGACGAACCATGGAGAAACGTGCTATAATGCATAATGGTATATTATATTACACACGGAAAGGTGAGATATATGTCTGTACAAAATGATCAGTTGCTGAACAAGATCGTTGAGCATGCCCGGCAGGTGGGCAGCAAGAAGAATTATCCCCTGACGGCGGAGCGCTATCTGGTGGCCCTGGTGGACGTGCTGGATGGCAGCTATCCTCTGGAGGGAGCCGATCTGGAAGCGGTACAGAAGATCTTCCGGGACATCGGCGTGGATGTGCACCGTCTGAAGCGGCTGCTGCTGGGCCATATCGAAGGCGGCCGCAGCATGGTGTATCTGGATGACCTGTACATGAAAAAGAAGATGAGCGAAGCACAGCAGAAGGCCGCCGCCGCGGCCCAGCCGTATCTGACGGCGGAAGTGCTGCTGCGCTGCATCCTGGAGGATCCCACCGACGCCATCCGGGACTCCGTGAAGGAAGCGGTGGCATCTGCCTCCAAGCCTGCCGACAGCGGCAACGGCGCCCCGGCGGATAATGCCGACCCCTTCCGGACCATTATGGCCAATTTCCGGGCGGAGCAGAAGCCTCAGGACGGCGCCCCCATCAACATCGGCGGCGCACCCAAGCCCGAAGGCGGCCAGCCTGCCGATGACAAGCCCAAGGCCCCCAAGAAGGCCGAGCCTGCCCAGAAGAACATCGTGGAGCAGCTCACCGAGGAGACCAAGGAACTGCAGAAGAAGCTGGCGGAAGTGATCGTGGGCCAGGATAACGCCATCAACGTGGTGGCCTCCGGCTATTTCCAGCACAAGCTGCTGGCCCTGACCGACCGGAAGCGGGAGCGCCCCAGCGCCACCTTCCTTTTCGCCGGCCCTCCGGGCGTTGGCAAGACCTTCCTGGCGGAGACTTTTGCCAAGAACCTGGGCCTGCCCTTCAGCCGCTTCGACATGAGTGAATATTCCGACAACGAAGCCAACGTGGAATTCGCCGGCTCTCCCAAGATCTATAAGGATTCCAAACCCGGCAACGTCACCAACTTCGTTGCCACCAATCCCCGCTGCGTGCTGCTGTTCGATGAGATCGAAAAGGCCCACATCAACGTCATCCATCTGTTCCTGCAGATCCTGGATGCGGGCCGCCTGCGGGACAGCCATACCAATGACGAAGTGTCCTTCAAGGATGCCATCATGATCTTCACCACCAACGCCGGCAAGAATCTCTACGAAGATTCCGACACGGGCGATTTCTCCGCCCTGAGCCGGAAGGTGATCCTGAAGGCCCTGCAGAAGGACGTGAACCCCACCACCGGCGTGCCCTTCTTCCCCGCCGCCATCTGCTCCCGTTTTGCCACCGGCAACGTGGTCATGTTCAACCACATGGCCGCCCACAGCCTGTGCCAGATCGCCAAGCGGGAGATCCGCCGTCAGGCCGACAATTTCGGCACCGAGATCGGCATCGACATCGACATCGAGGAGCAGGTCTATTCCGCATTGCTGTTCGCCGAGGGCGGCGCAGCCGATGCCCGTACGGTCCGCAGCCGTGCCGAGACCTTCTTCAACAACGAGCTGTATGAGCTGTTCCGTCTGGTGAGCGCCGCTTCCAACACCGGCAGCCTGAGCCAGATCGACAAGATCCACATCAGCGTGGACCTGCCCGAAGGCAATCCCGAGCTGATGGATATGTTCGTTGGCCGCACGGAGCCCGATGTGCTGGTGTTCTCTTCCGCGGAAGTGGGCGCGCTGTGCGCCTCCAAGACCGACCGCTGCAAGTTCCATACCGCCTCCACCGTGGATGCCGCCAAGGAGATCCTGGGCAAGAAAGACATCAAGGTGGTCCTGCTGGATCCCAACTTCGGCGGCAAGGGCGAGGCCAAGGGGTACCTGAACATCGAAGATATGGACTCCGTGTCCCGTGACTTCTTCCACTACCTGCGGGAGAAGGAGGGCAGCCTGCCCACCTTCCTGCTGCAGACCGAAGAGCGGACCTACGGCATGGAAGAAAAGGTCTCCTACCTGCGGCAGGGCATGCGCGGTGTCATCACCGTCACCGCCGGGGACGACGATTTCGCCGACGAGATCAACCTGATCTGCAGCAACCTCCATCAGCAGCTCAGCATGAATAAGCTGGCCAAGGCCAATAAGCTGGTGAATTTCGAGACCGCCCAGACCCTGAATGAGGCCGGCAATGTGGCCTACATCCGTCTGTTCGACTTTGAGATGGCCGTGGCCCTGGATCCCGAGGATTCCGGCAGCATCCTCAGCAGCGTCTCCAAGCCCAATGTCCGCTTTGACCAGGTCATCGGTGCCGACGACGCCAAGAAGGAACTGCAGTATTTCGTGGAATATTTGAAGAACCCCAAGAAGTTCCTGGAAAGCGGCGCCAGCGCACCCAAGGGCGTGCTGCTGTACGGCCCTCCGGGTACCGGCAAGACCCTGCTGGCCAAGGCCATGGCCAGCGAGTCCGATGTGACCTTCATCACCGCCGAGGGCAACCAGTTCCTGAAGAAGTACGTGGGCGAAGGCCCCGAAAAGGTCCATGAGCTGTTCCGCACCGCCCGGAAATATGCCCCCTCCATCGTGTTCATCGATGAGATCGATGCCATCGCCAAGGAGCGCAACGGCGGTAATGACGGCAGCTCCCAGGTGTCTTCCGCCACCCTGACCGCCCTGCTGACGGAGATGGACGGCTTCAAGAAGGATGCCACCAAGCCTGTGTTCGTGCTGGCGGCCACCAATTTCGACGTGGAACCCGGCTCTCCCAAGAGCCTGGATGCGGCTCTGATGCGCCGCTTTGACCGTCGGGTGCTGATCGACCTGCCCAATAAGAACGACCGCGTCCGCTACCTGAAGATGAAGCTGGCGGAGCATGTGGCCTTTGACGTCAGCGATGCCAAGATCGACAGCATTGCCGTCCGTGCCACCGGCATGAGCCTGGCCTCCCTGGAGTCCGTTGTGGAGCTGGCGCTGCGCAGCGTCCTGCGCCAGGGCAACGGTAAGGTGGACGACGAAGTATTTGACGAAGCCTTCGAGCTGTTCAACAGCGGCGAGAAGAAGCAGTGGGATCCCAGAGAGCTGGAGCGCACCGCCCGCCATGAGGCCGGCCATGCCTTCCTGTACTGGAAGAGCGGCAACTGCCCCAGCTATGTGACGGTGGTGGCCCGCGGCAACCACGGCGGCTATATGCAGCACGGCGATACGGAGCAGAAGGGCAGCTATTCCCGTCAGGATCTGTTGGATCTGATCCGCACCTCCCTGGCCGGCCGGGCTGCGGAGATCGTATATTACGGACCCGAGGGCGGAATGACCACCGGCGCTTCCGGCGACCTGGCTTCCGCTACCCGCCGGGCACGGAACATGATCTGCCGCTACGGCATGAGCGAGCAGTTCGGCCTGGCGGTCATCGATGAGGATATCGCCCGGGGCGGCGAGCTGGCGGACGAAGTCCGGGCCGCTGTCAATGAGATCCTGGCCCGGGAACTGGAGAACACCATTGCCCTCATCGAGGCCAACCGTGCCGCGGTGGATGCCCTGGTGGAGGCTCTGCTGACCAAGAACCATCTGTCCGGCGACGAGATCGATGCGATCTTCAGCGCCCACGCGACGAAGTAAATCCCACCCCCAAAACCCAAGGCCCCGCTTTCGCGGGGCCTTTCCGGCTTCAAAAGGGGCGGTAAATGCGGTGAAATTCCCGCCGCCTCTGCGAAAAAGCCTCCCCCGGAGGGTTATGGTATTTGGAGCCATACTGTGAAAGAGGTGAAGGAAAATGGCATATGATTTGATGATTTACACGGACAATGTGGAGCCGGCGGCGGTGAATCAGATCTACAATCTGATGACCCAACCCCCGTTCCGGGGTTCCAAGGTCCGGATCATGCCGGATGTCCATGTGGGCAGCGGCTGCGTGGTGGGGTTCACGGCCACCATGGGGGACAAGGTGATCCCCAACGTCATCGGCGTGGACATCGGCTGCGGAATGCTGACGGTGGAATTGGGCAAGGCGGATGTGTATCCGGCGGCCCTGGACGGTTTCATCCGGGCCCAGATCCCGGCGGGCAGCGCCCTGCACAAGGACTACGGCGATGTGGATTTCGTGAAAAAGCTGCGCTGTTTCGGGGAGCTGCGGGATACGGACCGGGTGTTCCGTTCCATGGGCACCCTGGGGGGCGGCAACCACTTTATAGAGCTGGATCGGGACGAAGAGGGAAATACCTATCTGGTGATCCATTCCGGCTCCCGAAATTTGGGCACCCAGGTGGCCAAATACTACCAGAAAAAGGCCGTGGATCTGTGCAAAAACGACCCGGCCCGCAGCAAGATCCCGGCGGACTACTGCTATCTGCAGGGGGCAGAGGCGGAAGATTATCTCCACGATATGCGTATCTGCCAGGAATTTGCGGTCCGTAACCGCCTGACCATGGCAGAGCGGATCTTGAAGCACCTGGGGATCTCCAAGGCCACCCGCTTCGAGACCATGCATAATTTCATCGATGAGGAGAATATCATCCGCAAGGGCGCCATTCCCGCCCACCGGGGCCAGAAGGTGCTGATCCCCATGAATATGCGGGACGGCTGTCTCATTGCCGAAGGCAGAGGCAACCCGGATTGGAATTGTTCCGCCCCCCACGGCGCCGGCCGGCTGGTGAGCCGGGCGGAGGCCAAGGAACTGTTCACGGTGGAGGAATATCAGGCCGCCATGGCCGGGATCTATACCACCTCCGCCAACCGCTCCACCATTGATGAATCCCCCATGGCCTACAAACCCATGGCGCAGATCCTGGGCCTCATCGGCCCCACGGTCACCGTCCTGAAGGTGATCAAACCCATCTACAACTTTAAGGCAGGAAACTGATATGAACATGACCGTAACAATGGGCCGCCTTCCCGCTGGCTCCGGGGAAGATCAGGCTTTGGAATGGCTGGTGCTGGAGCGGCGGGCAGACCGGATGCTGCTGGTCAGCAAGCATTGCCTGGCGGAGCGGCCCTTCCATGGGGCCGGCGCCGTCACCTGGGCGGAGTGCGATCTGCGGCGGTGGCTCCGGGACATGGAAGAGGAATGGTTCACGGAAGAGGAACGCGCCCGGATCCTGACCGCCCGGCTGGAAACCTCGGTCCAATGCTGTTTTGACGACGATGAGGTGCCGACGGATGAAGGTATGGCAACGGAGGACCGGTTCTTTTTGCTGTCGGCCCATGAAGCCTTGCGGTATTTTTCTGATGACAACGCCCGGCAATGTGACGGCGGCTGGTGGCTCCGCAGCCGGGGTTATTCCCCCGGCTATGCCGCCGATGTATTGCCCAACGGCGAGGTCTGCGGTACCGGCGAGGAAGTGTACGAGGACGGCGGTGTCCGGCCGGCCATGTGGGTGCGGAACTCCTGAATTTTTTGTAAACCTTGGGCCCGTTTTGTTGACAAAAAATGGAGCGTGAATTAAGATAAACGGGACAAGATAATGTCATACAGCGGATCCAAGGAGGAAAAGCGATGAATGAACAGGAAAACGGTCTGCCTTTGGGCGATGAGACCCCGGAGGTCCCCGTTCTGCCGGAGGGACCGGCGGTGACCGAGGAAACGGTGCCGGCGGAACCGATGGAGGAACTGCCTGCCGAACCGGTGGAAGAAGTCCCGGGGGAGCCGGCAGAGGAACTGCCCGAAGAACCGGCGGAACCGGTGGCGGAAGAGACCGCCGGGGAAGTGCCCGGGATCCGTTTTGAGATTTTTGAAGAAGGCGCGGTGCCGGCAGAGACCCCCAAAAAGCCGAAAGTCCGGAAGAAATTCCCCTGGATCCCGGTGCTGGTGGGATTGCTGATCCTGGCGGTGATCGCGGAGGGCGTACTGCTGGCCGGCGCATTCCGCAAAGGCAGCAGCATCGTCAGCACCGCCATCAATGACCGGGGCGAGCTGGTGGTGACCTACTCCAACGGCGCCCAGGAAAACCTGGGCAAAGTGGTGGGCGCCGACGGCAGCGACGGCAAGGACGGCATGGACGGCGCGGACGGCACCGGCGGCAGCGCGGCAGCCATGGATGTGACCAAGGCGGTCCGCAACGGCCTGCGCAGCTCTGTCAGCGTGTATTGCGTTTTTGAGAAGACCGGGATGAACGGCCGCCCCACGGAGTATTCCTCCGCCGGCTCCGGCGTCATCTATCGGCTGAACCGCTCCGAGGGCGATGCCTTCATCATCACCAACTACCATGTGGTCTACGACCGGGAGTGCAACACCAAGGACGGCATTGCTAAGGAGATCAACGTGCTGCTCTACGGCTCGGAATTCTCCGGCATGGAGATGAAGGCCACCTATGTGGGCGGCTCCATGTATTATGACATCGCCATTTTGCGGCTGGAAGACTGCGGGGCCCTGAAGAGTGAGGAACTCACCGCCGTCACCATGGCAGACTCCGATCTTTTGCAGGCCGGCGCCACGGCCATTGCCATCGGCAATGCGGAAGCCTCCGGCATTTCCACCTCCTTCGGCGTGGTCAGCGTGCCTTCGGAGTATATCACCATGACCGGCGCCGACGGTAAAACCTCCGTGGACTACCGGGTCATCCGGGTGGACGCGGCGGTGAACCACGGTAACTCCGGCGGCGGCCTCTTTGACGGCACCGGCCGGCTCATCGGTATCGTTAACGCCAAGACCGTGGATGACGAAGTGGAGAACATCGGCTACGCCCTGCCCTCCAACGTGGTCAAGGCGGTGGCGGACAACATCATCGACTTCTGCTACGGCAAAAATTGCACCAGCGTCATGCGGCCCATCCTGGGCGTGACCATTACCACCACCGAATCCAAGGCGGAATACACGGAAAACGGCGTGTTCATCCGGGAGACCATCGTGATCTACGAGGTCAGCCCCGGCCAGATCGGCAGCGTATTCCAGGTGGATGACGAGCTGGTGTCCATGACCCTCAACGGCGTCACCAAAATGATCTCCCAGCGGCACCATGTGATCGACACCATGGTCACCAGCCGCCCCGGCGACGTGGTGGATTTCGTCATCATCCGCGACGGCAAGCAGATGACGGTGTCCGTGACCATTACGGAAGGCTGCCTGACGGCCTACTAAAATCAAAAAAAGACTGTCATTCCGAACCGGCGCAGGCCAGATCGGAATGACAGTTTTGTTTGGTTGACCAAAGTTAACCACCGGCTCTGCCGGTGGCAAAAAAATAGCTTCTAGCGAGGAGTAAAGTAGACAAGAAAAAAGCTCCCCATTATAGTAGAAGTGGTTTGCCGACCACACAACTAC
>SVLA01000159.1 GCA_015068175.1 Oscillospiraceae bacterium
CGACGTGATCCGCAACAACATGTGGGTCTCCTTCCTCATTGCGGCCATCGCCACATTGATCGAGCTGCTGATCGCCATTCCCCTGGGTATCACCGCGGCCACCCACCAGTATTCCTTCCGGGATTATGTGGTGACCATTTTGGTCATGGTGGGCATTTCCCTGCCCTCTTTCTTCTTCGGCCAGGTCCTGAAGAACCTGCTGAGTATGAAATTGGGTTGGTTCCCGCCGTCGGGCCTTACCGATGCCACCCAGACCTTGGACGGTGTTGCCCTGCTGTGGGACTACTTCCGCCATGTGTTCATCCCCATCTTGACGGTGGTGATCCTCTCCATCGGCGGCCGGATGCGCATGACCCGTACCAATATGCTGGAAGTGCTGAATTCCGACTATATCCGCACCGCCCGGGCCAAGGGCCTGAAGGAGCGGGTGGTCATCTATAAGCATGCCTTCCGCAACACCCTGATCCCCCTGGTGACCAGCCTGGCCGGCCTGCTGCCCAGCCTGTTCTCCGGCGCTATCATTACGGAGCAGGTCTTTGACCTGCCCGGTATCGGTAATATTGCCTTCCAGGCCATGTCCGCCGGTGATATTCCCTTCATCATGGGCTACAATATGTTCCTGGCCATGCTCAGCGTCATCGGCGTGCTGTTGGCGGACCTGGCCTATGCCCTGGTAGACCCCAGAGTCAAGCTGTCGTAAAGGAGAAGTTATGGATAAACTGAACAAAAACGAACAGCCTGCACCGGAAACCGCGGAGGAGGTCGCTCTGGACAAAAATGTCCGCCTCATGTCCCCCACCCGCATGGTGGTCCGCCGATTCTTCCGCTCCAAGCTGAGCATTGTGGGTCTGGTGATGATCGTTTCTCTGTTCCTCTTCTGCTGGGCCGGTCCGCTGGTCTATACTCAGTGGGGACAATCGGAAACGGATTACACCCCCAAGGTGGAATATACTACCCATACCGTTACTTACGTTGTCAACGGCGAGACCGTGACGCTGACCCAGGTGGTGGAGACTACCAAACCCATCAATGCCCTGGCGGCCCCAGACAGCCGCCATCCTCTGGGCACTGACAAATCCGGCCGCGATATCCTTATTCGATTGATGTACGGCGGCCGCATTTCCCTGACGGTCAGTTTCCTGGCGGTGTTCATCACCACCTTCCTGGGCGTCATCTTCGGCGGCATGGCCGGCTATTTCGGCAAGACCGTGGATAATATCATCATGCGAGTCTGTGATATTCTGATGTGCCTGCCGGGGTTCCCCATTTTGCTCATCGTCGGTACGCTGATCGATTCGGCGGGCATCGACCTGAAGTACAAGATCTATTTTTTGATGGGTTTTTTGACCCTGATCTCCTGGTCCGGCACCGCCCGGCTGGTACGCGGACAGATTTTGTCCCTGCGGGAGCAGGAGTACATGGTGGCCGCGGAAGCCATGGGCTATTCCACCGGCCGGAAGATCTTCAAACACCTGGTGCCCAATGTGATGCCCCAGCTTATTGTGACCATGACCCTGAGCCTGGGCAGCATGATCCTCTACGAAGCCTCCTTGTCCTACCTGGGCCTGGGTGCGCCGGAAGAATACGCCGCGTGGGGTACCATGATCAATATCGTTGCGGAAGATCAGAACATTCTGCAGAACTACTTCAATGTTTGGGGTCCTCCGGGCCTTTGCATCATCCTGGCGGTGCTGGGGTTCAACTTTGTGGGTGACGGTCTGCGGGATGCCCTGGATCCGAAAATGAGGAGATAAGCTATGGCCGAACAAAAGAAAAGCAGATACCTTTCCGGCAAGGAAGTTCGCGCCATTGCCAGGGAAAATGCCAGGACCATGCTGGCTCTGGAAAAGCGAAAGCACCGCAAAGCCGATGAATCGGAATATGTGACCGAGATGAAAGATCCCAACAACATTCTGGAGATCGAAGATCTGCATACCTATTTCTTCACGGATCAGGGCGTGGTCAAGGCCGTCAACGGCGTGTCCTTTGACGTTCCCCGTAATGCTACCGTGGGCATCGTCGGTGAATCCGGCTGCGGCAAGAGCGTCACCAGTATGTCCATCATGCAGCTTCTGCAGGCCCCCCAGGGTCAGATCTGCGGCGGACATATCCGCTTCCAATCCCATGAATACAAGCTGGACAGTAAGGGTCACATGATCCCCGGCCAAATGGAGGACAAGGTCCTGGACATTGCCAATATGCCCATCGATCAGATCCACCGGATCCGGGGCCGGCAGATCGCCATGATCTTCCAGGAACCCATGACCTCCCTGAATCCCGTGTTCACCATCGGCAATCAGTTGGATGAGGTGACCCTGATCCATGTGCCCGGCGCCACCAAGGACGATGCCAGGGCGAAAAGCCTGGAAATGTTGGGCCTTGTGGGCATCGCCGACCCGGAACACGTCTACAAGTCCTACCCCCACGAACTGTCCGGCGGTATGCGCCAGCGGGTCATGATCGCCATGGCCTTGGCCTGCAATCCCCGGCTGATCATTGCTGACGAACCCACCACCGCCCTGGACGTGACCATCCAGGCTCAGATCCTGGACCTTCTGCGGGAACTGAAGCAGAAAATGGACGGCTCCATCCTGCTGATCACCCACGATTTGGGCATCATTGCGGAAATGGCTGACTATGTGGTGGTCATGTACGCCGGCCGCGTCATCGAAAAGGGTACCGTCCAGGAGATCTTCCATAACCCCCTGCATCCGTACACCATCGGTCTGCAGAAGAGCAAGCCCACCCTGAAATCCAAGGATGAAACACTGTTCAACATCCCCGGCAACGTGCCCAATCCCGTAAATATGCCCAGTTTCTGCTATTTCCGGGAACGCTGTGACCGGAGCTGCCCCATGTGTGCCGGAGATTATCCCGAAATGATCCAGGTTAGTCCCACCCATTGGGTATCCTGCCATCTGTACGGAAAGGAGGAAGAACATGGCTGAGATCCTTTATGATGACGCCGCCATCGCTGCCGAAGAGGCGGAAAAGCGGGCCAGGCGCATCGAAGCCGACCGGCTTCTTCCCCCGGACCCGGAGGCGCTGCTGGAAGTGCGGCATCTGCGCAAGTGCTTCCCCATCGAAAAAAGTATCACCGGCAAGGTGACCCGGGAATTGGTGGCGGTGGACGACGTGTCCTTCAAGCTGATGCCCGGTGAGACTTTGGGCATCGTCGGCGAATCCGGCTGCGGAAAGACCACTATGGGCCGCGCCATTCTGAAGCTCCACGAGCCCACCGGCGGCCAGATCTTTTTCAAGGGCAAAGATATCGCCGGCTGCTCCAAAAGCCAAATGCGGCCCATCCGGACCGATATGCAGATCATTTTCCAGGACCCCTATTCTTCCCTGCCTCCCCGGTCCACCGTGGGCGGCATTCTGTCGGAACCCGTGGAAGTCCACGGTATCGTTCCCAAGGATCAGGTGAAGGATTATGTGCTGGACCTTATGGAAAAGTGCGGCCTGCGGGATTACTATTACGAGCGCTACCCCCATGAATTCTCCGGCGGTCAGCGCCAGCGCATCTGTATTGCCCGGGCCCTGTCCGTGAATCCGGAGCTGGTGGTCTGTGATGAGCCGGTGTCTGCTCTGGATGTGTCCATTCAGGCCCAGATCATCAATCTGCTGAAAAAACTGCAAAAGGACATGGGCCTGACTTATCTGTTCATCTCCCACGATCTTTCTGTGGTCAAATTTATTTCCGACAAGATCCTCATCATGTATCTGGGCGCCATGATGGAGTACGGCCCCAAGGAGGAGATCTTCGCAAATCCCCTTCATCCGTACACCAAGGCTCTGTTCTCCGCCATTCCCAACCCCGATCCCGACGAAAAGATGCAGCGCATCGTGCTGGGCGGCGATATCCCCTCTCCGGCCAATCCCCCCAAGGGATGCCGCTTCCACACCCGCTGCCCCTATGCTACGGAAAAGTGCAGGCACATCGCCCCGGAATATCGGGAGCATACCCCGGGCCACTTTGCTGCCTGCCACCTGCTGGATAAGGACGAATAA
>SVLA01000160.1 GCA_015068175.1 Oscillospiraceae bacterium
TGCTTAGAAGGCAGTTGCTCTATCCAGCTGAGCTACTGGCGCATCTATGGAGCGGGTGACGGGAATCGGACCCGCGTATCCAGCTTGGAAGGCTGGTGTTCTACCATTGAACTACACCCGCAAATCCGGATCTCATGCTATTCAGCTAGAGAATTCTAGCACGGATCCGGGAAAATGTCAAGAGTTATTTTCCAAAATCATGGGCAAACATTTTTCGATCACCTCTGCCACGGCGCCTTCGGCGCAGCAGCACACATTGGGGAACCGATCCGCCACCACGCCGTCACTGGGACACCAGGCAAAATCCGCCCCTTCCAGCATGGCCACATCGTTTTCCGCATCCCCCACGCACACCAGCCATTTTTTGCCCAGATCCTGCTGGAGCTGCCGGGCGGAGCGGAGCTTACTGATCCCCTTGGCATGGATATCCACGATCTTGGCGCAGGGATGGAACACCTCCACCCGATCGCCGTAGAGCCGCCGGACCGTGTCGATGGCCGCCAGCATCTGCTCCATCTCTTCCTCCGTGGCATCGTACATGGAAGCCACCGAGTGGCCGGCGCAGGAGCCGTAAAGGGACACCTTGATGAAGGGACCGGGGATCTCCCTGGGCGGGCAATAGGCCCAGGTACAGCCGCCGTGGTCCGAAAGTTTTTCCCAATCCACATCTTTCTTCATGGAATAGTGGGCATCCCAGCCCTGGATCTCCACCAGAAGGTGGGGGAAAAGCCGCTGCATTTCCGTGGTGAACTCCTCAATATCCATGTCCAGCTCCTCGGCCCGGGTAAATCGGCCGGCGGCCACATCATAGGCGGCGCTGCCGTTATACAGCAGCAGCGGGGCGCTGAGGGGAACCTTGCCGATAAACGCCTTGGCCATGGGAATACTGCGGCCCGTATTGACGGTAAAAGCGCCGCCATGGGCGATAAAATACTCGATGGCCCGGATATTCCGCTCCGGGACGGAAGAATCCGGGGCGGTGAGGGTCCGGTCGTAGTCCACCGTCAGCAAAATATCAGAAAAATCAACCATGTTCATCCTCCAAAAGTCTGCCCGTCACGCCGTCGGCATGGACGCCGGTAACCAAAACGGGGCAGATCCGGTTATGCAGATCCTTGCCGGGAACGTAAAATTTCACATAATTGGGTGCGTGGCCCGTGAAAAAGGCCCCCTCCGCCTCCTCAAAAAGGATCTCATGGACGGTGCCCACCATCTTTTCCCGGTAAGACCGGCTCATTTCCTCCGCCACGGCGATGGCCGCCCGGCTCCGGGCCTCCTTGGTGGCATTGTCATGCTGGCCGGGCATTTTGTCCGCCGGGGTCCCGGGCCGCCGGGAATAGGGGAAAATATGCATATCCGCAAAGCCGCAGCGGCGGATAAAATCCAGGCTGGCGGCGAATTCCTCCTCCGTTTCCCCGGGGAAGGCCACGATCATGTCCGTGGTCACAGCGCAGCCGGGGAAACAGCGGTTCAGCAGCTCCACACTTTCCAGGTACCGGGCGGTATCGTACTTTCGCCGCATCCGCTGCAGGACCGTGTCGCAGCCGGATTGCAGGGACAGATGGAACTGGGGGCACAAATTGGCCCATTTTTGCAGTTCACGGCAGAATTCCTCCGTGACGATCCGGGGTTCCAGGCTCCCCAGGCGGATCCGCACATGGGGCACGGCGGCGCAAATGGCGGTGATCAGTTCCGTCAGGGGCGGTTTTCCCGGCAGATCCTTGCCCCAGCCGGCGATCTCGATGCCCGTCAGCACGATCTCCCGATAGCCGCGCCGGGCCAATTCCGCAGCCTGCTCCACCGCCAGCTCCAACGGAGCGGAGCGGATGGGTCCCCGGGTATAGGGAATGATGCAATAGGAACAAAAATTCACACAGCCGTCCTGGACCTTCAGCATGGCCCGGGTCCGTTCCTCCAGGCCGCCAGCGGGCAGGATCTCAAACTCCTTCCGCTTCAGGGCCGCATCCACCGCCTCCAGCTTTTGTTTTTCCGTCGCGGCGGTCAGGAGCATCCCAACGAATTCCCGGCGGTTGGCGCTGCCACCGATGACGTCCACCCCCAGGGCCCGCACCGCTTCCGCGGCGTGCTGGGGATAGCAGCCGCAGACGGCGATGACCGCACCCGGATTTTCCCGGCGGCACCGGCGGATGACAGCCCGGTTCTTCTTATCCGCCACGGCTGTGACGGAGCAGGTGTTGATGACGTAGCCGTCGCAGGGTTCGGAAAAGGAGCCGATGGTGTGGCCCAGGTCCGTCAGAAGCCGCTCCATGGCCTGGGTCTCGTATTGATTTGTTTTGCAGCCCAGGGTGTAAAAGGCGAATTTCATAAGGCGTCCCCACTTTGTCGGATCTTTGGCTGTATTATACACCATCGTGGCCGGTTTGTAAATGTAAATAATCGGGTTCCCCTTAGGGGCCTGGGCCCCCTCATCCGTCACGGCGTTCGCCGTGCCACCTCATCTTCGCGCCAAGAGCCGGCTTCGCCGGTTGCGCTACGAAACGCACCTGCGGGTGCAGCCTCGTCAGAGGGAGGCAAGGGGTGTGACGGAAGGTTGGGCGGCGCAAAATGAAGAGGGAGCGGAAAATTCCGGAAAATTCCGCTCCCTCTTTGTATTATTTTTTCGGATAGGGGGTTTTCGTGCCGGTTCGACCCAACAAATAGTCTACACTTACATTGTAAAAATCTGCCAATACATGCAGCGCAGCTACCGGAATATTGAGCCGTTCCAATTCATAATCAGAGTATGTTGTTTGATGGATATTCAGCAGATCTGCAATATCTTTCTGCTTCAGGTCCCGGTCCTCCCGCAGGTCACGCAAGCGGTTTCTGTACATCATATAATCACCCGGGAATATTATGCAATAAGGGATATAACCTTATTTCATTTTAAGGGTATTTCCCTTATAATACATTGTGAAAGGAAGGGATGTACATGGAGTCCTCTGTAAATAAGCTTCTTGCAATCCAGGAAGCCTTAATGACCGACCCGGATTATCAATGCCTGTACCGGGAGTATCAACAACTCCAAGCAGATTACAGATCTGCTATAGAACAATTGAAGCCGGAATGCCAGCAAATCATATCGGCGTATTTGGGCATCTGCATTGAAATGCACACGCGGATGCTTTTGCTGGCTTGCCAATAAAAGAGGGAGCGGAAAATTCCGCTCCCTCAATTTGATTTAGAATGTAACGAATCGAGTGACACCCAACGGCCTTTCGACTACCGCTTATGTCGGTAACGCATTGCCTCCAGGTGCTACCTGGTTACATGTCGAAGGGTTCCATGCCCAGGACGGGATGGCCCACTTCGCCCAGGAACTCCAGCAACTGCTCGGGATCCTCGGTGCAGATGGTCTCGTCAGCCACCATATCGGTGAAGTTCTCCACGCCGTACAGCTCCAGAGCGGTGGCATCCAGACGCTCACGCATCTGATCCTTCAGCATCTTGGGCATCCAGACGATACGGCCGGGGCCGCCTTCAGCGGAGATGAACTTCTTGGAGGAGATGAAGTGCTTGCCGTGGCCCATGAAGCCGGGGGTCTGAACACCGCCGCCGGTCATGGAAGCCATTTCGGAGAAGCTCATGCCCAGGGGGGTGATGCCGGCGTGCTCACGGCAGGTGATGACAACACCCATGGAGCAGGGCTCCACGCCGCAGATGCACTCGAAGCAGCCGCAGGAGGTCATGGGATCCTGGAACAGGGAGTACAGAGTCACATGCTCCAGAGCGCCGTGGGAATACTTCAGAATGGCCTCATCCACGTCCTCGTAACGGCCCAGGGCCTCGTCAATGCAGCGCTCCTTGGGAACGATCTGGCAGGGACCCTCGGGATCCAGCTCCTTGGTGGCCTTGGCATCCAGCCAGGAC
>SVLA01000013.1 GCA_015068175.1 Oscillospiraceae bacterium
TTTACAGGCCCTTTTTGGACCCGTTTGTTGCATTCGAATGTGTGCTGGACGGTGGATCGGTTCAGCCGGACGGGGCGTGTGAGAATGCGGTGATCCACGGGTATAGAACTAAAAAATTTCCATGGGTCAAAAATGAAATAGTACTTGCAATTTCAAGTGGATATGTTATACTTAATCCGTACGAGTATGCGAACGATGGACGTCCATCGTTCCTTGGACAGAATGTCCAAGGAATAAGATGTTGTCAGGGAACATGCAGATACGAATATTTTATTGGAGGAATAAAACAATGAAGAACACCAACAAAGCATTGTTCAGTTCTGTGATCGCCCTGATCCTCTGCTGTTCCATGCTCATTGGGAGCACGTTCGCGTGGTTTACGGATGAAGCGGCTTCCGGTGTGAACCAGATCGTCGCCGGTAACTTGGAAGTGGATGCCCTGGTCGACGGCAACAGCATCGACGGAATGGACACTCTGTTCAACGATGTTGCCAATTGGGAACCCGGTGTGGTTGCCTACGAAAACCTGACCGTTGTCAATAAGGGCAACCTGGCTTTGAAGTATGAGCTGTCCATAAACTTTGCCAATGAGAACACCTTGGGTGGCGTTGGCTTGTCCGATGTTCTGCAGGTTGCTGTGGTTACTGACGGCGTGGACACCACTTTGACCCGCGATGAACTGATTGCCAGCATTTCCAATGAGGACTGGGAAGATCTGGATAGCTTCAATCTGTATGGAAAGCTGGAGAACAAGGATGATGCCACCACCTACGGCATTGTCATCTATTGGGCACCCGGCGCCGATGATAATAACTGGAATGTCAACAACGGCAAGGAAGTGTCCGACTTTGCCCAGACTGGCGTGAACGCCCTGCACATTGACCTGGGCGTGCATCTGTATGCTACCCAGTTGGCCAACGAGGATGATTCCTTCGGCAATGATTATGACGAGGATGCCTACGTTGTGGACGTTTCCTGGTACAATGATACCGACACGGAGTTTGTCCTGAGCAACGCCGCTGAGCTGCGTGGCCTGGCTGCCCTTGTGAACGGCACTGCTCCTGTGGGCGCTACTACTTACTCCCTGAGAAGCACTCCTGCAGCTACTGTTGCTCCCGTGAGCTTTGCCGGCAAGACCATTAAGCTGGATGCGGACATCGACCTGCGGAATGCTGAATGGACTCCTATTGGCAATTGGGACAATACCTTTGAAGGTACTTTCGACGGCCAGAAGCACACGATTTCCAATCTGTGCATCAATGATCCCGAAGGCGAGGGCATCGGTCTGTTTGGCGTAGTTGCGAATGCTGTCATTAAGGATGTCACTCTTCACAATGTGGAGGTCAACGCTTACTCCATGGTAGCAGGCTTGGTTGGCGCTGCCTATCCCGCCAACATCTCCGGCTGCCATATTACCGGTGATGTCGAGATCGTTGCTGAGTGGGCATATGTTGCCGGTATCGCCGGTTACTGCTACTACGGCACCCAGGTCGACAACTGCTCTGTTGTTGCAGAGGGAACTGGCCTGATTCAGTCTGTTACCCGCAACGCTGTCGGCGGCATTACTGCCTGGCTGCTGGAAGGCAATCACAATGTTACCAAGTGTACTGTTAAGAACCTGAACCTGGTTGGCTGGACCAATGTGGGCGGCATTACCGGCTTTGTCCACTACAACAACACCATTGACGGCTGCTCTGTTGAGAATGTGACCTTGACCAAGACGCGCGTGGACGGTAACCCCGGTATCGGCCTGATCGCCGGTGGCTGGAGCTACAGCGCATCTAACGCAATCAAGCTGAGCAACAATACTGCGAAGAATGCAAGCTTGAATGGTACGCACATTGCTTACTCTGCATACAACGAGCTGTATGGTTCTGAGTACGGCGGCGCAACTACCAGCAACTTCGTTCTGGAGAACAACACTATCGAGAACATTACTAATAATTTGGTTGTGATTCAGGTTATCAAGACTGCTGATGACCTGAAGGCCGCGCTGACGAATGGCGGCACCAACTATGTTCTGACTGCTGACATCGCCGTGACCGAAGTGTTGGCCGTTCCCGCTGGTGTTACTGTTACTCTGGATCTGAACGGCCACACTATTGCTGGCAGCTTCAGCAACAGCGGCAATCAGGAGATGTTCCTGGTGAAGGGCAACCTGACTGTGAAGGACGGCACTTTCAAGATGACCGCAGCCAACAATCAGGGCTGGAATGCTATGGCTACCATCTTTGATGTGACCGCAGGCGGCGCTCTGACCATGGACGGTGTGACCGCCAGCGTCAGCGGCACCGATATGAACTTCATTGTTCACCTGAACAACTGGGGCACTGCCAGCGCTACGATCACCAACTGCGACTTTAACCTTTCCTACGTTGCAGTTCGCGCATTCAACTCCGGTTATGATATGAACACCGTTACCATCAAGAATACCGATGTTACCGGCGGCGCCAGACTCTTCTGGGTTCACAACTACACCGCAGAAGGCAAGGATGATTCCACGCTGACGCTGGATATCTATGGCAACGGCAACACCTGCGAGAACGCAAAGCCCGTTCGTTTCGGCTTTAACGATTCTGTTTACTACAATCTGGAAGGTAAGTTGTTGGTTACTGTTACCTCTGCGGATGCGCTCAAGGATGCAGCCCAAGGGGGCAATGTTGTCATCGATGCTACCGGCGTTGTTGTTGAAGGTAAAAGCGGTTTGAACTATCCCGATGCTACGATTATCGGTGCTACATTCAAAAATGAAGGCGGTCAGGCTGTTAGCGGCACCGTTGCTGGCACTTACAAGAACTGTGTGTTTGAGGGCAACGAGACCCTTCGCTGGTGCTACACCGAGGCTGGCGAGACTCTTGTGTTCGAGAATTGCGTATTTAAGACCGATTTCCGTGGCATCCACTTCGATGGAATGGACGGCAATGTCATCTTCAAAAACTGTGTGATCAATGGCTTTAATGCATACAGCGGCAGCGGCACCATGACCTTCGAAGGCTGTACCTTCGGATATGACGATTCCAGCTACAACGGTCTGAACATTTACTCCAACACTGTTCTGATCAACTGCACCTTCAACTATGTCAGCGGCAAGACCAACTTCATCGACATGGAAGGCACCGGCAAGACTCTGACCATTACGGGCTGCACCGCTACTCTGGATGGCGTTGCGGCAGATGTTGCTGACTTCGTCGGCGGCAGCAAGCTGGCTCAGAACACGGTCATCATTGATGGTGTAACCCAGTAATTCCAAACAAATCCCCTGAAATTTCAAGTCCGCCCAACCCTTCGGGGTTGGGCGGCATTTTTTGAGGAGCCAATCCGTGATTCGCCCGCGGGTCATTGGTGAATGACCCCGAAAAACGGCAATGCTGAACAAGGTCCGTCGGGGACGCCGGGCCCTACATAATATGCTTCTCCCAGGAGCGTTCTTGACGAATGCGCCGGGGCGTGGTATAATATTGCCAAAATAATATCCTGGTGTTGAGGTGATTGGGATGAAACGACTGTTTGCATTCTTCTTGGTGATCGCTCTGCTTCTTTGCGCCTGCGGACCCTCCGGACTCGAAATGCCGGCGGTCCATACGGATCCCACAGTTATGAATCCCACGGAGGTGCCGGGGAACGAGGATGCGGAGCCATCTTTGGCCCCGACGGAGGATGGAACGGGACCGTCAGATCCAACGGATCTTCCGACGACTCCGCCAACCGATCCTACTGCGGCTCCCACGGAACCTACAGAGGATGCGACGGAGCCCACAGAAGCGGCGACGGAGCCCACGGTGCCCGGCAGTGAGCCGGAGACTACATTGCCGGGATCTGAGAAGAATTATGTGATCCTGGTGGATCCCGGTCATCAGCGACGCCCAAATTCCGAGCTGGAACCCAATGGTCCCGGGGCGACCAAGATGAAAAACAAGGTGTCTTCCGGTACGAAAAGCGATTTTAACGGGTTATATGAATATGAACTGAATCTGATCGTTTCGCTTATGCTCCGTGAGGAACTGGAGCGTCGGGGGTACACGGTACTCATGACCCGCACCACCCATGATGTGAATATCAGCAATGCGGAACGGGCCCAGATGGCCAATGAGCTTCAGGTGGACGTTTATATTCGTATTCACGCGAACGGTTCGGATGACCCGGAGAAGCACGGCGCGTTTACCATTTGTCAGCGCGAGAGCAACGTGTATCAGCCGCAGCTTTATAAGACCAACCGGCATCTGGCAGAGTGTGTGCTGGACGGTTTCGCGGCGGCCACCGGGTGTTACAACCGGGGTGTTTGGGAGAATAACTCCATGACGGGGATCAATTGGTGCGAAGTGCCCAATTGCATCCTTGAGATGGGCTATATGTCCAACGAGGAAGAGGATGCCAAGCTGGCTTCGGAGGAATATCAGATCCTGATGGTGAAGGGAATCGCCGACGGACTGGACAGTTACTTTGCTTCCTTAGAGGAATAATCGGCACAGCAAGGAGGACATCATGTTTCGGGATAAGGTCGTGGTGATCACCGGCGGCGCGGCGGGCATCGGCAGGTGCATCGCCGAGGAATTCCGCAAGGAGGGCGCCCGTGTGTGCGTTATCGATCGCGCTCCGGGGGATCATTTTGTGGGGGACATTGGTCAGCAATCGGTCCTTGAAGAATTTGTCCGGTGGGTCATTGGGCAATACGGCCGTGTGGATGTACTGGTGAACAACGCGCCGCCGGCTTTTAAGGGGATCGACGGTTGTTCCTACGGGGAATTTCAGCAGGCTTTGGCCGTGGGGGTGACGGCGCCCTTTTACTTGACCAAGCTCCTGATGCCCTATTTTGGACCCGGGGCCAGCATCATCAACATTTCTTCGTCCCGGGATCGGATGAGCCAGCCTCAAAGCGAGAGCTATACTGCCGCGAAGGGCGGCATTGCGGCGCTGACCCATTCGCTGGCGGTGAGTTTGGCCGGCAAAGCCAGGGTCAACTCCATATCCCCAGGCTGGATCGATACGGATTTCCGGGTTTATGAAGGGCCTGATGCGGCGCAGCAACCCGCCGGACGGGTGGGGCATCCTCTGGATATTGCCCACATGGTATTGTTTTTGGCGTCGGACAAGGCCGGATTTATCACCGGAGAGAATATTTGCATCGATGGAGGACAGACCAGACTCATGATCTATCATGGGGATCATGGGTGGAAACTTGAGACATAAATGCCAAGGGCGTGCTGCAAATGACTGCAGCACGCCCTAAAACGATACGAATGGCGACGTTCTGCGGCTGTTGGACGAATCATATTGTCTCACCAGCAGATCTGATCGGCCATTTTATGAATTTTGCAAGTAATATTCAGTGATATTTGTGCCTTGCCCCTATTGGTGTCCCTTTTCTGGCTGTTACGAACCAATTTGGTGCGGCTTTGCTTTGAAAACAGGGATTGGGTATGAAAATGTGGTCTATCTACCCCGGTATTCTGATTGCAGCACCGCAGCCATTTCTTCGGGGGATTCCCGGCAGCCACCTGCAATCCACAGCTTGATAATGGCATTTAGACCGTTTCTAAAGAATTCAATATGATACTTGATGTTGCTATCAATATGTTCTTGTTCAGCGCGCCTGGTATCATATATCGAAATAAGATGTTTGTCATCATAGCATAACTTGAAATATGTCTTATAAAATATTTGATTCTCCTTGATATGTGTAAACATCTTTAGTGCACCGCTACGCTCATTGAAATAATCGTAATCTGAAAACAGATTGCTGAACTCTTTTTCCAGTTTCTCCCTCGTTTTATCGGCAAGATCGAATATATCAATGTAGTTTGCGTAGAAAGTACTACGGTTCAATTCCGTCATTTTAATAAGATCTGAAACGGTAATGTCCTTAATTTCACGGGTTTGCAGTAGTTCAATAAACGCCTTTTCAATTCTATCTTGTGAGTCCCTGCGCCGCTTGTTGTTTTTTACGTTCATAACAACTCCCTATTATTCCAACACTTGTTGTTTAATTGATGATTGTTTTGCTATAGCAAAAATAGTATACTATAAATACAATAAAAACACAAGTGTTGGTTTATTGAAAGGAGAATTTAATATGAAAAAGAGTAGTTTTGTTGCACTTATTATGGGAACCGTCAGTGGCGTGCTTTTTGCACTCGGTATGTGTATGGCACTTTTGCCGGAATGGAACGCCTTCACAGAAGGGATCATCTTTGGTTCTGTCGGAATTGTGCTGGGCATTGCCACGGCATTGATCTGGTGCAAAATGGAAAACAAGACACTGCCGAAAATGAGTGGTAGAAATCTGTTCCGTACTATTTACGCCGTCATTGCTGCTTTAGTGGTTGGTGTAGGTATGTGTATGTGCCTTGTGTGGGAGCAAATCGTTTGGGGCACACTCGTCGGTTTGCTTGGTATCGTTATGCTGATCGCGCTCATTCCGATGATCAAAGGTATCAAATGAAAGTAATCAGTCTTCTCAGAAGCCCTTATACAAGCCTTGCGTTTAATGTTGCTTATGCGCTTGGTAACTGTATTGTGGGTTTTCTTGCACATTCATGGTGGTTTATTACAGTAGGAGCCTATTATGCCGTGCTTGCAATTACAAGGTTTTCTGTGTTGACAATCAAACGAAAAGCAAGCGGCAATTATGATACCGAGCTTTTTGCACGGCGCATTACGGGGATTTTATTGGTTTCACTTTCCTTCTGTATAGTGGGTGTGAATATAATGTCCGCTATTAAAGATAGGGGCACTGCTTTTCACAAAATAATAATGATCACCATTGCCACATATACATTCACCAAAATCACGATTGCTATAATCGGTATGGTGAAAGCAAAACGTTCTGCTTCTCCGGTGCTGAAGACACTCCGTAATATATCGCTCGCTGATGCGTGCGTTTCCATTTACACAATGCAAAGATCCATGCTCGTCTCATTCCCGGGTATGGAAGCGGCGGAAATCTTATTGCTAAACATATTTACGGGAACAGCAGTTTGGATCGTTGTACTGCTTCTCGGAATCAATCTGATTGGAGGAAAGTATACAGATATGGCTAAATCGAAAATTGTAAAGGGAAATGAAAAAATCGCCAAAGCAGTAACCGGCGGTTACAAGAAAATTGAAAAAGGTGTGGTAGGAGGCTACAAAAAAATCGAGCAAGGTGTTGTTGGTGGTTACACCAAGCTCGAAGATAAGTTTGTCGACGCCTACCTCACAAAAGACGGCGAAACTGTAGAGGAAGCAAAGGCGAGATTGAAGGCGAAAAAGTAAAATGGGCGTGCTGCAGATGATTGCAGCACGCCTTCATCATTCTTCGAAAAGGGGTTCAGCAGCGAAAAATTCCTCAGAAAGAAGTTTGGCTTGAGGATAATAACCATAGGGGACATAGAAGCGCGTACGCTCCATGGCGGTGCCGAATTTGGCGGTCAGGGCTGCGCTGACGGCGGATTGGGTGACAAAGGGGATGCCATTGTCCCGGAAAAGGTCCGCCAGGGGCGGCGCCCAGAGAGCTGCTTCTTCGGCAACGAAGCAATAATCGGCGGCGGTGGGCTGGCGCAGGTTCCGGGTGTCGCAGATGGGGCATTGATCGTCTGCAACCAGCAGGTGACAATTCAGACAGTACAGCATAGGGCGCTCCTTTCTGTGGTGGCTTATACTATTATCTTATGCCCGGCGGCCATGGATGTCAAGTAATTTTCTGTTGCTTTCCGGATGGATTTTTGGTAGGATATGGGTGGGTGATGATCATGGAGATCTTGTATCAGGATAGGGATATGGTCGTGTGCATCAAGCCGGCCCGGGTGTTGTCCACGGATGAGCCCGGCGGTTTGCCGGAACTGCTGCGGCAGGAACTGGGGACCGAGGACATTCGGACGGTCCATCGGCTGGACCGGGTGGTCAGCGGTGTGATGGTGCTGGCCCGGAATGGTGCGGCGGCATCGGAGCTTTCCCGGCAGATCCGGGAGGATGAATTTGAAAAGGAATATCTGGCGGTGGTCCATGGGCAGACCGAGGACGCGGGGACATTGGTGGACCTGCTGGGGCGGGATAAGGCCCGGCGGATGACTTTTGTGGCCGATGGGCCGGGAAAAGGCATTCAGGAAGCGGTGCTGCATTATGGGACCCTGGCCCGGGTCGAGGGACTGAGCCTGGTGCGGATCCGGCTGGAGACCGGGCGGACCCATCAGATCCGGGTGCAGTTTGCCAGCCGGGGATGGCCTCTGGTGGGAGAGCGGAAGTATTCGGCGTTGGATGATCCGTGTGAGATCGCGCTGTGGTCCCGGAGGCTGGCCTTTGGCCATCCGGCGACGGGGGAACGGGTCGTGTTTTCCAGAGGACCGGCGGCGGAATATCCGTGGAATAGATTTGATGGAGGGGTATTATGAGCCAGCGGCATTATGATTTTGTGCAGAATCGGGAATGCGAGTATTTTCCGTGCCACAAGGGGGCGGATCCGGCGGGGTTTAGCTGTTTGTTCTGCTATTGTCCGCTGTATGCCCTGGGCGATCAGTGCGGGGGGAATTTTTCCTATACCGAAAATGGGATCAAGGATTGTTCCGGGTGTTTGATCCCCCATCGGCGGGAAAACTATGACCGTATCATGGATAAAATGGGCGCGGTGATGGAACTTGCCAAAAAGAAGCCTTGATTTTTAAGGAAAAGGCTGATATAATGCAAAAAGTTTGGAGACGTATCGAAGCGGTCATAACGGGGCTGACTCGAAATCAGTTTGCCGGCAACGGCACGTGGGTTCGAATCCCACCGTCTCCGCCAAAAATCGACAGGTTTCGACCTGTCGATTTTTTATCCATTGCGAAAGCAATGGTATATCATCACGCGTTAGCGTGTATATCATCAAAGGCGGCGTGCCGCCTTTGTATCTCATCACACCTTTAGGTGTGTATTAAACGCTTTCGCAATGATGATATAAAACACTGCGTGTTGGTGATATACAATGCTCCGCATTGATGATATGCACGGCTTCGCCGCGATTTTTGTGAGAGTTCAAATTCATACGCAAAACGGCCGAAAATATCTTTTTTGTTTATCCATTGCGAAACGGCACCTTTGGTATGATTCTCTGCGCGCCTATCCTGTCCGATTCTCACGACAAAAGTTGCTTAGGCGTTGAATTTTTAGCACACATGTGGTACCATTTACATCAAGAGGTGATGGCATGGAGCTGCGGGTGGTTAGTTTTAACATACGTTGCTGCGATGACGGCGACGGCCATTCGATCCCGGAGCGGGCGCCCAGATTGGCGGCTGTTTTGGGGCCGCTGGGGGCCGATGTGATGGGTTTGCAGGAATTCCGGCCGGAATGGGGTCCCTTCCTTCAGGAATATTTCGGTGGAGACTACGAAATGTACAACCGTTACCGCTGTACCAGCGGCGCGGAGCTGCCGGAGTCCACGCCGATCCTGTGGCGAAAGGACCGGTTTCGGTGCCGGGAGACGGGATGTTTCTGGCTGTCGGACACGCCGGAGAAGGAGTCCAAAGGCTGGGACGAGCTGTATGACTGTCATCGCATCTGTGTGTATGCGATCCTGGAGGATAAAAACACCGGGGAGGCCGTGACTTTCATGAATACCCATTTCGGGTTTGGAGACAACGGGCAGGTCAAGAGCGTAGAGCTGATCCACCGCTACAGCCGGCAGATCTCGGATCATCCCACGGTGATCGTGGGGGACTTTAACATGGAGCCGGATCGGCCGGCATATCAGCGGATGGCGGCGCTGTTTACGGATGCCAATGAAGTCACGGTCCGGGACCGGGGATGCACGTTCCACGGGTATCATCCGGAAGGGAGTCATGCGGAGCATATTGACTACTGCTTTATGGGCCCGGGCGTTCAGGCGCAGGACTTCAGGATCCTGCGGGATACGGTGGATGGGAAATATCCGTCGGACCACTATGGGCTTTACATTTATGTCAGTACAGAGGGCGACTGCCGGTGACGGCGGAAGTGAATTTATGAACATGGAAAAGGGGTGTCGGTCATGACCGGTACGGAAATTTTGGTGATCGTGATCATTGCGGTGATCGTTTTGTGGGTGCGTTCGTCCACCCGCGGCAACTGGAAGGGACAGTATGGCAGTTTTCCCCGGATGGAGGAGATCCGCAGGACGGTGGCCAAGAAGCGCAGAGGGACGGTATACACGGACCGGATCTGCGTGGATGGGATCGAAGTGGTTTTTAGGGACCACGGTCTGCCGGACCTGACGCTGCAGCAGGCCAAGGATCTGGCCCAGTATCTGGCCAGCGCCATGACCAAGGGGACACGGTATGCCCTGATCAAGGCCCGGGCGGAGTCTAATTGGCGGCCGCCCCACAAGCCTTCGGGCGCCGTGACTGTGGTGACCAATTCCACGGGGGCCTATGTTTTCGAGGGAACGGCCCTGGATGCGCCCAGCGTGGGGACCCACATCGGCTGGGGATTCTTTGCTACCACCAAGCGCGTTTCCGGCGATGGGATCAAGGGCGAAGTGGAATATCATCGCAGTTTGGGCGGCTGAGACCCCATAGAAGATCATAAGAACGCCGGCAGGGATCTGCCGGCGTTTCCTTATTCATAATCGTCCAATGACCAGGAATCATGCCATTCCAGGATGGGCATTTCGCCGTCGAAGCGGATGGGGAGCCACACATAATCGGCGATGTGGGTATTGGCGATGGGTTTTTGGCGGCGGATAAAGCCTATGGGGTCGTCATCCGGGGATGGCTGGCCGGTGCGGGCGGCGATGGAGCGCAGGAGGGGGAGAATGTCCACGGAGGGATCGAAGAGGGCTTCGTACATTTTGGCGTATTCCTCATATTGCAGATCCATATGCTCCGGGAGCCAGCGGTCGGCGCAGGCGATGAATAGGTCCTTCTTGCCTGCCACGGGGAAGATGCAGCTGATCTGGGAATGGAAGGAAGTCTGGCTGGGGTCGCCGGGGTGGGGGTTGCCCAGGATGCGGAAGGGGCCGTGCCAGGAATCGGAGACGGCGGCTTCGGTGGGATTGGGGCGGTAGCCGGTGGTGCCGGAGGTCAGCAGATAATGGCGGCCGCTGCGGAAGAAATGGGCCGGTGCCTCCCGGACGAAGGGCGGATTGGGGCGGGGGAAATGGATGGAATAATCAGGGGTGACGTCCAGGTAATCCTCGGTCAGTTCGGTGCAGATCAGATCCGAATGGACCCGCTCAAAGTAGTAATAGGCTTTGCCGTTTTCATCTACAGCCAGGTCGAAATCGCCGCTGCTCATGCCGTGGGGACGGAAATTTTCCCGGACTTTGGTATAGGGGCCCAGGATACGGTCGGCGGTGAGGATGGTCATGGATTGGGTCTTGTCTGGGTTCATGATCTTCAGCCAGCAGACAAATTTGGCGGTTTTGGCATTGTAGAGGATGTGGGGCCGGTCCATGCAGCGGTGGGGGTGGAGGGAGGAGGTGGGGTCCTCCGGCTCCGGGGGGATGATGAGACCGCAGTCTTCCCAATTATACAGATCCCGGGAGCGGTAGCAACGGACGCCCCAATGCCAAATGGGACTGATGCCATCGGTGAATTCCTTATTTTCACCGTACCAATAGTAGGTGCCGTCCAGGTACAGGACGGAGCCGCCGTGGGCCTGGATGCGGCTGCCGCTGGTATCGTACCAGGGTTTTCCGGGTTGGAAAGCATGGTTCATGGTGGGGCCTCCTTCAAAGAATGAATTGGGAAAGCGGTCAGCCGGGGCTGACCGCTTTTGTCAGATGATAGGGCGGACTTTTTCGGCCACGCCCTTCAGCAGGTGGGCGTAGCGGAGAATGGTCTCCTCCGGGAAGCGGAGGGAGGGGCCGCTGATACTGATGGCGCCTTTGAGCTGGCCGGTTTCGCTGAGGAGGGGGACGGCCACGCATTTGACACCGAATTCATGCTCCATATTGTCGATGGAGTAGCCGTTGCGGCGGATGAGGTCCAGCTCCAGGCGGAGGGCCTCCGGGGTGGTTTTGGTATCGGGGGTGAAGGCGGGGAGGGGTTTGCTCAGGACTCGGCGGATGGTCTCGTCATCCTGGTAGGCCAGGAGAGCCTTGCCGATACCGGTGCAATGCAGAGGAGCCTTCAGACCCAGGATCTCGCCCCGGGGGGCGTAGCCGGTATAGGTCACGTCCAGGTACAGGACCATGTCATCGGAGAAGGTACCCAAAAAAACGGTCTCGCCGATCTTGGCAGACAGCTCGTTCATATAGGGCCGCATGATGGAAAGCATGGAGTTGGTCTTGCGGAAGGCGTTGCCCAGCTCGGCGGCCATGGGTCCCAGGCGGTATTTTTGGGTAGATTCGTCGTATTTCAGCAGATTGCACATCTGCATGGTGGAGAAGATATTGTGGACGGTGCTCTTGGGATAGTCGAACTTCCGGGCCAGCTCGCTGACGCCGTATTCATGGGGCGGGACGGTAAACATCTCCAGAAGGTTGATGGCCTTCAGGAGTGATTTTACTTTGGGTTCTTCCATCAGTAATACCACCTATAGCGTTATTTTTCTTATGATAGCACAAGGAGGATAAAAATGTCAATGGCAGGCGGGCGGTTATTGGGGGAAGCGGTGGTAAAGTTCTACAAATATGGCCGGGAGACGGTTCGGAATGTTGACATCCGGGGGAATGATTGGTAATATATAGCTGAGAAACTGGAATGTGTTCATTATAGATGAACGGAATTTGGGGAATCGCAGAAAAGAGGTAGTGTATGTTTTTTGGAACCTGGGAGAGTCTGAAACAGTATGACCAAGGGATCTATGATGTCATTGGGGCCTTTATGGAAAGTGGCCGGGGGACATCGGCGGCGCCGGGGCGCTATGAGCTTGGCTGTGGATGCTATGTGAATGTGGATGAATACGATACCCGGCAGAATCCGCTGTTTGAGGCCCATCGCCGCTATGTGGATGTGCAGGTGATGGTGGCGGGGGATGAGGAGATCCGGTGCGCGCCTATGTGCCACGGCTCCACGGTGGAAGCCTACAGCCAGGAGAAGGATGTGGCCTTTTATCGCTGTGACCGTGGGCCCTGTGAGACGGTGTCGCTGACAGCCGGAACGGCGGTGGTACTGCATCCCTGGGATCTTCATGCCCCCTGCAATCGGGCCCAGGTCCGGAGAAACCGGAAATTGGTCTTTAAGTTCCCGGTGGAATTTGTCCGGGGGGATGGGCGGAATGTGGTGGCCTGCTGCGGCGACAGCATTACCTTCGGCCTGCTGGCCACTGCGCCGGAGCGCAGTTATCCTGCGGTGGCCCAGGGGTTGCTGGGGCCCGGATACCGGGTGGAGAATTTCGGACGGAACGGGGCCACGGTCATTGCGGATTATCCGCTGCTGCCCAATCGGTATGCGCCTTATCTGAAGTCGCCGGAGTTTGCCGGGGCCCTGATGTCGGAGGCCAAGACCGTGGTGCTGATGCTGGGGATGAACGACGGTAATCCTACCCACCATTTCAATGCGGAAAATGGGGGAGCCATCAGCCAGGCTTATTTGAAGGAGTATGAAGAGCGGCTGGCGGAACTGGTGGGGGCCTTCCGGGGAATGCCTACGGCGCCGAAGGTGTATCTTGCCACCACAACGGCCATGCGGCGGGTGGTGTGCGCCCAGTTTGATGAGCATTACATCCGTCATTTTACGGAAAATATGGAAAAGATCCGTTTCGTCCAGCGGGCTGTGGCCAGGGCATTGGGTACGCCCTTGATCGACACGCTGACGGAGATGGATGATCCGGCCTTTTATCGGGACGGCTGCCATCTGACCGACGCGGGGTATAACCGTTTGGCGCAGATCGTTGTCAAGGCCATGGAAAGTGAGGAATGAACGATGATCGGAATCAGGAACGGAATGGTCATGCAGAGAAATGGGGACGATGTCTGCCAGGTCCTGCTGACGGATGTGGATGAGATCCGGTGGGGATCCTTCCGCGGCCCGGCGGAAGGCCGGATCCATTGGGAAAAGACCGAAGGCGGCTGGATCCTGAGGGGGATCCCTGTGGGTGGTCCTTACTGCGTGACTGTCAATGAGGAAACATTCACGGATATTTATGTAGGCGATGTATGGCTGCTGGCGGGACAATCCAATATGGAAGGCGTTGGCTGGCTGACGGAGGAGGATCGGGTTTTTGAAGGTGAGGAAGATGTGCGGTCTTTCGGCATGGATGATCTTTGGGTCCCGGCCCGGGGACGGCTCCATCGGCCCTGGCTGGCGGTGGACAAGGTCCATACGGAGGCGCTGATCTGCGATCCGGGCAATGATCCGGAGAATCGGGGCATCGGTCCGGGACTGTATTTTGCCCAGAAGATGAAAGCGGCCACCGGCGTTCCTCAGGGCGTGATCTGCTGCGCCCACGGCGGTACGGCGCTCCATCAATGGGATCCGGCTCTGAAGGTCCAGGGACCCGGAAAGAGTCTGTATGCGGCCATGATGCGGCGGTTCCGGGCCAACGGTTCCCATGTGCGGGGATTGTTCTGGTATCAGGGCTGCAGCGATGCCATGAGCCGGAAGCATGAGGCATTTACGGAAAAGACCAAGGTGCTGTTTGAGAATGCACGGGAAGATTTTGGCCCCGTCCCCATTGTGCAGGTGCAGCTTGGAAATGTGACCTGCGGCGTCATGCCCAACTGGGACAGCGATTGGAGCAGCGTCCGGGAACAGCAGCGGGTCATGGCTGCGGCGGTCCCCATGCTGGACACCGTCAGCACCATCGGCATGGAAAAGGACGATGCGGTCCATCTGTCTTCCGCATCCCAAAAGGAGATCGGACGGAGCGCGGCGGAAAGCATGTGCGCCCTGCTGGGTCTGGAGGGTTACCTGCCGGCGCCGGTGTATAAGAGCCACAAGGTCTATCCTGCCTGGCTCCAGCGATGCACCATTATTGAGGTCGAATATGACCATGTTTGGGGCGGCCTCCGGGCCGATGGCGTAGCTGCCGGTTTTGCCCTGAGCAATACCGACGAGAAGGCCCTGCCCAACTGGGTGGCCAAGGTGTCGGTGGAGGGGAACAAAGTGTATCTGCGGGTTCCCAGGACTGTGGAGCAACTGGAAAACTGGTATATGTATTACGGATACGGCGCGAATCCCTACTGTAACATTATGGATCAGCATGGACGGCGGATCCCTGCCATGGGTCCCATCCGGCTGAATGTGGAAAGGGAAGGATCGGTATGATGATGGACAACAGAGTGCGGCAGACGGTGCTGCCCCAACGGATCGTGGCGGTATTTGGCAATGTCCGCAACGCGGAGTGCCTGCTGAAGGAAAAGCCTTTGCAGATCACCATTGCGGAACGGGATTGCGCCACGTTGCGCAACGGCGATGGGGAAGAGGCGGCGATCCTGCTGGATTTCGGCCGGGAGATGCACGGCGCGCTGCGGCTGCTGACCTTCAAGGTGGAAGGCTGCCGCTATGCCAACGTGCAGATCACCCTGGGGAATCGGCGGCGGAGGCGGTCAGCACCATTGGGCGGAAAAATGCCACCAATGATCACGCCCTCCGGGATTTCCCCTGGCAGGTGCCGGCTTACAGCGACATGACCACCGGCGAGAGCGGCTTCCGCTTTGCCTGCATTCGCCTGAAAGGGAAAAATGCGGCGGTGCATTTGAAGGCCATGGTGGCGGTGGCGGTTTATCACGATCTGGAATATAAGGGATCCTTCCGCTGCAGCGATCAGCGGCTGAATGAGATCTTTGACACGGCGGCCTATACCTGCCATCTGTGCGTGCAGGACTACATTTGGGATGGCGTGAAGCGGGACCGGCTGGTTTGGGTCGGCGATATGCACCCGGAGGTGCTGGCGGCCCGGTCCGTGTTCGGCGTGATCCCCCAGGTGGAAAAGTCTATGAATTTTATCCGGGAAAATACGCCCTTGCCGGCCTGGATGAACACCTATCCCACCTACTCGGCCTGGTGGCTGATCATCATGCGGGATTGGTACAGCTACAGCGGCCATGGGGCATTTCTGGAGGAGAATCGGGGATACATCCTGGATCTGGCAAAGCAATTGGCGGACCATATCCATGAGGATGGAAGCGACTGCCTGCCCCGGTATTTCCTGGATTGGCCCTGCCATGGGACTCCGGCGGAGATCCCCGGCTCCCGGGCGGTGCTGGCGCTGTCCATGGAAGCCGGCGGAGAACTGGCGGAGATCCTGGGGGAAGCGGCCCTGGCGCAATTGTGCCGCCGGCGGCTGGCGGCCCTGCGGGCGGTGAAGGCGGAGAGCTGCGGCGCCAAGCAGGCGGCGGCCATGCTGGCTTTGGCCGGGTGCATGGATGCCGACGAAGCGGCAGGGGAGATCCTGGCCGGCGGCGCCCAGGGATGGTCTACCTTTATGAGCTATTATTTGCTGAAGATCGCGTCCCGGGGCGGCATGGACCGGACGCTGGCGGCGCTGAAAGAATATTACGGCGCTATGCTGGATGTGGGTGCCACCACCTTCTGGGAGGACTTCGATCTGGCATGGACCGCCAAGGGCGGACGGATCGATGAACTGCCGGCAGATGGAGCGGCGGATGTCCACGGCGACAACGGCGCATTCTGCTATCAGGGATACCGGCACAGCTTGTGCCACGGCTGGTCCTCGGCGCCCACGGCATTTTTGCTGGAGGAGGTGGCGGGCATTCAGATCCTGGAGCCGGGCTGCAGCACCGTTGCGGTGCGGCCGGATCTGGGAGATCTGGAATGGGTGGAAGCCACCTATCCCACGCCCCTGGGCCCGGTTTGGGTGCGGCATGAGCGGGACGCGGATGGGAAGATCCGCAGCCGCGTAAAGGCCCCTGCGGGCGTGACGGTCAAATGAGGTAGGGCATATGAAGAACAGAACCATATCCAATGATTATCGGCCGTCGGTATTTTGGAGCTTCAACGATGTGCTGGAACATGAGGAGCTGGGGCGGCAGTTGGAACAACTGCTGAAGGCCGGCTGTTCCGGCGGCTTCCTCCACAGCCGGGTGGGCCTGGTGACGGAGTATATGTCCGAAGAATGGATGGAAGCGGTGCGGCATTGCTGCCGTGAAGCGGAAAAGCAGGGGACGGCCCTGTGGCTCTATGATGAAGACCGTTTTCCCTCCGGCTATGCCGGCGGCGCGGTGCTGGCCCGGGACGACAGCCTGCGGACCAAGGCCATGTGCCTGATCCCGGCGGGGGAAGAGGCCAATTACTCCGTGCTGAAGGTCTATAAGACCGCGGAGGATCATGGCAAACACTACACGTTGGCGCTGTGCGCCGCCAAGGACGGTAATTTGAATTTTGAGGGGAAGTGCTATGTGGATCTGCTGGATCCCAGAGCCACCCAGGTGTTTATTGAGGAGACCCACGAGAAATATAAGGAAGCCATTGGGGAGTGTTTTGGAAAGCAGATCAAGGGGATCTTTTCCGACGAATTCTGCTACACCCAAAAGGCGGCGTTTCCCTGCGCTACGGTGCCGTTCACCACGGACATGGAAGAGGATTTTGCCCGGCGGTACGGCTATGATCTGGTGGAGAAGCTGGAACTGCTGTTCTTTGACCGGCCGGGGTATCCGGAGGTCCGGCGGGATTTTTATGAATTCCTGACGGGGCGGTTTATCCGCAGTTTCACCATTCCTTACAACAATTGGTGCCAGGATCACGGCCTGATCTTTACGGGCCATTTGCTCCATGAGGACTATCTGACCACCCAGCCGGAATGGACCGGCGCGGTGATGCCCCACTATGTGCATATGCAGATGCCCGGTATTGACAAGCTGGGCAGCGATCCGGATCAACTGATGACGGTCAAGCAGGTCACATCGGTGGCGGAGCAGTTGGGGCGGCGGAGCCTTTGCGAGTCCTTCGGCTGCAGCGGCCATCAGTTTGGACCGGGAGAGATGAAGCGCATGGCCGACTGGCTGTGTGTGTCGGGGATCAATTTTATCAATCCCCATTTGACACTGTACTCCGCCCGGGGCGAACGGAAACGGGACTATCCGCCGGATTTCTCCTGGCGGCAGCCTTGGTTTGAAGTGAGCCGGGGGGCCTTTGACCACATTTCCCGGGTCTGCCGGCAGCTCCACGAGGGGATGCCGGAGACCGATGTGCTGGTCATTCATCCCATCCAATCGGTGTGGGCGGAATTTTCGCCGCTGCATAAGGTCAGCCCGGTGTTCAGCATTTGGGCGCCGAAGAATCCCAATGCGGGACAGAATTTTATTACGGAAACGGAACGTTACCAAAAGCCGTTCATGGACTTGACCGCCCTGCTGGCCGGGGCGGGGATCGCCTTCCACTATGGCGACGAAATGGTCATGGCGGATCACGGCCGGTTTGATGACGGGATCGCCGTGGGGCGGTGCCGGTATCGGCAGGTCGTCGTGCCGCCGGTGCGCGTGCTGCGGGAACACACCCTGGCGCTGCTGGCGGAACACGCCCGGCGGTTTGGCAAGGAATCGGTGGTGTTTATCGGCGGTCTTCCGGCTTGCGTACCGGCGGAATGGGCGGAGCTGTTTACGGTGGCGGCCGATACGCGCGGCGCGCTGCGGCTGGTCAATGGCCGTAAGTCCGGTTCCGTGGAGATCCGGGATGCCTTCTCCGGCCAATGGGCGGAGGCGGTGCATCATCGGGTCTGCGTGGACGAAGAGGGCCGAAAGACGGTTTTTGCGGTGAATACGGACCGGACCAGAGGCTATGACCTGGTGGTCACGTTGGCGGATGGAATCCGGCCGGTGATCTGGGATACGGTGACCGGCGAATATTTCCAGGTACCCGGACGGGTGACGGAAAAGGAGTTCGTATGCCGGATGCATTTGAAGGTGGGCGGCTCGGCCATGCTGATCTACGAGGATCCTGCGGGTCTGCCTATGGCGGTGACGACCCAGAGCGGTGCCGCTTTCACGGCGGAAATGCAGGGTTGTCTGACGGCTCCCCAGCCGGAAGTTACGGTGGCGGATCCCAATGTGCTTCCCCTGAATGTGGTGCGGTTTGCGGCCAACGGACGGGAACTGCGGGATCGGCCGGTGGAAAGTTTGTGGCAGACCTTTTTCTACAAACTGCCGGACGGGACGCCTTTTGAGGCAGAGTATCGGTTCTGGGTGGACCGGGTGCCGGCGGCGCCGGTGACGGCTTTGATAGAGATGGCCCGGAATTTGGATGAGGTCCTCCTCAACGGTCAGCCGGTGCAGGTGCGGCGCGGCCATGATCTGGCCTGCTTTGATCCCTGCTTCGACAGTTTTGAGACCACGGCCCTTCGGCTGGGGGAAAACACCATCTGCCTGCGGGGCAGGAAGTGCAGCAACATCAACGGCATCGGCAGCCATGCCCGGGTGAAAATGGGCGCGGCCCATCCGGCCACGGAGCTGGAGAGCATCTTTATTTGCGGCGATTTCGGTGTGGCACCGGTGGGCGGCGGCAGTTACGCCATCACGGACCGGCCCCAGCGGGTCAGCGGCGCCGTGAACAAGGGGCTGTATCCGTTCTATATGGGACGGCTGCGCAGCACCGTTTCCTTGCCGGCGGGGGCCACCCGTGTTCGGGTGGATGCCCGGGCCCATGCCGTGGTCCTGCGGGTCCGCGGGGAGGAGCAGGTATCTTATCTGCATCCTTTTGAGTTTGTGATCCCCCAAGGGGAGGAAACCCTGGCGGAGATCCGACTGTACAACTCCATGGAAAATGCTTTCGGGCCCCTGCATCTGTCGGGCCGGGAGCGGATGAGCATGATCGGTCCGGTGTATTTCCCGGATATGAAACGGTATTCTGCGGAACCGGTTCTGTTTGATTTTGGCTTGTGGTCTGTGACTGTGGGACGGGATCAGACTTGAGGTCGAATCGGAGCGCAGGGTGTTGCGTTTTGTACAAGACACTATTGACATAAAGATTGGTCTATAGTATAATAATTATGAATTAGGAAAGGCGTTCAATAATGATGAACGAAGAGACTGTAATGAAGAAACTTACTGGTGTGATCACCGCGCTGATGACGGTGGCGGACAATAACGGCAACCTGGATATGGAGGCAACGCTGGCGTATGCCCGGCATTGCGCTGACGGCGGCGTGGACGGATTGTTTGTGTCCGGTACCAACGGCGAAGGCATTCGCTTCTCCACGGAAGAGCGTCTGGAACTGGCGAAGCGGATGGTGGAAGAGTTCCGCGGCCGCATTCAGATCTGCATCCATACCGGCGCGGCACGTTTGGCGGATACCATCGCCCTGACCCAAGGGGCCTATGCTGCCGGCGCAGATTGCGCGGCCATCGTGGCGCCGGCCTTTATCTGCTACGAGGATGAGGAACTGTATGACTATTTCCACGCGGTGGCCCAGAGCGTACCTGCGGATTTCCCCCTGTATATGTACAATATCCCGCCCCGGACCGGCAACGACATCAAGCCGGCTGTGGCTGAGCGGATCTTCCGGGACCACCCCAACGTGGTGGGCATGAAGGCCAGCTTCTGTGATCTGGCCCGGTCTTTGGAGTATCTGTCCATTGACGGCATGGCTCTGCTGCAGGGTTCCGACGTGTATCAATTGGAATTCCTGGCCATGGGCTGCGACGGCATCATTTCCGGTCTGTCCGGCATATATCCCGTGCCCTTTGTTCAGGTGCGGGAGGCGTGGCGCCGGGGGGACCTGGAAGCGGCCCGGGCATGGCAGAAGGTCTGCGGTCAGGTCTGCAAGGTGGCTTGCGGCGGCAATGTCAACGTGATGCAGAGCCTGATGCACCTGAAGGGTTACCGCTCCACGGAGAATAAGATCCGCCGGGATCTGGAGTCCCTGCGGGCGCAGATGGAAGAGCTGGACGCAAAGATCGCCCAAATGTTGGCATAATCGATTTCAAGAGGAGGAACGGGATGAAAGGATATTGCGGTTGGGCATATCGGCCTTTTTATACCATGGATCAGCAGGCACGCAAGCAGATGCCTTTCATTGCGGCCCTCCGTCCCGGTGACGGCGGTGTGGAGATCGAATGGTATGATCCTGCAGGCCATCAGCGGGAACACATTATTCAAATCTGGGACGAGACCGGCGCATGCACCAGCATGGCGGCGGTGGGTTCCCATGTGCAGGTGACGGGCCTGGAGAACGGAAAGACCTATACCTTTGCGGTGACGGATCGGGCGGATCCGGACCGCTGCTCCGAAAAGCGCCGGGCGGGGATCGCGCCGGTGGTGGGGCGGCCGGTGAACTATCTCCATCCTTTGGATGAGTGCTACAGCTTTTCCGGCCACTCGCTGTGCAGTCCCGGCGTGCTGCGGCTGAAAAGCGGCACCATGCTGGTGAGCATGGACGTATACAAGCATCTTCGGGGGCAGAATCTGACCAAGATCTTTGCATCTTACGATGACGGCAGGACCTGGCACTATCAAACGGATCTGTTTCCCTGCTTCTGGGGGAAACTGTTTGAATTCCACGGGGCACTGTATATGCTGGCCTTTACCACGGAGTATGGCAACATGATCATTGGCCGGTCGGAGGATGAGGGCCGGACCTGGACCGATTTTGTGACTTTGTTCCCCGGCAGCGGCAACCGATATTGCGGCGGACCTCATCGGGCACCGCTGAACATCCTGGAACATGCAGGACGGCTGTGGACCGCTGTGGATTTCGGTACCTGGGAAAAGAACGGTCACAGCTCCGGTGTCATGTCCGTTTCCGTGGAGGATGATCTGCTGGATCCGGCATCCTGGACTGTCAGCGATTTTCTGAATTATGACCCGTCCTGGGAAGGGGCGGCTGTGGGTGAGAGCAAGGGCTGCCTGGAGGGCAATATGGTATTGCTTCCCGATGGGATGCTGTGCAACTTCCTGCGCTACCAGATCCAGCAATGCCGGCCCAGCCATGACCGGGCCATGGTATTGAAGGTGGATCCGGCCCATCCGGAAAAGAAGCCGGAATTTTACCGGGTCATCGATTTTATGGGTGGCCTGACCAAGTTTTCGATTACACTCGATCCGGTGACCGGGCGGTATGTGGCCCTGATCAACCGGGTGGTCGATCCGCAAAAGCCTATGGCGCGGAATGTACTGTCTTTGGTGTATTCCCAGGATGCCATCCATTGGCACTATGTGCAGGATGTGGTGGATTGCTCCGCCTATGAAAACGCCGTGGAGAAGATCGGCATGCAGTATCCCGATCTGATCATCGATGGGGAGGACCTGGTATGGGTCCAGCGGACGGCCATGAACAACGCGACAAATTACCACGATTCCAACTATATCACGTTCCACCGGCTCTGCGGATTCCGGCGGTTGATCGGCACAAAGTAAAGGAGTAAGAACATGGGGAAGAATTGGGTCAAAAGAATACTGGCTTTGGCTGTGAGCTTTTGCCTTGTGCTGACGGCGGTGCCCGGCTCTGCGGCGGAGATCCTGGATGACCCCCTGGCGGATCAGTTCGGCGGCGGTTCCCAGACCGGAACGGAAGGCGTAAGGGAGTATCCGACTTACGCACAGTACAGCAAGGACCTTCCGGAGATGTATGTGGAGAAGGCGGTGTCCCTGACGGCCCAGCTTCGTGAGGAGCTGGCGCAGAAGGAGATCGACGGCAAAACGGCGGCCCATTGGTCTGAGGATCTGACGGAACTGACCTGGGAATTCCAGGTGGAAGAAGCGGGTTTGTATACCCTGGCGCTGGAATACTATCTGGACGGCGAAAAGGCATATTCCGCCAAGCGTAATCTGTACGTTGACGGGGAAGTGCTGTTTGAAGAGGCAACGGGCCTGGCCTTCCACAAGCGTTATGTGGAAGAGAATATGGGCCGCTTCAATACATACGGCGACGAGATCCGGGGCGACAATGTGCCGGTGAATCAATGGATGACCATGGAGCTGATCGATGCTTCCGGCATTTGTCTGACACCTTTCCGGTTCTATTTTGAAGCAGGGAAACACACCGTCACATTGGTGTTTGAAGAAAAGGAAATGTATATCGGCGATCTGCTGGTGAAGAGCGCGGAAAAACTGCAGGATTATCAGCAGGTCCTGGCCCAGTACCGGGCCAACGGCTACAAGGAAGCGCAGGGGCAGGAACTGACCTTCGAGGCGGAGAGTCATGTGGCATGGACCAACGATGTGACCATCCGCCGGGTCAATTCCACGGATGTGACCGTGACACCCTACAAATACGTGGAGAAACTGCTGAATGTTTACGGCGGCGGACGGTGGGACACCGGCGGCCAGGAGATCACCTGGCGCATCGAGGTCCCGGAAAGCGGTCTTTACAAGATCGCGTTGCGGGCGCTGACCAACCTGACCGACGGCCTGCCGGTGTATCGGCAGATCGCCATCGACGGCGAGGTTCCCTTTGAAGAACTGCTGGCCTATCGTTTCGAATACAATAAGGAGTGGTACATCGAAACCCTGCATCAGGGAGAGGATCCCTACCTGTTCTATTTCGAGGAGGGCGTCACCCACACCATCACCATGACGGTCATGGCGGCAGAGTATACCGATCTGATCGTGTCCCTCCACTACGACTCTCAGAAACTGACGGATTACCTGCTGAAAGTGACCATGCTCACCGGCT
>SVLA01000161.1 GCA_015068175.1 Oscillospiraceae bacterium
TTTTCGCTTTATTGTTCCGGGAACAGCTTGCTGATGGCTTCCCGGGCGGCCATTTGCTCCGCCCGCTTTTTGCTGGAGCCGGTGCCGGTACCCACCAACTGACCGTTCAGGGTCAGTTCCACCACGAACTGCTTGTCGTGGTCCGGGCCGGACTCGCCCACCAGCCGATAGGCCAGCACCTGGTGCTTTTTCTGCTGCACCAGTTCCTGCAGGGCCGTCTTATAGTCCACATTATGCATCCGGGTCACGGGCACATTCACCAGAATGAATTTCTGCACGAATTGCACCGCCGCTTCCATGCCGCCGTCCAGGTAGCAGGCCGCAATGACGGACTCCACCGTATCAGCCAGGATGGAATTGCGGCTCCGTCCGCCCCCCTGCTCCTCGCCCTTGCCCAGCAGCAAGTGGTCACCCAGTTTCAGCTCATTGGCCACCTTGGCCAGGGTCCGCTCGCAGACCATGTCCGCCCGCATCCGGGTCAATTCCCCTTCGGGGCGGTCCGGGAAATTGCGGTACAGATGATCCGCCACCAGCATGCCCAGCACGCTGTCGCCCAAAAACTCCAGCCGCTCGTTGCTCATCAGGCTGTTGTGATACCGCTCATTGGCATAAGAGGAGTGGGACAGCGCATTTTGAAGCAGCGATAAATTCCGGAAGCGATAGCCCATCGCCTCTTCCAGGTCCTTGATCATGGCTTACTCCTTTTCCTCATTCAGCTTCCGCAGTTCGTTTTCCAGTTCCTCGGCCACGTTGCACTTGGCCGCCGCCAGGGCCTGGTGGATGGCGCTGGTAAAGGCCAGGGCATCGGAAGAACCGTGGGCCTTGATCACCGGCTTCTTGATGCCCAAAAACTGGGTGCCGCCGATGGTGCGGTAATCCAGCATCCCCATCACTTCGTCCACACCCTTCTTACAGAAGAGATAGCCGATCATGGAGAGGATGTTGCGCTTGAAGATCTTATGCTTCATCAGGCTGCCCATGAACATGGCGGTGCCTTCGATGGACTTCAGCAGCACATTGCCGGAAAAACCGTCGCAAACCACCACATCCACAGCGCCCAGCGGTACATCCCGTGCTTCCACGTTGCCCACAAAGTTGATGATGCCTTTTTCGCCGGCATCCTTAAGTAACGCATAAGCATCCTTCTGCAGTTGGGTGCCCTTGGAATCCTCGGTGCCGATGTTCAGCAAGCCGATCTTCGGATTTTCAACACCCAGGGCCCGCTTGGCCTGAAGGGAACCCACGATGCCGAACTGCAGCAGAAATTCCGGCGTACATTCGGCATTGGCGCCGCAATCCAGGATAATGGTCTTGCCGCCGGCCTTATTGGGGAAGGCCGGGCCCATGGCCGCCCGGCGGATCCCCTTGACCCGCTTGACGATCAGGGTCGCACCGGTCAGCAACGCGCCGGTGGAACCTGCGGAAATAAAGGCATCCCCTTCTCCGTCGGCCAGCATCTTCAGGCCCACCACCATGGAAGAATCCTTCCGCTTATGGATCACCTTGGCCGGGTCGTCGTGCATATCCACCACATCTTCGGCGTTGACGATCTCCATTCCCGCAGGCAGGTCGGAAATTCCGTGCTTATTCAGCACATCCAGGATCTCCTTCCCCCGGCCCACCAGCATAATGTG
Source organism: Oscillospiraceae bacterium (assembly GCA_015068175.1). The sequence goes on from SVLA01000161.1 coordinate 1,635, forward strand.
GGCATCACGATTCTTAACCGCCTGCAGCGCGCCCAGCACCGGCGCTTCAGGGGCATGATCGCCGCCCATGGCATCCAGAATGATTCTCATAACCGCACCTCTTTCTTTAGATCCCTGCCGCTGCCATTTCGTCGATCACGGCCAGGGAACGGTTGGCAATGGCCAAGTTTTTCTCGGCCTTTTTACGGATCCGCTGTTCCAGCGGGGCAATAATGCTGTAGTTGATATTCATCGGCTGGAAATTCACCACCGATTCATCGCTGACATACAGACCCAAGGCGCCGATGGCCGTGGTCTTGGGGAATTCCGGCAGCGGGCGGTTCTGGACCTTGGCCGCCATGGCCACCGCCGCCAGATAGCCCGATGCGGTGGACTCCACATAGCCTTCCACGCCGGTCATCTGGCCGGCAAAGGCAACCATTGGGTCTCTGCGGTCGGCATAATACCGATCCAACAGTTTGGGACTCTGGAGGAAGGTATTGCGGTGCATCACGCCGTAGCGGACGAATTCCGCATCATGCAGGGCGGGGATCATGGTAAAGACCCGCTTCTGCTCGCCAAATTTCAGATGGGTCTGGAAACCCACCAGGTTGAACACGGTGCCGTCGGCATTGTCCTGCCGCAACTGCACCACAGCATAAGGCTCCTTGCCGGTCTTGGGATCTGTCAATCCCACCGGCTTCAGGGGACCGTAACGCAAGGTCTCAAATCCCCGGCGGGCCATGACTTCCACAGGCATACAGCCTTCAAAAACATTCTTGTCCTCAAATCCGTGGACTTCCGCTTCCTCTGCGCTGATCAGCTCCCGGATAAATGCCTCATACTGGGCCTTGTCCATGGCGCAGTTGACGTAGTCGGCGTTGCCCCGGTCATAGCGGCTCTGCCACCAGGCCAGGTCCATATCCACACTCTCCGCCGTCACCAGAGGCGCCGCCGCATCGAAGAAATGGAGGTAATCCGTCTGGCCGAAATAGGTGCCGATGGCTTCACTCATGGCATCGGAGGTCAGGGGACCCGTGGCAATGATCACCGGTCCCTGGGGAACGGCGGTCACTTCTTCCTCAATAACGGTGATCATGGGATGGCTGCGGATCTTTTCCGTGACCATGGCCGCAAAACCGTGGCGATCCACCGCCAGGCAACCGCCGGCTTCCACCCGGGTGGCCTCAGCGCATTCCATGATCAAACTGCCGCAGCGGCGCAGTTCTTCCTTCAGCAGGCCCACCGCGTTTTCCAGGCGGTCGCCCCGCAGGGAATTGGAGCAGACCAATTCCGCAAAATCATTGGTATGATGCGCCGGGGATTTTTTGTGGGGCTTCATTTCATAAAGCACCACTTCAATGCCCCGCTGTGCCAATTGCCAGGCCGCTTCACAGCCGGCCAGACCGGCACCGATGACTTTTACTTTGCTCATTTGCCGGTCTCCTTTTTCTTTCTGCCGGCGGTCTTTTTGGCCGCAGGCTTCCTGGCAGGTTTCTCTTCGGCAGTTTCTTCGGTCTTTTTCTTATAATATCCCCGCTTGTCTTCCGGCAGGAAGTTGGGGCAGCTTTCGTTGATGCAGAAGGGTTTCATCCGGCCCTTGCCGCTCTTTTTGAACATGGTCTGACCGCACTGGGGGCAATCCAGCTCCGTGGGCACATCCCAGCTCATAAAGCCGCACTCCGTACCCTTTTCGCAGGCATAATAGGCATAGCCCTTCTTGCTCTTGCGCTTGAGCAGACCGCCGCCGCACTTGGGACAGCGGCCGGGCATCCGCTCGGTGATGGGTTTGGTGTTGGTGCATTCCGGCCAGCCGGGGCAAGCCAGGAACTTGCCGAAACGGCCCACCTTGACCACCATATTCCTACCGCAGACCTCGCAGATCTCATCGGTCTCTTCTTCCGGCACCTTCAGCCGTACGCCTTCCAGCGCTGCTTCGGCTTCTTCCAGTTCCCGCTTGAAATCGGTATAAAAATCCGCCAGGACCTCTTTCCAATTCCGCTTGCCGGCTTCCACGTCGTCCAGCCGGGTCTCCATATTGGCGGTGAATTCCACATCCACGATATCCGTAAAACGCTCCATCATCAGTCCGTTGACCACTTCGCCCAAGGCTGTGGGGGCCAGGCGGGTGCCGTCTTTGATCACATATTCCCGGTCCTGAATGGTGGAAACGATGGAGGCATAGGTGGAAGGACGGCCAACGCCCTT
>SVLA01000162.1 GCA_015068175.1 Oscillospiraceae bacterium
GGACAGATCATGGAACAGGGCAATCACCAGCAGCTTTTGCAGCAGCGGGGAAGATATTACCAGCTCTATACCCTGCAGTTCCAAAAGCAGCAATTGCTGGAAGAATGATAAATTGCAGTTTATCGCTCTCTTTAGCGCCGCAGGCGCGTACCTTCCCCCGGGGGGAAGGTGTCTCAAAATATGCTCAGACTTGAGCATATTTTGAGACGGATGAGGAACGGCGAAATGTTGGACAATGCAGGAAGCCTGTTACAGTGCAATAATCATGAGATTTCTGCCCGCATTCCACCTCAGTCAGCTTCGCTGACAGCTCCTCCCCGGGAGGAGCCAAAGGCGCTGCCGCGCCACAGCAACCATCCAACAGAGTAATAAACTGAAATTTGTGCGCAAAAAAGACGGGATGCAAATGCATCCCGTCTTTTGTTATGTTCAGATATATCTGGTCCACTCGGAGATCAGAAGGCCGGGCACCAGCCACACCAGGCTGTAACTCAGCAGATTCGTGGCGTTCAGCACATCAAATGCGCCGGCCAGCATCAAAGCAGCCACCGCAGCCAGGCCGATCACACCGGCGGCGATATGTACGGCGGAGCCGATGTTCAGAGTGGCCCGCAGGGCCCGGGCACCGGTAACGGCATAGGCTCTGGGGGCAAGGCCGGATTTGGCGATCAGCGCCACCACCGGCGCATCCTCGGGGATAGGCGTGGCGGCCAAATGCTGCCGGACTTCCCGCTCGGGGAAGACCATGTGCCGCACATTGACTGACAGATGGCGGCGGATAAAGGTGTCCGTCAGGATAAAGTCGCAGGATGTCAGTACCGGCTTGATCCGGCTGTAGCCGCACAGGGTGCGCAGACCGGCGGCGGTGGACTTGTTGCGGCTGTACTGCAGGGCGAACACGGCGCTGAACTGGCCGTCTACTGCGGCATACACGGCCTGGGCAACACGGGCGTCTTCGGGGATGGTGATGCCCATCTCCGTCAGGAACTCCTGGGTGCCCACCATCACATTCCAACCGTCCACCAGGCCGGTGATACCACCGGGATAGGCGACGAACTGTGTTACCTGATGCTGGTGGATGTGGCGGCTGCGGGGCAGATGGGCGAATACTGCCATCATACCGTCGCCGTCGTGGGCGATCAAAGCGGAGGAGTATGCCACCACGCGGCCGGGATCCACGGGACCGTAGAATTTGACGCCGTTCATCTTGGCGTGGTCCCCGGGGAACAGATCTTTATGGGTCAGAGGATACACTGCGTCCTGATCCGCTTCCTTTATGCCACTCCAACCGCAAAGCACCGCGCCCAAATGGGTGAGGCGAGAGGCCAGAACGGCGGTGGGACGGCTGATGGTGATCAGCGAGGAAGCCGGCACCGCTGAGAGCATTCCGGCGGCAAGTACCTGCAGGCCGATGGCCGGGCCGCGGCTGATGCCGACAAAGGTGGCCAAACCGACGGATACCAGCAGCGCTGCCAGACCGAACAGATCCAGCCGCTTTTCGGGAGCGGAGGGCTTGTGATATTCATTCATAAAGGAATCGGGGTCGCCCTCCACAGTAACATAGCCGGAGCATCCCTCGTAGTAATCCGGGATCTTCACCACGGCCACGATATCCAGCGCTTTTCGCAGGAGATCCATCTGTCCCATTTGGGTGTTTCTGCGCTGATATTCCGCCCATTGCGCCATCAGCAGATCCAGGCACAGCAGGGTGGTAAAGGGCATCCGCTGACTGCTGAGGCACATATAGCCGTCAGCAAGGCAGGCCGCGAAAGCGAAGAACAGGAAGGTATTCAGAGAAAATCTGCCCCGCAGCAGGCTGCCCACACCTACCAAAAGCCGATAGCAGGCAAGACATCCGGCAATCATGGCCAGCATCAGCTGGCCGAACACCAGCAGCCGCTGGTGGGCGGGGGACAGAATATTCATGGCGTGAAGGGCCGTTCCGGCGGCGGATACCAGGAAGAGAAGAAAATGGAGGAAAATGCCTGCCTGCAGTTTGCCGAGACCGGCAGATACCAGGGTATGGTAGCGCTTTTCCGGCCCTGCCACCAGTTTTTTTCGCAGGACGGCCTGCCGGTTTTTGGGAGGGAAGGGGATGGCCTGGGGATATTCGCCCATAGGCTCATCGTATTCCGGCTCCCATTCGTCGGAAAATGGCTCCTTCTGCGCAGGAGGAGGGGCAACCTCCGCCGGAGGCTCCGGATCGGTGATGAGTTCCGGCATGGAGGCCGGCTGGAACACGGCAGTTTCCTGAGAAACCGGCTGAAAAACGGAAGTATCCTGGGAGATTGGCCGGAACACGGTGGTGTCCTGAGAAACGGGCCGGAATACGGTGGTATCCCGGGAAACGGACTGCGGCGCCGGGGACTTGACGATGGGCTCCAGCCGCACCGTATCGGTGGTGACGGATTTCGGTATGGGGTCCGGCTCCGGAGCAGGTTCCGGCTCCGGCTCGATATCAAATTCCGCAAGCGCATCCTCCGGCTCCGGATCGGAGAACTCCCGGATGATGTCGTCTAAGGTAAATTCAAATTCCTGGGGTTCGTTTGGATGCATAGGATCCTCCCTTCCGGTTTATCCCAAGCGCTGCCGCACCGCCTCATACAGCAAAATCGCAGCAGCTGCCGACGCGTTCAGCGAGGAAATGCGTCCGAGCATGGGAATGGAAACCATAACGTCACAGTTTTTGCGTACCAGGGGGCTCATGCCGTCACCCTCGTTGCCGATGACGATGGCGGCCGGCCCGGTCAAATCCGCCTTGTACATGGGGATGGAGCCTTCGGCGGCGGTGCCGAATACCCATACGCCCTTTTCCTTCAGCTCGTTGATGGCGTTGTTGATGTTGGTGACTCTTGCCACCTTCATGTATTCCACCGCGCCGGCAGAAGCCTTGGCCACCGTGGCGGTGAGGCCTACGCTGCGGCGTTTGGGGATAATAACACCGTGGGCGCCGGCGCATTCGGCGCTTCTCATGATGGCACCTAAATTATGGGGGTCGGTCAGTTCGTCGCAGATGACGATCAGCGGCGCCTGGCCACGGGCAGCGGCCTCTTCCATGATATCGTCGATGGTGGCGTATTCATGGGCGGCAGCCAGGGTGATGACGCCCTGATGGGCGTGGGTGAAAGACATCATGTCCAGTTTCCGGCGATCTACAGGCACTACCACGGCGCCGGCTTCCTTGGCCTGGGCGGCAAGCCGCTGCAGACCCTTGTCGGTGTCGCCGTCGGCGATGAACACCTTGTCGATGGTGCGGCCGGAGCGCAGGGCCTCCTGCAGGGCGTTGCGGCCTTCCAGCTGGCCTTCCACTTCCTCCACGGGTTGCTCGGGACGGACGTTCCGCTCGGCGCGGCCCTGGCGGTCGGGACGGCGGGCGGGAGCATTTTTGCGGCGATTGTCGTTCATATTCTTCATCTCCATGTTTGATAGGGTATAATTATCTATCTTAATATTGACATTATACCAGATTTTTCTAATCATAGCAACAGAAAAAACAAATTTGCAGGCAATACCGAAAAAAACAGGCCTTGCGGCCTGTTTTTTAATATTCTCTTACAACTGCCTTCACAAGGCCGATGATTTGGGCCTCGGTGCCGTCGATGGGTTCGTAATTGTCGTTTTCCGGCATGAGCCAAACCTGGCCGTTTCTCCGGCGCAGGCGCTTGACGGTGGCTTCATCGCCCAACAGGGCCACCACGATCTGACCGTCGTTGGCGGTCTGCTGGGGGCGCACGACGACTTTGTCGCCGCTGAGGATGCCGGCGTTTATCATACTGTCACCCCGGACCCGCAGGGCAAA
>SVLA01000163.1 GCA_015068175.1 Oscillospiraceae bacterium
CGCCAAAGGGGCTTTGCCCTTTGGAAACCCCACGAAGGGCTTTCGGCCCTTTCGAATCCCGTTCGGGGGTCTCATGCCGTGCGCATTTCCTTGGGGTCACGGCGCTCAACGGGAGCGCCGCGACGCGGGATATGCGCCTTTTCTCCAGGAGGTGTGGTCGGGCCCGCAGGCCCTCTGACTGCAATCGTATCCGGGGGCTTTGCCGCCGGGGCGGGGCGTTTTTTGCTCTGCAAAAAACATTCCTTACACGGAGGAACGACCGTGGACGGCGCTTGCGCCGGACACAGTGACGGAGTGCCAAATCTCGTTAAAATGGCTTTGCCATTTTGACGAAAACGCAGTTCCTTGCAAGCAGCGTGTGCATGTTTGTTGAAGGGACTATGCACCGCAACTTGAAAGGAGAACTATTTTGTCTACCGAAGAAATGCTTCCCACCTCCTTCGACGAGATGGACCTGTCCGTCGAAGTGCTCAAGGCCGTGAAGGACATGGGCTTCACCAATCCTTCCACCGTTCAGGCCAAGACCATCCCCCTGATGATGTCCGGCGCGGACATCAACGCCATCGCCCCCACCGGCACCGGCAAAACCTGCGCCTTCGGCATTCCCATGCTGGAGTACATCTCCCTCAAGGACAGCCGCGTGCAGGAGATCGTCCTTGCCCCCACCCGCGAGCTGGCTATCCAGATCGGCGATGAGCTGACCAAGCTGGCCAAGTACATCCAGGGCGCCCGCATCGCCGTGCTCTATGGCGGCCAGTCCATCAACAAGCAGATCACCGCCCTCAAGCGCAAGCCCCAGGTGGTCATCGCCACCCCCGGCCGCCTGCTGGACCACATGCAGCGCGGCAACATCCGCCTGGACGCCGTGCACACCATGGTGCTGGACGAGGCCGACGAGATGCTCAACATGGGCTTCGTGAAGGACGTGACCAAGATCATCGAGGCCACCCCCTCCGACCGCCAGCTGGTGCTGTTCTCCGCCACCACCAACCAGGACGTGCTGACCATCGCCTGGAAATACCAGCACGAGCCCGTGGAGATCACCGTGGAAGCCACCAAGGAGGACCGCCCGCAGATCGCCCAGTACGTCATTTCTACCGAGCGCGACCAGAAGATCGACCACCTGCTGTATCTGCTGGACGCCGATGTGTACCAGCGCATCATGATCTTCTGCAACACCAAGTTCATGACCGATAAACTCACCTCCCGCCTGAAGAAGGAAGGCTACGAGGCCGAATGCATCCACGGCGACATCAAGCAGAGCCAGCGCAACGTGGTCATGAGCGACTTCCGCAAGGGCAAGTTCCCCATCCTCATCGCCACCGACGTGGCCGCCCGCGGCATCGACGTGGACGACGTGGAGGCCGTCATCAATTACGACCTGCCCGGCGAGAACGAATATTACCTGCACCGCATTGGCCGCACGGGCCGCGCCCACAAGCACGGCGTGAGCTTCTCCCTGGTGACCTTCCAGGAGAGCGTGCGCATGGATGAGATCCTGAAATACATGATCGCAAAGCCCCTGCCCCTGCACTTCGAGGACGATGTGCTCCGGCACGAAAGCGGCGAAGCGTTCTTCGATAATATCTGACGCTGACAAGCGCCGGAGGACATGTTATCCTCCGGCGCTTGTTGTTATTTGTTTCTGTTTTTCCGTGCCACGGCCAGCAAGTGCCCCGAAAGGCCAATGATCTCCTCATGGCCATCCAGCATGCGGACACTCTCCATAAGGGTGCGTCGGGTGTCTTCGTTTGCCATCAGTTCGTTCACGTTAGGGGCAAGCCACGCGCCGCCCATCACGCCATGGACGGCCTCGGTCACAAATCCACCGCAGCTCAATTCCTCCCGCAGGGCTTTGGCCGTGTGCAGATGAGAAGTGCCAATGCCGTTGGCGATTTTCTTCTCCGGGTTGATGTAACAGCCATCCTCCAGCGCTCGTGCGATCATGGAAAGCACCGCCGGATCATCCAGCTCCCTTCGTTTTGGGCTGTCATCTTCGTGATAGACCGCCAGCCGGGAAACAAATACGCTGTAAGGTGTCAGTGCAGCAGAGAACAGCAGGCCTCCATCTTTCAACAGCCGATGGCTCTCACGAAGAGCAAGCATGCGCTCTTCGTATTCGGGAATGGAGTAGAGCGGACCCATGAGCAGCACAGCATCCGCACTGGCATCGGGGCGTGGAATGGCCCGTGCGTCACATACCGAGGCCGATGCCAGGCGTGTGCCGGGGTATTCGTCCGCCAGCTCAGCGCTCATGTGTATGTTGGTTTCAGACAAGTCGAAGAGGTGGACTTCATAGCCTGTCGAGGCCAGCCACCAGGCATATTCGCCATAGGCTCCGCCGATATCGTAGATCACAGCAGGCGGCGCAGGCAGACGCTCCAGCAGGATTTCTTTGGTGCGTTCAAACTCGATCAGCCCAATGCCCACACGCAGGCGGTTTCGTTCAATGCCGGCGTTGTATCCTGCCAGCACAGTCGCATCGATGGTTTTCATGGTTTTCTCCTTGTATGCAGTTGATTTGCTGGTGAGGTTCATCCAGCTGGTGGGCTGCGGACTGTTCCGGCATGATACTCGCCTCCTTTCGGGAATATTGGGCATTGTACTATGGTTGCAGCATATTGTCAATGCGAATCCGCTGTGCTATACTGAACAAAGCACAACCGATGGGAGACAATGATTTTATGGGCATTTTTAGCACACTGGGCATTGGCAGCAAAAAGCTCCTTTCCAGCGGTCACCGCGTTGCTGGCACGGTCACCAAGGTCAGCACCTGCTGGTGGCTGAAGATCAACACAAAGCCTGTCAGAACCCATGCCATGGATGGAGCCATCTTCCCTCATATGGTGTCCTACACCTATGCTGTGAACGGTCAGAGCTACTCCGGCAAGCGCATCATCAGCGCCTATGCCAAGGCGCCCAGCGTTCATGCCCCCATTCAGGTCTATTACGATGAAAGCAAGCCAGCTCACTCCACCATCAAAGTGTGATCATATCGAAGCGCTCCGGCAAATGCCGGAGCGCTTTCTCATGAAAAGAATTACTATTTGATATTTACTTATCCGCCAGAATGGTAAACTCCCCTGGCAGATCGGCATTGGTCCACGCAGGGTGTTCGTCAAACCGCTTCAGCGTGAAGCCGGCGCCAAGCACAGCGTTGATGATCTCGCTGATGGTGTACAGCCGCAGATAACACTTGGGGAATTGCTGCCGCGCTTCCTGGTCATAGAATTTGGCGTGGGGCATCTCCGCCTCAAGAATCTCCGCAGAGAAGTAGCTCATGGTGGGCCGCTGGAAGGCAAGCACGTCCATGATCTTCGTCAGCGGGTGGAAGTCGCTGCAGATCATCCGGCCACCGGGCTTCAACAGGGCATGCATCATCTCCATAAACTGATCGATATTGTGGAAGTAGTGGAGGATGCCGCCCTCCATGAATACCACATCGAACGACCCGCCGTACTTTTGCAGGTCGATCTCCAGCACATCGCCCACTTCATAGCTGAGGCTTACCCCCGCCGCCTCTGCCACCTCTGTGGCATAGCGGCCATTGTCCGCTGAAATATCAAACACGGTAACCTCCGCCCCGAGGGCCGCCAGGGGAACGGCTTTCTTGCCGCAGGAACCGCAGATGTTGGCCACCCTCACACCCTGGAAGGCGTCGAAGTACCGGGCGTACTTCCGCAAATGAACGATGGGGTCCGCCAGGATTTTCTTTGCGAGCTCCTCTGGCCGCCCCGCTTCCCGCACCCAG
>SVLA01000164.1 GCA_015068175.1 Oscillospiraceae bacterium
AGGTAGGCTTGCCGCCGCAGGTGGTGCCTTCCAGACGGGCGATGACCTCGTCCACGTCCATGCCTTCGACCAGGGCGCCGATGCCCTTCAGGTTGCCGTTGCAGCCGCCCATGTACTGGACGTTGTGTACCTTGCCGTCGACGATGTCGAAGCTGATCTCCCGGGAGCAGGTGCCCTTGGTGGTGTAAGTGTAATGCATAAATATAGATTCCTTTCTATGTTAAGTCAGATCCGCAAAGTCCGCGCCGATCAGCTCAGCCAGAGCTTCCGGTGGGACGATCATTTGGTGACCTCTGGCGCCGGCGGAAACGCCGATCTCCTCAAAAAGGATGCAGGTCTCGTCCATATGGGTGGGGTACTTCTTTTTCATGCCCACGGGGGAACAGCCGCCGCGGATATAACCGGTCAGCGGAAGCAATTCCTTCACGCCGATCATGGCGATGCTCTTGTCACCCACGGCCCTGGCGGCCTTTTTCAGGTCCAGAGAGCAGCAGACCGGGATGCAGAACACATGGAGGCCGGTCTTTTCGCCCCGGGCCACCAATGTTTTGAAAACCTGCTCCGGTGGCATACCCAGGGCTTCTGCAGCGTGCATTCCGTTCAGGTCATTTTCATCATATTCGTAGAAGCATTCCCGGCAGGGGATCCCTGCCTGACGGACCAATCGCACCGCATTTGTCGTCGCAGCCATCATATCACCCAGGAGATTATACGATAAAATTTCCGATCTTGCAAGTATGAATTATTCCATTTTGCCGGGATATCCTAAAGAGAAAAGGAGGAATACCATGGAAAACAACAATGCGGACATGAAAAAGCAGGAACGGGAGCAGATCATGGAACTGGGATCGGATCTGACCAGGACCGGGAAGGGGAATATTTACACCCTGACCATCATCGGTCAGGTGGAGGGGCATATGATGGCCCCGGAGACCGTGAAGACCACCAAATACGAACACGTTCTGCCGCTGCTGGCCGGCCTGGAGGAAAGCGAGGACATCGACGGATTGCTTCTGCTGCTCAATACCGTCGGCGGTGACATTGAGGCGGGCCTGGCCATTGCGGAAATGATCGCCGGCATGAAAAAACCCACGGTTTCCCTGGTGCTGGGCGGCGGCCATTCCATCGGCATCCCCCTGGCGGTTTGCACCAAGCGGTCTTTCATCACGCCCACGGCCAGCATGACGGTCCATCCCGTCCGCATGACGGGTCTGGTGGTGGGGGCACCGCAGACTTTCCGCTATTTCCAGCGGATCCAGGAGCAGATCGTGGATTTCGTCACCACCAATTCCGGCATTTCCCGGAAGAAATTCCAGAACTATATGATGGCCACCGGGGAGATGGCAACTGATGTGGGCACCATCCTTTACGGCAAGGAAGCCGTTGCCGCCGGCCTCATCGATGAGCTTGGGGGACTGAATGATGCCCTGGCGGCGCTGCATGAAATGATCGACGAACAAAAGCAGAAAAAAGTATAAACCGGGGTGGAAATCTGGAAAGAAATATGTTATTATAAGTTGTAAACTTATCCGAAGGAGGCGATGGCGTGGATCTTACCTGGCTGGAGTGCCTGATTTTTGGTCTGATCTCCGGTTTTTCAGAATTTCTGCCCCTCTCCTCCGTGGCGCACCAAACGGTTTTTTTGAAGCTGACGGGCGGCGGCGATGCACCATTTCTCCGGTTTTGCGGGACCTTGGGCTGCCTTGCGGCGCTGCTGGTGGTCTTTGTTCCGGCGCTGCTGAAAATGCGTCGGGAACGGATGATCGCTGCCATTCCCAAAAACCGCCGGCGCCGTCCGCCGGACCTGGAGTCCCTGACCCGGAGCCGTGTCCTTCGGATGGCCGCTATTTCGGCCCTGGTGCTGTTTGCCGGCTACACCCTGGTATGGGATCTCTACCAACGGCTGTGGATCCTGGCGGGCGTCATGGTCCTGAACGGAATTGCCTTGTTCCTGCCGACTTATTTGCCCGGCGCCAACAAGGGGGCCCGGTCCATGTCCAACCTGGATGCCATGATCATCGGCATTTTTTCGGGCCTTGGTATCGTTCCGGGACTGTCCGGCATTGGCTGCGGCATTGCCGCCGCAAGGATCCGCGGCGCGGACCGACGCTATGCCACGGATCTGGCGCTGATGATTGCTGTTCCGGTCCTGGCGGCCTTGACGGTGATCCGCTTTTTCGGATCCGTCGGTGTTACGGCGTGGTCAGCCACCACGGTTTTATACGGGTTCACGGTTCTGATGTCATCCTTTGGGGCAGGGTATCTTGCCATCCATCTGCTGCGGTATTTGTCGGTCAAGACAGAACACGTCGGTTTTGCATACTATTGTTGGGGCGCTGCCCTGTTTACGTTGCTGCTATACCTGATTTGATAGGAGGATCCTTCTATGGCTGAAACAAAAAAGAAATCCAAGGCGCAGAATCTGGCTGCCGGCAAGACTGTGAAGAAACCGGCTTCAAAAGCGGCATCTACCGCCAAAAACAAGGAGGACAACGAAAAGGTCCAGGTCCCGGTTCGGCTCATTACATCTGTGGTCTGTCTGGGTTTATTCCTGGTGTTCCTGGTGATGGCCCTTCAGCCGGAGGGCGCCCTGATCGGGTTGCTTCTGGGGTTTGTTCGGGGTCTGGTCGGACATACAGCCTTTTATGTGGCCATTCCGGCATTGTTGTACTTATTCATTATCCAGGCTTTCAGCGGCAAAAAGCCGGTGATCCTGCGCAGCGTCAGTCTCATCGTTTTCGTGGTGCTGTGCGGCTGTATCTCTCAGCTTTTCCTGGAAGTACCGAAGGTCGAAGGCTTTGCCATCCTGGCGGAACTGTATAAGGGCGGCGTGGACGGCACTTCCGCAGGTCTGCTTTGCGGCGGCATCGGTCTGCTGCTGGATGCCCTCCTGGGATTCTGGATCAGTATGGTGATCCTGGTGGTGGCCGCCGTGCTGCTGCTGCTGACGGCCTTCAACATTACCATTGCCAGCATTATCCGGGCCGTGCAGAACCGGCCCAGAGCCGATTGGGAAGATGAAGATGCGGAGATCCGGGAAGAACCTGCGGCCGTTGTGGTAAATCATATCGCCAACAAGCGGATCGAACATATGGAACAGCGCCGCCAGCGCCGTGCCGAGCGGGAAGAGCTGGAAGCCGCCGCGGAACTGGAAACGCCCGCAAAGAAGAAAAAACCTCGGTCCCGGGCATCGGAACTGATGCAGGAAATCGATGGCGATGTGGACACGCCCGTTGCTGCGGCGGAGAATCCCGTGGCCGGGGATGAGGGTGTGGATATCATCGTGACCCACGAGACCAAGCCTGCGGCCCCGGTCCCTGCGCCGGCTGAGACCGTGCCTTACGGCATGCCGCCCCTGGAACCCGATGAAGAGATCCCGGCCGGTCCCATTCTGGAAGAACCGGCGCCTGCCCCTGTTCCCGTGCCTGCGCCGACCCCGGTCATGGAGAAGGTCACCGCCAAGGATGCGGCGGTTTCCGCGGCGGAAGTGGCGGCGGAGATCGCTGAGGCGGAGATCCAGCCGAAGGTGATGTATTGCTTCCCGCCCATTGATCTGCTGACCAGCGGCAACCGCGCCAGCGGCGACGGCACCGCTGAAATGCGGGAAAATACCCGCCGGCTCAATGAGACCCTGGAGAGCTTCAAGATCGAGGCCCACATTGTCAACGTGACCCGGGGCCCCAGCGTCACCCGTTATGAGGTGGAGCTGGACAAGGGCGTGCGTCTGAATAAGCTGACCACCTGCG
>SVLA01000165.1 GCA_015068175.1 Oscillospiraceae bacterium
GCGGAGCTGCGGGAGCGCCTCCGCGCCGAGGCGGTGTCCCTGGCTGAGAAGCTGGCCCGCTCCGTGGGGCGGGTGACCTCCTGGGAGTCCCTCCCTTGCCTGGAATACGGCGAGGAGGTCCAAAAAGAATATGCCCTGGCCCAGCGGCTGTTCTACCTGCAGCAGTGCCGGGATGCGGTGGAGCACTGCATCGACGGCAAGAATGCGGTGGTCCGCTACCGCTGGCCCGACGGCACCACCACCCGGACCGGCTTCCGGATGGTGAGCCCCAACCGCATCCGGGTCACAGGTTTCCTGTGACCCGCGGTTTTTCTCCGCAGCACCCTAGCCGCCCTCAAGAGGGGGCCAAGGTCGGGTACGCGTAGGGGCGACCCTTGCGGTCGCCCGCCCCTGCGCCGCAAGGCGCAATTAAACCTTCCCCCGGGGGGAAGGTGGCCGAGCGAAGCGAGGGCGGAAGAGGAATGCGGGCGATAACGTATGTCATCGTACAACCTCAAGACCTCCTCCCCGGCTTTATGAGTTTGTTGCGTCGATCGATGATCGTAGGGACACCCGTCCCCGGGTGTCCGCGGACACCGCAGGAGCGGTGTCCCTACGGGGAATCAAGGGCCCTGAGCGGCGGGAGTAAACCCTCGCCCTACAATAGTACCGCCCCAAAGCCTTCTCCTTGAGGAGAAGGTGCCCCCGAAGGGGGCGGATGTGGTGTAGCCCCGCAGGGGCGTTACAATGGCGGTCATCCAACCGAGTGGCGGGAGTATTGTATAGACAATAGGACACTCCTCCCCGGTCACCATACAAAAAACGATACCGCCGGCGTTCAGCCGGCGGCATGCTTATTTCTGCTCCAACTCTTCCAAATGCTTCTTCAGCACAATGTTGATGTACTGCGACAGAGACCGGTCATCATACTCGGCCAACTCCCGGATCTTCTCCAAAACATCGTTATCGATCGTAATACTGATTCTATCTTTCAGCGGACGCATAACATCACCTCTGCTGAAAGTATAACATTTTGTGTTCTGAAATATTGACAAATAATATTTACTCATATAAAATAATACTAATATATGAAATGGAGGCGATTCCATGTTACCACCGGACCAAGGGGCCATGCTGTCCCGGAATCTGCGTTACCTGCGTAAGAAGAAGGGCCTGACCCAAAAGAACCTGGTGACCCTGACGGGCATCAGCCTGCCCATCCTGCGGTCCATGGAGCGGGGACGGGTGATCCCCACCCTCACCGAAGCGCGGCTGAAGGACCTGGCCATGATCTTTTCCGTTTCCGTGGAGGACCTGCTGCATAAGGATCTGCAGGCGCTCCGTGTATTGTAGGGACACCCGTCCCCGGGTGTCCGTGGAGAAATCCGGAAGGGTCAAGACCCTCCCCTACGACATTATGACGCAATAAACGACCGTTCCACATACCAAAGGCGCACCGCAATTTGCGGTGCGCCCTGCATATTTACAGATTCCGGTCCATGCACTCCTGGATCCGGCCCTTCACCAGCGCCGCCAGATCCACCGTGGACAAATCCTTGAATTCTTCATAAGGAATGGCCGGCAGATAATGCATCTGGGCCTTCAGGGGACCGCTGCCCTTCTGATCCAAAGGCTGGAAGCAGTCGATATAGCAAATGGGCACGATGGGACACTTGGCCTTCAGGGCGCAGCGGAAACTGCCGCCGTGGAATTCCCCCATGACGTTGCCGTTTTTGCTCCGGGTGCCTTCGGGGAAGATGAGAAAACGGCGGCCGTTCTTCACATCCTGGGTCACCGCCTGGATCACCTTCAGGCTCTGCCGCACGTCGCTGCGGTCCATGGGATAGGAGCCGGTGCAGCGCATGATCTGCTTCAGCAGGGGCACATCCTTCAGCTCCTGCTTCAGCACCGCGGCAATGGCCACGGGGCAGGTGGCGGCGATGGCCACAATGTCAAACATGCCCTGATGGTTGCCGTACATCATATAGCCGCCTTCGGCAGGCAGATTTTCCAGGCCCGTCACCGTCAGTTCCACGTTACTGGCTGCCAGGGCATGCTTCATAATATCGTGAATGTGATCGTACATCTCCTGCCGGTCGTAGCGGTCCGGGTCCTTGGCGTAACGGCTCAGCTTGATCCAGGCGCCGGGCACATAGGTCAGGTTCTTCAGGACCATCATCAAAATTCGGTTCACGGAATTCCTCCCAGATGTTTTTTACCATTATACAGCAAAAAACCGGGAAGCGCAACCGCAAAATCCACAGTTGCACTTTTTGACGAAATTGCGTATAATAGGAGCGGAAATTGGAAAGGAGGGCCGGTATGCGGGCAAAACATGAAGTTTTTCGGGGCGCCATGCTGGGCATCGCCGTGGGTGATGCCATGGGCAACACCGTGGATCGGCTTTCCCTGGAGCAGATCCGGCTGGATTACGGCCCCAATGGTCTGCTGGGTTATGACCTGGTCAACGGCTGCGCCGAGGTCACTTCTTATACCCAGATCGCGGCCTACGCCGCCAATGGCCTGCTGCTGGGTCTCACCCGGGGCCAGACGGACAAGCTGGTGGGCTATACGGGTCTGGCCCTGAAGGAGTGGGCCCGGTTCCAGCAGTATGTGGGCAGCGGCCGGAATTATTGCTGGCTGTCCAAGGTGCCGGAGATCCGCCGCCGGCGGTGCATGGACACCATGATCCTGGATGCCCTGGGCCGTCCCCTGGGTACGCCGGAGAACCCTTCCACCCGATCCCGGCTCCCCAGCAATCTGACGGCGGTGTTTCCCCTGGCCCTGCTGTCCGGCAGTTTGGGCTTTACCCCGGAAGAAACGGACCGCCTGGGGGCCGAGACCATTGCCCTGACCCACGGCGACCCGGAAACCTTTCTGGCCGGCGCCGCCCTGACCCACGGCATCTGCCTGCTGCTGAAAGATCCGCAGATGACCGTCGAAGACCTGCTGGATCATACCGTGGCCGCCATCCAGGAGCAGTTCGGCCGGGATTATCCTCAGACCGCCAACCTTTGGGAGCTGATGCAGCTCGCCCGGGTTATGGGCCAGAATCAGCGGTTCAGTCCCGTGGAAGCCATGGAACATCTGCGCTGCCAGACGGCGGCGGAGGTGCTGGCGGGGGTGTTGTATGCCTGCATCACCTGCGGCGACGATTTCGACACGGCCCTCATTACGGCGGTGAACCACTCCGGCCGCAGCGCGGCAGTGGGCGCCATCACCGGCGGCTTGCTGGGCATCAAAATGGGGGCCATGGCCCTGCCGGAATTCTACCTGGAAAGCCTGGAATCGGCCTATACCTTGGTGGAATTGGCCGATGATCTGTCCCGGGGCGCCCCGGTGGATGTGATGAGCCGCCTTTTTGATGACGAATGGGATCAAAAATACATCCATTGTGGCTGAAAAACATGAAAAAACCCGGATAAAACTGTAAAATAGGGGTTGCAATTTGGAAAAAAGGATGTTATAATCCTACTGTAGGAAGTATGTTCACCAGGAGAGAGGGGCGCGCCCCTCTCTCATTTTTAATGATTGGAAGGCAAAATATGAAAGTTACTGAGATCGTGGAACGGATCGCCCGGCCGGTGGTGGAAGCCCACGGCTGCCAGCTCTGGGACGTGGAATATGTCCGGGAAGGCTCCGAGCGGTTCCTGCGGCTGTATCTGGACAAGGAAAACGGCACCGTGGACATCAACGACTGCGAAGCCATTTCCCGGGCGGTGGATCCGCTGCTGGATGAGGCCGACCCCATC
>SVLA01000014.1 GCA_015068175.1 Oscillospiraceae bacterium
CATGACCATCTTAAACTGGCTGTACTTGTCCTCTGCATCGCGGCAGCCGATCTTGGAGAAGAAGTCAGAACCGGACCAGCAGAGCAGGGTAATGACAGAAAACCAAAACCAACTCATAATATTTTACCTCACTTGTTTTTGTGTATAGAATGCGGGGAAATTCCCCGCATTAAGGATTACAGAGTTACGAGACCGGCGTCCACCATCTGCTGCAAACTCATGAGGATGCCGAGCTTTGCGTGGTACCAGGTCAGGCCGCCCTGGAAGTAGACAGCATAGGGAGGACGGATGGGACCGTCGGCAGACAGTTCCATGGTACTGCCCTGAATAAAGGCACCGGCTGCCATAATGACCTGGCTGTCATATCCGGGCATATCGCCGGGGATGGGGGTGGCGTAGGAATCCACGGGGGCGGCGGCCTGAATGCCCTTGCAGAAGGCGATCATGCCCTCTTCGCTGCCCAGTTCCACTGCCTGGATGATGTCATGGCGGCTCTCTGTGGCGTTGGGGACGCACTTGAAGCCCAGGGGTTCATACAGATTGGCGGCGAAAATGGCGCCTTTCTCCGCGCTGGCGGTGACGGTGGGGGACAGGAAGAATCCCTGGTAGAGCTGGCCCATGAGACCGAAGTTGGCGCCCACCTCCTGGCCCAGACCGGGGGCAGAAAGACGGTAAGCGCAGCGGTCGATGCAGGCTCTGGTGCCGGCAATGTAGCCGCCGGAGGAAGCCAGGCCGCCGCCGGGATTTTTGATCAGGCTGCCCACGATCATATCGGCGCCCACATCGGAAGGCTCGATGGTCTCCACGAATTCGCCGTAGCAGTTATCCACCATGATGATCACATCGGGTTTGATGGCCTTGCAGAAGGCGATCAGCTCCCCGATCTGGGCCACGGAGAAGGTGGGCCGGGTGGCATATCCCTTGGAGCGCTGAATGGTGATCATCTTGGTCTTTTCGTGGATGGCGGCGCGAATGCTTTCGTAATCGAAGGTGCCGTCTGCCAGCAGATCCACCTGGCGATAAGATACGCCGTATTCCGCCAGGGAGCAGGGGGAGGGGCGGATGCCGATGACTTCCTGCAACGTGTCGTAGGGCAATCCCACGGGGCTCAGCAGTTCATCGCCGGGCAGGAGATTGGCGCTGAGGGCAATGGTCAGGGCGTGGGTGCCGCAGGTGATGTGGGGGCGGACCAGAGCCGCCTCGGTGTGGAACACGTCGGCGTAGACCTGCTCCAGCTTGTCGCGGCCTTCGTCGTTATAGCCGTAGCCGGTGGAAGCGGCAAAGCAGGTGGCGCTGACCCGATTTTTGCGGAAGGCCGTCAGAACCTTGGCCTGATTGTATTCCGCCACCTGGTCGATGGCGTCAAAGCGGTCTTTCAGCCGCCTGATGGCTTCTTCGCCATAAGCATAGACCCGGGCGCTGATGCCCAGCTGTTCATACATGGAAAGGATTTCGTTCATATTCAGTCCTCATTTTCTACTGTTTTGAAGATCCGGCTGGCCAGATCGTCCAATGTCTCCGGCTTGGTCACGATGAGGCCGGTCTCTGTTTTTCCCAATATCAGCAGGGTGTCTCCGGTTCAATGCCGAAAAATTCCCGGGCCTCTTTGGGGATCACGATCTGACCCCGATCACCGACTTTGGCGGTGCCGAAGACCCGCTGGGATGCGCCTTTGCCAAGAATGTGTTTACCTCCGGGCATATCAACACTCCTTTCATACTTTTCATACTTTTCACACCGACAGATTATAAAGGAACCCGTCCCGGTTGTCAATACCGGGACGGGAAATATTTACTGCATTTTCAGTTCGTGCTTCTGATTGTGGATGTCCTCGTCGGTGAAATCCTTCTCGTTGTAGACCCGCAGTACAAATTCCAGCTCCTCAACGGTCTCAATGCCGTTGTCTTTGAAGCTCTTTTCGGAGAAGTGGATCTCCGTATTGCTCATCTTGCCCGGGGCCACGCTTTCAGCCCACAGAGGGTCCACCATAAAACCGTTGACGGACACATCCGCCAGGGAGAACATCAGGTTCTTGTCCGTTTTGTTCTCCAGAAACACCTGCAGGGTGTATCCCCAGATGGGGTCCATCTTCACACCGGTGACGGTCACGGTGATCCGGTCGTTATCCACCAGGACCTGCTTCTCAAATTCCTTGGTGGCTTCCGTGGGGGCCGAGGTGCTTTCGGTGGTGGGTTTGGTGGCAGGGGTCGTGGAGCCGGTGGAAGGCTTGGTGGCTGCGGTGCCTTCGGTGGGTTTGGCAGTCTCCTGGCCGGCGTCGCTGGCGGCGCAGGCGGCCATGGACAATACCATCAGCAGTGCCATAATGGCACAAGTGATCTTTTTCATTTGTTTGTTCCTTTCGCGTTTGGGTTTGTACATGCTCTGTACGGTTCGCAATTCTAGCACATAGAAATCCTACATTCAAGGAACAAATCTTGGGTAAAAAGGGACTTAATTCCGTCTTTTTCCTCTTCCGCCGAACAAAATGATGAGCCGCAGCAATTGGGCCAAAGCCACGGCGGTGGCTGCCACATAGGTCATGGCGGCGGCGGTCAATGTCTTTTTGGCACCCCGCTGTTCTTCATCCGTCAGCAGACCGTATTCTTCGATGGTCTGCATGGCCCGGCGGCTGGCGTTGAATTCCACCGGCAGTGTCACAAGCTGAAATACCAGGGACAGACCGAAGGCGGCGATGCCCAAATACACCAGGGTGTAGGAATAATTCCCCAGGAAACTCAGCAGCAGACCGATCAGGATCAGGGGCATGGCCAGCTTGCTGCCGATGTTGGTAATGGGAATAATGGCCGCCCGCAGCTTAATGGGGGCATAGTTCTTGGCATACTGTACCGCGTGGCCGGCTTCGTGGCAGGCCACGCCGATGGCGGCAGTGGAAGTGGAATCGTACACGCCGTCCGACAGCCGGATCACGTTGGTCCGGGGATCGTAGTGGTCTGTCAGATTGCCGCTGACCCGCTCGATGCGCACACCGCGGACGCCGTTGGCGCTGAGGACCCGTTCGGCGGCCTGAGCGCCGGTCAAACGGCGGATGGAATACTGCTTGGAATACTTCTTAAACGTGGAATTGACATTGGCGCTGGCCCACATGGCGATGAGCATGCAGGGCAGGACCAGAAACAGATAGGTCCAATCGAAATACAAATAGGGCATGGGTTCCTCCGATTATAGGTGATTAGGTTCCAGGGCATCATGCAAAGTGTCGGTAATGGCACCCCGGAAGATGGAAAATGCCTGGGCATGTAAAGTCTGCAATGCACCGGCAGACAGATTCAGGGGGAGCTTGCCCGGCAGGAACAGATCCTGGTCGAATACGAATTTGATCTCCGGGTCCTGGACGCCGTTGCGCTTGACCATGCCGGGGCCGGCGTGGATCTTGGCCTTGCATCCGCCCCGGATGGTCAGCTCCGTGTCCACGCTGCAGCGGCTGGTGCCGGTTTCCGCCACATCCTCTTCCGCCAGGATGCCCAGATAGCAACTGCTGATCAGTTCCTTGTAGGGCACGCCTTCCAGACCCAGGTCTTTGCGGGAGATGAAATTCACATACCGCAATCCCACACGCTCAAAATAGGCCGGTTTGTACAGCTTGATGAAGGCGGCCAGGGGCTTGTCCAGCCTTGCGGCGAAATCTTCCCAGCCGGTGTACTTGGTGGTGGCGATGGAGATGAATTTGGTGGTCAGGTTCACCCGCCAAATGCCGTCGGCGGAAGTGAATTGATAATTGACGGCGGTGGGGGGATTCTCCAGCCGGAAATTGCCCGGGGTGCCGGTGATCTTGGGTGCCGGTGCCTCCTGGCGGGCCTGATACTGGGGATATTCCGCGCGGATGGCTTCCTGGAATGCCGCCGGCACCTGGGTGCCGATGGTCAGGATCTCCGGGAACCGGAGCTGGCAGATCACTTCGTTAACGGGCGCCCGGCCGTAGGCGCAGCGGGGTTCGTTGGAAAACATAAAGTTCACTCCTATGAATGTATTATATGCATTATATCCTATTTCTCATCACTTGGCAAGATATTCATTCAAATAGGCCAGTACCGCTTTTTTGTCGGCAGACCACAGCGGCGCCATCAGGTCCTTTTTTGCTCCGTCGCCGGTGATCCGGTGGACCACGATGAGGGGCGGCAGGAGATCGATGCAGCTTTTCAGCACGGCGGCGTATTCCGGCAGGGTCATGCATTCGAATTTCCCCGCTTCGTATTCTGCCGCCAGATCCGTGCCGCGAAGAACGTGAAGCAACTGGAATTTGATGCCATCGGTGCCGGCATCTGCGGCGGCCCGGGTAGTATCCCTCATCATTTGGGGCGTCTCCCCGGGGAGGCCCAGGATGATGTGGGTCACCACGTCCAAACCCGCCGCTTTCAGCCGCTTTACAGCGTCAAAATAGACATCGGTTTCATACCCACGGCGGATATACCGGACGGTTTCCGCATGAATCGTCTGCAATCCAAGTTCTACGGAGATGGGTTTGATCTTATTCAGCCGTGAGAGCAATTCCACCGTCTCCGGCGGCAGACAATCGGGCCGGGTGCCGATGGCAAGACCCACGATATCCGCCGGGGCCAGGGCCGCGGTATACAGTTCTTCCAATCGCTCCACCGGGGCATAGGTGTTGGTAAAGGACTGAAAATAGGCCATATATTTGCCGTTTTTGTTCTTGAATGCCACCTTTTCTTTGGCCAGTTCCAGTTGCCTGCGAACATCGGTGCCCCGGACGGCAAAATCGCCGCTGCCCATGCCGGAGCAGAAGATGCATCCGCCGACGCCCAGGGTCCCGTCCCGGTTGGGGCAGGTGAAACCGCCGTCAATGGCCAGTTTATAGACTTTACAGCCAAACTTCTCCCGATAGTGCTGCGAGAGTGTTTTATACACGTTTCCACCTCCCAAAATCCGGTTGCGCGGCGCCTTTTTCTGTATTATACTGTAAGAAAATGAAAAATCAAAAAAATATTGTAAATTTACTGAGTAAAAAACCACATTTTTCCGTTATAAGAGTGTGAGGTGATCGATATGGCTGAAATCGGTGCAAGTAGCTACCGCCGTTTTTTAGCGAGACAAGGAGATATTGGGGCATTGGTACAAATCTACTCCGATGCTCTGGTTCGGTTTGCGTACAGCTATGTCCGTTCCGCGGAGGTGGCCGAAGACCTGGCGGCGGATGCCCTGGCAACCGTCATCTTCAAAGGGAAGTCCTTCCCGGACGAAGGCCATCTGCGCGCCTATCTGTTTAAGATCCTGCGGAACAAGGCCATGGACTATCTGCGCCACCACCGGGAAACGGTCCCTCTGGAGGACCTGGAGAACGTCCTGGGCGGCGGAGATCCCCAGGGGGACCTTCTGCGCAGGGAACGCAACGGGACGGTTTACCGCTGTCTGCAGAAATTGCCGGAGCAGTATCGCATGGTCCTGCAGCTTACTTATCTGGAGGGATTCTCCGTGGCGGAAGTCTGCACAGTTCTTCGCAAGGCACCCAAGCAGATCTACAATCTCCTGTCCCGGGCCAGATCGGCCCTGAAAACTGAACTTGAAAAGGAGGGCATTACTCATGAAGACCTTTGATGAACGTAACCAAATGGTTGCATCGAAACTGAACAAAATGAAGAAACGCCGCACTATTGTCCGGGCCACCGGCCTGACCTTGGCATTGGCCGTGGTGGCTCTGGTGCTGTTCCTGCCCCTGGACGCTTTTGCGCCCAATGTATCTGCCTATTCCGCCAGCGAATATTACCCCGTGATCAAGCAGATCAATAAAATGACCTGGAACACCGACCGCTACAAGAACAATTTTGACATCCTGGTGCAGAGTTTTTCCAACAGCGTGTCCGACCGGCTGACCGGCGGATTGAAAGGCGAAGCCATGCCTGCGCCGGGCGCCCCTATGGCGGGCGCCCCTATGGATAGTCCTGTCACGGACAGCATGAACGGCACCGGCAACTATGTGGAAGTTACCGATAATCAGGTGGCCGGTGTCACCGAGGCAGACCTGATCAAGCGCAGCGACAAATACATTTACTACCTGAGCGGCAACAATTTCCTGGGTATCTATTCCATCAACAAGGAAGATTCCGACTATGTGGGCGGTATCAATTTTATGGAAGCGATCCAGGCGGAATTCGGCCGGAGCCAGGTATATTACGGTACCTCGGATGTGGAAATGTATCTGTCTACCGATTGCACCACCGTCACCGTGGTCATGAATACCTATGAAAAGCAGCAGGGATCCAGCATTCTGCTGGTGAATCTGGATGTGACCGACCCCGGCAACATCCGTCTGATCAACCATGTATTTTTCTCCGGCGATCTGCTTTCCACCCGGGTGGTGGATGGGGACCTTCTGCTGGTGTACCGCTACCGGGTGAGCGGGGACGTGGATTTTGATGAGCCGGAGACTTATGTGCCCACCTACGGCAAACCCGGCCAGATGGTCTGCATCCCCGGCGAAGACATCATCTGCCCGGATAACGCGGATGTCACCCGCTACACCGTCATCTGCAAGCTGAACGGCAAGGACCTGCAGGTGCTGGATACGGCGGCCTTGCTGAGCTACTCCGAGGATCTGTACGTTTCCGCGGATACCATCTACGCCACCCACAACTACAGCGAATCCCAAACTACCCTGGAAGGCCAAATGACCGTTACCAAGACCGATATCACCGGCATTTCCTACATCGGCCACAAGCTGGAAAAGCTGGGCAGCATCACGGTGGATGGGGCTGTGAAGGATCAGTACAGCATGGATCAGCACAACGGCCTCCTCCGGGTGGTCACCAGCACCACAAAGTTCCTGACCAATTACGATCAATGGGGCAAAATCGGTACCGCTTCGCGCAATGCCGTGAGAAATGTGGATCTTTACTGTATCGACCTGACGGATTGGACCGTCCGTTCCTCTGTTATTGCGTTTGCGCCGGCAGGAGAGGAGGCTACCGCCGTCCGCTTCAACGGCGACACCGCCTATGTCTGCACCGCCGAAGTCATCGTGATGACGGACCCGGTCTATTTCTTTGATCTGTCTGACCCCGACAATATCAGCTGGACCGACACGGGTACCATTGACGGCTATTCCACCTCCCTCATCGACCTGGGTGACGGCTACCTGGCCGGTATCGGCTTCAGTGAGATGCGGACCCTGAAGGTGGAGATCTATGAAGAAACGGAAGAAGGTGTGGTGTCCGTCACCTCCTTCGAGCTGGAAGCGGATTTCTCTCAGGTCTATAAATCCTACCTGATCGACCGGGAGCAGGACCTGATCGGCCTTGCTGTTTACGATTTCTCCGCTTATAATTCCAACGGCGACGCGCTGTTCCGTTATATCCTCCTCCACTTTGACGGCTATAAGCTGGTGGAAGTGGCATCCATCCCCCTGGAAAGCTCCGATATGGGCGCTGTCCGCGGCGTTCTGATCGACGGCTATCTCTACCTCCTGCAGCCGAACCTGGTGGAGATCACCGTCCAAAAGCTGTGGTAAAAGATGTAGACACGGAAGCCTTCCTGGTGTATACTAAAGAAAAAACACCAAGGAGGAACAACTCTATGGCTCTGATCCCCATTACCAAAAACAATTTCGATGCGGAAGTTCTGCACAGCGGCAAGACCGTCCTGCTGGACTTTTACGCCGATTGGTGCGGCCCCTGCAAGATGCTTGCCCCCATCCTGGCGGAGGTGGCCGCTGAGCGTCCCGACATCACCGTGGGCAAGATCAACGTGGACAACGATATGGAATTGGCGATCCGGTTCGGTGTTACCAGTATTCCGCTGCTGGTGGTCATGGAAAACGGCCAGATGGTCGGCAAGTCCCTGGGCTATTGCCCCAAGGAAGAAGTCCTGGAACTTTTACCCTAAAAAATTCAAAAAAACACCGTCCGGGGTCTTGCGCCCGGACGGTGTTGTGTTATAATGGAACCAATACCACAAGATATGGAGGTTTCATATGGCTTTTTTGAAACTGTTGGAAAACATCCGCTTTCCGCTTCTGGACAAGCTGATGCTCCTGGTGACCCACCTGGGTGAGGAGACTGCCTTCCTGGTGGCCGCCCTGATCATTTTCTGGTGCGTCGATAAATACGAAGGTTATTATACCCTGGGCGTGGGCCTCTTCGGCAACATGGCCAACCAATTTCTGAAGATCCTCTGCCGCGTTCCCCGGCCCTGGGTCCGGGACCCCAGCATGCGCCCCTTGGAGAGCGCCATCCCCGAAGCCGACGGTTACAGCTTCCCCAGCGGCCATTCCCAAACCGCCGTGGGTTACCTGGGCTGTGTTGCTGCCACCCGGAAGAATAAGATCATCCGTGCCGTTTGCATCGTTTTCATGGTCCTGGTACCCCTGTCCCGGATGTATGTGGGCGTTCATACCCCTGCCGATGTCCTGGTGGGCAGCGGTATGGCCCTGGCCATGATCTTTGCCTTCCGCCCCCTGCTCCTGGGAAATAAGAAGCGGATCCCCTGGTTCTTTGGCGTCATGCTTCTGCTGAGTGTTGCCTTTGTACTGTATGTGGAGCTGTATCCGTTCCCGGCAGAGCTGGATGCCCACAATTATGAATCCGCCCTGAAGAACAGCTATACCTTCCTGGGCTGCTTCGCCGGTGTGCTGGTGGTTTACCTTGTGGACGAGAAGAAGTTCAGCTTCCAAACCGATGCCGTCTGGTGGGCCCAGATCCTGAAGGCGGTCCTGGGCCTGGGTGTGGTGCTGCTGGTGAAGGAAGGCACCCGTTCCGTGCTGGAAGCCATCTGCGGCGGCCATATGATCGCCCGCGCCATCCGCTATTGTCTGGTGGTCCTCACCGCCGGCATCCTTTGGCCCCTGACCTTCCCGTGGTTTGCCCGTCTTGGGAGAAAAAAGTAATGAACTACGCTGCCATCAAGAATAACGACATCGCCAACGGCCCCGGGGTCCGGGTCAGCCTCTTTGTTTCCGGCTGCACCCACCGTTGTAAAGGCTGCTTCAATGAGGTGGCCTGGGATTTTGACTACGGCACCCCCTTTACCCAGCAGACCGTGGACCTGATCCTCAGCTATATGGCCCAACCTCACATCAAGGGTTTGACCTTGTTGGGAGGAGAACCCTTTGAACCCCAGAATCAATCGGCCATCGTAGAGCTTCTGCGGCAGATCAAGGCCAAACTGCCTGATAAGAGCATTTGGGCTTTTTCCGGTTACCTTTTTGACCGGGATATCTGCAGCGGTCGGCTCGGTGACACAGCCGAATACCTGAGCTATCTGGATGTGCTGGTGGACGGCCCCTTCATCGAAGAAAAGAAAAATCTGTCCCTGCGGTTCCGGGGATCGGAAAATCAACGGCTGATCGACGTACCTGCCTCCCTGACTGCCGGGGAAGTGGTGCTGTGGCAGGATTGGCAGACCAACGGAGGAATGAGAAATGGAAAGAATTAATGTAAAACTTCTGCGCGCCGGGGCCCAATTGCCCACCTATGGCTCTGCTGAAGCCGCTGGCGCCGATATTTACGCCTGCCTGGAGGCCCCGGTCACCATTGAACCCGGCTGTACCTTCATGGTCCCTGCCGGTTTTGCCCTGGAAGTTCCCAAAGGATGCGCCGGCCTGATCTATGCCCGCAGTTCCATGGGCGCCAAGCGGGGCCTGGCCCCGGCCAATAAAGTGGGGGTCATCGACTCCGACTACCGTGGGGAAGTCATGGTGGCGCTGCACAATCACAGCCGGATCCCTCAGACGGTGGCTCCCGGGGAACGGGTGGCTCAGCTTCTCATCACCCCGGTGTTCACCCCCGGCTTCTGCCAGGTGGAGGAACTGGGCGATACTGCCCGGGGCGCAGGCGGCTTTGGTTCTACCGGTAAATAAAGATCAGAAAACGACATTTGCTAAAATTTTACTGTACTTTTTGACATGACCCGTTTATAATAACATCAAACCCTGCGCAAATCTCAATATAGGAGTTTTCTGTTATGGAGATCGTATCCGCAATCGTGCAACTTTTAGGCGGCCTTGCCATGTTCCTCTACGGCATTGAGATCATGGGCGACGGTCTGAAGAACAGCTCCGGCGAAGCCTTGAAAAAGGTGCTGGAGAAAGTCACCGGCAATGTGGTGATTGGCGTTTTGACCGGCGCCCTTGTTACGGCTGTCATCCAAAGCTCCACCGCAACCATCGTGCTGACCGTGGCTTTGATCGGCGCCGGCGTGCTGAATCTGAAGCAGGCGGTGTCCATCGTGATGGGTGCCAATATCGGCACAACGGTGACGGCCCAGATCATCCGCCTCAGTTCCATTGAATCTGACGGCAGTTTCCTGCTGTGGCTCTTTGATACCGATACCCTGGCACCCATCGCCCTGGTCGCCGGCATCATTCTGCTGATGTTCATCAAAAAGAACAATTACAAGGCCATTGGCGATATCTGCATCGGTTTCGGTGTGTTGTTCATCGGTTTGAACCTGATGACCGACGGCGTGAAGCCCCTGATCGGCACCAGTGTCTTCGAGGCGTTCCTGAGCTATCTGGAAAATCCCATCCTGGGCATCCTGTTCGGCCTGGTACTGACGGTCATCGTCCAGAGTTCCTCTGCCACCGTGGGTATGCTTCAGACGGTCGCGGCGGCAACGGCCGCTGCGGCGGCGACGGATCCCAATGCCACCGTGGTTACCTTCTCCATGGCTTATCCCATCATCATGGGCATCAACCTGGGTACCTGTGTCACGACGGCCATGGTCTGTTCCATCGGTTCTTCCAATGATGCAAAGCGTACCGGCGTGGTGCACATCGCTTTCAACACCATCGGAACGATCCTTTTCATGATCGTCATGTCCATTATGGAGGCCAATGCGGTCTTCGGCAGAGAGTTCTGGAATGCTTCCGTTGACAGCGGCGGAATCGCAAACTTCCAGACCATCTTCAATCTGATCACGGCCATTGTTCTGGTTCCCTTTGCCGGTCAGTTGGTCAATCTGTCCGTCCTTGTGATCAAGGACAAGCCGGAGCATATCCATCGCCATCCCGAATTGCATACCCTCACGGATAAGCTCTACATTTCTCCCGCTTTGGCCGTGAATGAGGCCACCAAGGCTGTGGCATTCATGGGCAATCTGGCCCGCGAGAACTTCGCAAAATGCTGCAATATCCTCATTAGCGGAAAGGTCGTGGATGCAGAACGCATTGACTCCGATGAAGAATGCCTGGACCAGTTTGCCGACCGTGCGGACCATTTCCTTATCGGTCTGTCCAAGGTGGTTGAAACGGAGCGTGACGACCGTCAGGTGGACCTGCTGATGCAGAGTGTTCCCAGCTTCGAGCGTATCGGTGACTATGCCACCAACCTGGTGGAATTGGCCCAGCAACTGCAGAAGGAAGACTGCGCCTTCTCCGATGCCGCCCGTCAGGAACTGAGACTTCTGTGCGATGCCATCAACGAGATCCTGCTCATCACCGTGGACGCTTTTGCCAGCGACGATAATGAAAAGGCCAAGGCCATCGAACCGCTGGAAGAGACCATCGATGACATGGTCCTGCTTCTGAGAGACCGCCATACCAAGCGCCTGAAGTCCGGTGCCTGCGGCATCAGCTCCGGCCTGGTGTTTATGGAAGCGCTGACCCATCTGGAGCGCGCCGCTGACCATTGCAGCTCCATCGCAGTTATGATGCTGGCCAGAACCGATGAGACCATCCTTCATGACCATCATGAGTATCTGCACCAGGTCCATACCGGTGCCGATCAGAATTATCGCACCATGCGCGAGCAGCGCCGTCAACAGTATCTGACCCCCCTTGATAAGATTAAATACTAAGAAGATGAAAGCTCCCGTGCCGCGGCACGGGAGCTTTTTTGTACTGATGATCAGTAATAGAGAATATCCGAGTAAATGGGGTAGGGCCAGCGGTCCTTGGCGGTGAGCTTTTCCAGTAGGTCCGCGTCCGCCCGCAGGGCATTCATCTGCGCCATAATGACCCGGTCAAAATACTCAGCGGCGGCCAAGTGGTCCCCGGGTACTTCTTTCAAAGCCGATGCCAGGGCCTCGCAGCCATCATAGAGGCTGTTGGCGGCTTTGGTGATCCGGCGGACCAGGTCCTCCTCGGCCCGGGGCGTTACGCCGGAAAGCTCTGCTTTCCGCAGAGCGCCCTTGGCCAGGTCGGCGCTGTAGAGCATGGCGGCGGGCAGAATCTGGTGCATCACCATGTCGATCATGGTCTTGGCCTCGATTTTCACGCGCTTGCAATAGCTGTCCAGATGGATGTCATATCTGGCCCGGAATTCCGCCTCGGTGTAAATACCGTGACTGCTGACCAGGTCGATATTCTTCTGATCGACGTAATGGGGCAGGGCCTGGGCGGTGGTGGACAGATTGCTCAATCCTCTGCGGGCGGCCTCTTCCTGCCATTCCCGGGAATAGCCGTTTCCGTTGAAGATGATCCGCTTGTGGGCCTTGAAAACATCGCAGACCAGTTTCTGCAGCGCAGCGTCGG
This sequence comes from Oscillospiraceae bacterium, assembly GCA_015068175.1. Next base: position 12,440 of record SVLA01000014.1, read on the forward strand.
GATCCGCCGCCTGCTCCAGAATATAAGCGAACTGATCCAGTTCCTCAGCCATGATGGTATTCAGAGCGATGTTGGGACCGGCGATGGACTGGGAAGAACCCAGCATTCTGAACTCAAATTTGTTGCCGGTGAAGGCCAGGGGAGAGGTTCTGTTCCGGTCCGCCGTGTCCCGGGGGATGGCAGGCAGAACATCCACGCCGATCTGCATGACACTCTTGCCGGGATGCTGATAATTGATGCCCTGGATCAGGGATTCGATGACGGAGGTCAGTTCTTCACCCAGGAAGATGGAAATAATGGCCGGCGGCGCTTCGTGACCGCCCAAACGCTGGTCGTTGCCGGCGTGGGCCACGGTACAGCGAAGGAAATCCTGATATTCGTCCACACCCTTGATAAAGGCCGCCAGGAACACCAAAAACTGGGCGTTGTGGATGGGGGTGCTGCCGGGAGAGAAGAGATTCCGCCCCGTATCGGTGCAAAGAGACCAGTTGTTGTGCTTACCGGAACCGTTGACACCCTGGAAGGGTTTTTCGTGGAGCAGACACACCAGGTCATGCTTGGCGGCGCACTTTTTCATGATCTCCATGATGAGCTGATTGGAGTCGCAGGCGTGGCCGGCATCGGAATAGATGGGGGCCATTTCGTGCTGGCAGGGGGCGCTTTCGTTGTGCTTGGTCTTGCTCAGAACGCCCAGGCGCCAAAGCTGTTCGTCCAGGTCCTTCATAAATGCGGAGACCCGGGTCCGGATGGTGCCGAAGTAATGGTCCCCCAGCTCCTGACCCTTGGGCGGTACGGCACCGAAAAGGGTCCGGCCGGTAAGCCGCAGGTCTTCCCGCTGGGCGTACAGCGCCTTGGGGATCAGGAAATATTCCTGCTCCGCACCTACGGACACATGGACCCGCTGGGTCTGATCGTCGCCCAATGCCCTCAGCAGACGGACTGCCGCCCTGGATACTTCGTCCATGGAACGAAGCAGGGGGGTCTTTTTGTCCAGGGCATCACCGGTATAGGAAAAGAAGCAGGTGGGGATGTACAAACTTCCGTCCTTCACAAAGGCAAATGCCGTAGGATCCCAGGCGGTGTAACCCCGGGCCTCGAAAGTCGCCCGCAGACCACCCGATGGGAAAGAAGAAGCATCCGGCTCGCCCTTGACCAGGGCCTTGCCTGAAAATTCCATGATCACCTTGCCGTCATTGGTGGGGGCGATAAAGGAATCGTGCTTTTCCGCGGTAATGCCGGTCATGGGTTGGAACCAATGGGTGTAGTGGGTGGCGCCTTTGCTGACGGCCCAGTTCTTCATGGCCTCCGCGATCTCGTTGGCCACGTCCAGGGGCAGGGGAGAACCGCTCTTGATACAACGGTGCCATGCTTCGAAAGTGGCTTCGGCCAAGTGCTGCCGCATGGTTGCCTCGTTAAAAACATCGCAGCCGAAGATCTCCGGTACATTGATGGTGTTGTGCATCCGCATCGCATCCTTTCATGGAATGATACTCTACCTTCAATAGTATGTCAATTTTGCCAAAAATGCAAGTAAAAATTTGTGCAAATGAAATTATGGTCCCTGGTCCTTGCTTTTTTGCCGCCGATAACATATAATAGAGCTAATATTTGATTTTGGCTGAAAGGATGATGGTTGATGGCTGCATACGGCAGCAGAAGCCGGGAGGCTCTGCGTATGGAAGCAAAGATTTTGATGGATCGCTATAAGCAACTGAAGAGGGAGGGACTGAAGCTGGATATGTCCCGCGGCAAGCCAAGCAAACTGCAGCTTGACCTGGTCAGCGATCTGCTGACTGTGCTGACGGATCCGGCCGAGTGTATTATCGACGGCGTGGACAGCCGTAATTACGGCGACCTGGCTGGCCTGCGGTGCGCCCGGGAATATTGGGCGGATGTTCTGGGATGCAAACCGGAGCAGACTTTCGTGGGCGGCAACGCCAGCCTTCATTTGATGCACGGCCTGATCTCCTGGGGCTATACCCACGGCCTGAAGAACAGCCCCCGCCCCTGGTGCAAGGAAGAAAAGATCAAATTTCTCTGTCCTGCGCCGGGTTATGACCGCCATTTCCGTATTACCGAGAGTTTTGGCTTTGAGCTGATCACCGTCCCCATGACCCCCTGGGGTCCCGATATGGACGTGGTGGAGGAACTGGTGGAAGATCCTGCCGTTAAGGGCATTTGGTGTGTTCCCAAATTTTCCAATCCTCAGGGTTACACCTACTCCGACGAGACCGTGGACCGCTTCGCCAATTTGAAGCCGGCCGCCCCGGATTTTGTCATTATGTGGGACAATGCCTACTGCGTCCACGAATTTGAGGGCGAGTTTGAACCCTTCCGGGATATTATCGCCCTGTGCGCCGAAGCCGGCAGACCGGATATGGTCTTCGAGTTTGCCTCCACTTCCAAGATCACGTTTCCCGGCGCCGGTATGTCCGTCATGGCATCCTCTGAGGAAAATATCCGCTATATGGCCAACCTTATTGCGGCTCAGACCATTTCTTACGATAAGATTAACCAGCTTCGCCATGTCCGCTTCCTGAAGGACCGGGCCCACACCATCGAGCTGATGAAACGCCACGCCGCCATCATGGCGCCGAAGTTCCACATGGTGCTGCATATGCTCCGCGCGGAGCTGACCAACAAGGGCATCGCCCATTGGCACCATCCCAACGGCGGCTATTTTGTCTGCGTGGCCGCCATGCCCGGCACCGCCAAGCGGACCCTGGAGCTGTGCGCCAAGGCCGGCGTGAAGCTGACGGAAGCCGGTGCCACTTATCCTTACGGGGTGGACCCCCTGGATTCCTATATCCGCATTGCCCCCAGCCTGCCGCCCATTGAGGAGCTGGAAAAGGCCATGGCGGTATTCTGCACCAGCCTGAAGCTGGCCGCTCTGGAAAAATACCTGGGCATGACTTTTACTGAATTGGAGGGGTATTGATGGCCTCTGTAACCGAACTTTATTACGAAAAAAGAGCGCAGATCCTGGTGAAAAACCTCCGTTCCCGCCATTTTGATGCATACTATTGCGCCACTAAGGAAGAAGCGCTGCAGCAGGCCCTGGCTTTGATCCCGGAAGGAAGCAGCGTCGGCTGGGGCGGCGCCCACAGCGCCCAGGAGATCGGACTGATGGACGCGGTCCGCAACGGCCCCTACGAAGCCATCGACCGGGACCGTTATACCGACCCGGCAGAAAAAGATGCCTGCGGCCGCCGGTGCCTCAGCGCCGATGTGTTCCTTACCGGCGCCAACGGCATGAGCCTGGATGGCCAGATGGTGAACATTGACGGCACCGGCAACCGGGTGGCTGCCATCATTTACGGACCCAAGACCGTACTGGTCATTGCCAGTATGAACAAGGTCATGGACACCCTGGATGACGCCCTCCGCCGGGCCCGCACCGTGGCGTCCCCCATGAATGCCCAGCGCTTCAACCTGGATATTCCCTGCAATACCACCGGCGCCTGCGCCGATTGCAAGTCCGAGCGCTGTATCTGCAACCAGATCGTCATCACCCGGCATTGCCGTCCCGCCGGCCGGATCAAGTTCATCCTGGTGGGGGAGGAGTTGGGTTACTGATGGTGGAGAAGGTCAAAAATCTCATCCATAAGTATTACGATGTGCTGGCCTATCTGTTTTTCGGCGGTCTGACCACCCTGGTCAATTATGTGGTCTACCTGCCGTGCTACAATCTCCTGCACCTGAGCGCTGCTGTCAGCAATGTCATTGCCTGGGTGGTGGCCGTGGCCTTTGCCTACCTGACCAATAAACCCTTCGTGTTCAAGAGCCATGATTGGTCCTGGCAGGTGGTGGGTCCCGAGCTGACCAAGTTCGTGGGCTGCCGCATCGGTTCCGGTGTCCTGGAGACCCTCATCATCGCCGTGACCGTGGACCTGCTCCATTGGAACGGAAACATCATGAAGCTCCTGGTCAGCATCCTGGTGGTGATCCTCAACTATTTCGGCAGCAAACTGCTGGTTTTTCGCAAAAAATGATGACGGGACGGGACTTGTTCCTGCCGCCAACGCAATAATCAACCGCCGCACCATGCCCGGTGCGGCGGTTTGCTGTTGAGCAAGATGCTTGGTAAATCACAATTCCTTTTTTACCAAAACATACTCGTCGGTTCGAAGAATTTCAACAAATCCACATTTAAGAAACAGCACAACAGACGAATTGTCGATAGCAATGTCGTCATAAAGTTCCTTGATCCCATTTGCTTTTGCTGCTTCACACAAAAGCAATAGTCCGTTTCGGCCATATCCCTTTCCCCGATGCGGGGCGTAAATAATCACATCGGCCATATAAATTTCCCTACCTGGGTCAAAATGATATGCTGCCTCTCCAACAAAAACATCATGATCTTTTATGTATCTGTAAAAGCGTTTGTTATTGTGGTTCGTGATCCATCTGCTATGCCAATCTGCCCAATACTCTTCAGGAAAAGGAATAGTTCCTCCATAGGCGTGGTTATAGGCCATTGTCTGCGGATCACACATCATTTGTTCTCTGAACCACATGTCCTCGATTTGAGGTTTATACAATTCAAGCAATTTATGCACCTCGAAATGAAAGAATGTTTATCTGCATTATACTTTTGTCCCACAGGAAAGTCAACAGAGGTTCACACCTCTTCTTATTTGTTCACAAAAAGTTTCGACATTTCAGCTTTCTTATGCTATAATACGATTAGAGTTATGCGTATAGGAGGAAAATGCTGTGGCATTTGTTGAATTTGAGAATGTCGGAAAGGTCTATCGCATGGGCGAAGTGCGGATCGAGGCCCTCCGCGATGCATCCTTCACCATCGATAAGGGGGAGCTGGTGGTCATCGTGGGTCCCTCCGGCGCCGGCAAGACCACCCTTTTGAATATCCTCGGCGGCATGGATACCTTGACCTCCGGTTCCGTCCGCCTGGACGGCCGCGAGATCTCCCGACTGAACCACCGTCAGTTGACGGAGTATCGCCGGGAGGACATCGGTTTCGTGTTCCAGTTTTATAACCTCATCGGCAATCTGACCGCCCTGGAGAATGTGGAGCTGGCCAACCAGATCTGCAAGGATCCTCTGGACGCGGAATTGGTCCTGCGGAACGTGGGTCTGGGAGACCGGCTGAAGAATTTCCCCAGCCAGCTTTCCGGCGGCGAACAGCAGCGCGTGGCCATTGCCCGGGCATTGGCTAAGAATCCCAAGCTGCTTCTGTGTGACGAACCCACCGGCGCTCTGGATTATCAGACCGGTAAGGCTATTTTGAAGCTGCTGCAGGATACCGCCCGTTCCACCGGCATGACGGTGGTCATCATCACCCACAACGGCGCCCTGACCGCCATGGCGGACCGGGTTATCAAGGTCAAGAGCGGCACCGTGGTTTCCCAGAGTAAGAATGAACACCCTGTTGACATTGCGGAGATCGAATGGTAATGAAGAAAAATCGGATGCGTACAAATCTGTCCCGGAGCATCCTGCGCTCCCTGGGGCGGTATATTGCCATCGTCGCCATCATCGCCCTGGGCTGCTCTCTTTTTATGGGTCTGAAGATCACCAAAAGAGACATGGTCGCCACGGGCCAGGACTACACCGATCAGCAGAATATGTTTGATCTGCACCTGCTCAATACCTACGGCTGGACCCAGGAGCAGGTGGATAAGGTGAAGGATCTTGATGGCATCGTGGATGCGGAGGGAAGCGTTTATCTGGATGCTTTCGTCAAAGGCGATTCCGGCACCGACAGCGTTTATCGCCTGTATTCCATGCCGGAGAAGGTGAATAAGGTCTATCTGCTTTCCGGTGAGATGCCCTCCGCTCCCGATGAGTGCCTGGTGGACGGCGAGATGTTTGGCGATTCCATCATCGGTGAGGAGATCACCGTCACCGCCGGCAATGATCCCGATACCCTGGACAGCCTCCGGTACCACACATACACCGTGGTGGGCCGGATCAGCTCTCCCATTTATATGGACTTGACCCGCGGCAGCACCACCCTGGGCAGCGGCTCCGTTTCCTCCTATGTCTACCTGGCTGCAGAGGCATTCAACGTGGACTATTTCACCGGTATTTACGCCACTCTGGAAGGGGACTGGACCGTTTACTCCGAGGAATACAACGATTTCATGGACAGCATGGCTGAAACCCTGATGCCCTCTGTGGAATTGCTGGCCCAGCTCCGCTTTGATAAGCTCATTGGGGACGCGGAGCAGGAATATGCCGACGGCCTGCGGGAATATGAGGACGGTCTTCGTGAATACGAAAACGGCCGCGCGGAGGCCCTCCAGGCCCTGGCTGATGCCCTGGCGGAACTGGAAAAGGCCCAGGCGGATATTGATGAGGGCTGGATCCAGGTCAATGACGGTGAAATACAGCTCAACGATGCCCAGAAGCAGTTGGACGACGCCCGCAAGCAATTGGATGCCGCCATGCTGGAACTGGAGAACGGCAAGGTCGAAGCATTTACCCAGATCGCCGATGCGTACCAGGATCTGGCAGACAATGAAAAACTGGTGAAGGACAGCCTGAGCCAGATCACCGACGGCCTGGCCCAGATCGATGACGGCCTGGCCCAGATCGAGAGCGGCCTTTCCCAGATTGAGACCAGTCTGCCGCTGCTGGAAATGATGATCGGTCTTCAGCAGACCCAGGTGGAATATACCCAGCAATCCCTGGAAGCGGCCAAACGCCTGGGCAATGAACGCCTGATCGAATCCCTGGAGGCGACCCTGGCGGAGCAGACCGCCACCCTGGAGGAATATCAAAGCCAGTACGATGAGGCTGTGGCGACCCAGGAACAATTGCTTTCCACCCAGGCCGAACTGGAAGCGCAGCGGGTGGAACTGGCCGCCACAGAGAAGACCCTTCGGGAATCCCTGACCGCCATTGAGGACGGCCACGCCCAGCTCCAGACCCAAAAGGCGGTGCTTGAAAATCAGTTTGCCGCCGCGGCGGCCAAGATCAACGCCGGTTACCTGGAATTGGATGCCGGCCAGCGGGAACTGGATGAAAAGAAGACGGAATGGGCTGCCGGCCGGCAGGAACTGATGGACGGTCAGGCAGAATTGGATGCGGCCAGGCTGGAATACGAGCAGGGCAAAGCCGATGCGGAAGCGGAACTGGCGGAAGCCAAGGCCAAACTGGATGATGCGGCTATCCAGCTCGAGGATGCCCGGAAGACCATCGATGGGATGACCGGCCCGGACACCTTCGTCCTGACCCGGAATACCAACGCCGGTTACCTGGCATTGGACAGCAATTCCGACATCGTCGACGGCATTGCGGAGATCCTGCCCGTGTTTTTCCTGCTCATCGCCTCCCTGGTGTGCATCACTACCATGACCCGCATGGTGGAAGAAGAGCGGACCCAGATCGGCACCCTGAAGGCCCTGGGCCACAGCAAAGGCGCCATTATGGGTAAATACCTGTGGTATTCCGCCAGCGCGGCCATCCTTGGCTGCTCTTTGGGGTGCCTCGTAGGCTGTACATTCTTCCCCAATCTTTTGTGGAATGCCTACGGCATCCTCTTCAATATCCGTCCCACCGTGGTTCTGACCATGGACTGGCAGCTTTGCCTGGGGATCACCGCGGCTTACATTGCCTGCTCCACCTTTGTCACCTGGTACTGCTGCTACCGTACCCTCCGGGAAGTCCCTGCGGAGCTGATCCGCCCCAAGGCGCCGGAGATCGGACGGAAATCCCTCATGGAAAAGCTCCCCTTCTGGAAACACATGAGCTTCCTGAACAAGGTCATGCTTCGCAACGTATTCCGCTATAAACAGCGGCTTTTGATGATGCTCATCGGCATCGGCGGCTGTACGGCCCTGCTGCTGACCGGCTTCGGCATGCGGGATACCATCATCGACATCGCCAATATCCAGTTCTCGGAGGTCAATCACTTCGATATCGAAGTCTATTTTTCCGAAGGCCGCACCGAAGAGCAAAAGGACCAATTCCTGGCGGACCTGAAGGCGGAAGGCATCACCAACAAAGTGGGTTTCTTCTATCAGACCAGCGTGGAGATGGGGTTCGACGGCCAGGCCCGGGATGTTTACCTCATCAGCGCGGAGGACGGGATCAAAAACTATCTGTCCTTCAAGCGCAACGGAGAGGAATTTGATATGCCCGGACATGGGGAGGCCCTGATTTCCGTGGGCATTTCCGAGATCATGGGCATCAAGCTGGGGGACACCATCACCGTTCGTGATGCGGATATGCGCACCATGATCCTCAAAGTCTCCGGCATCTATGAGAATCATGTTCAGAATTTCTGCATCGTTTCACCCCAGACCATGGAAGATCAATGGGGCGCTGTGCCGGCGGACCAAATGGCCTTCCTCCTGGTGAAAAACGGTGTGGACGTCCACGAGGCCAATGCCTTCATTACGAGCATGGACGGCGTCATTAATACCACCGTCTGCGAAGACTCCGCGGACATGGTGGATAATATGATGACGGCCCTGGACATGATCGTGGTGGTCATTGTGTTCTCGGCCGGCCTCCTGGGCGCCATTGTCCTTTATAACCTGACCAACATCAACATCAACGAGCGCATTCGCGAGATCGCCACCATCAAGGTTCTGGGATTCCGGGCAGGGGAGACCTCTGCTTATGTGTTTAAGGAGAATATCCTCCTGACTGTGTTCGGTATGTTCCTGGGTCTGCCTTTGGGACGTTGGTTCCTGGGATTCATCGTGGAGCGGTTGAAGATCGATATGGTTTGGTTCAAGACCCGGCTCAACCTCCCGTCCTACCTTTACGCCATGGCCCTGACCTTGCTGTGTGCCACGGTGGTGGATTTCATCTTCCACCATAAGCTCCAGAAGATCAACATGGCAGAAGCGCTGAAATCCGTTGAATAATGAAAATGCCTATGGCCGTTAAAGACCATAGGCATTCATTATTTTGTGAAATAACTGCGGGTGATACCTTTGTTAACAAAGCCCGTCTTTTCATAAAACCGCTGTGCAATCGTGTTATTCCTGGCTGTATCCGTGTCGAACCGCCGGATCCCACGGCAATAGAGATTGGAAAAAAGTGCTTGTAGTCCGTTGGTACCGATCCCTTGATGCCGCAAATGCTCTGCGATGCAGATCCACCGCAGATAGGCGATGTCCCTCTGGGGCAGAAAATGGACTTGGCCCCAGCCGACTTCTTCGCCTTTGAGAAGAATGGCAAAATCCCGGCATCCGCCGTTTGTCAGAGGCTTCCATGCAATACTGACCGAGTCGCAGAGGAGATCCTGCTTCGTCAAAGTCCGTGCGTAGTAAACGTTTTCATGCTCCACCATGAATCCGTTGCTCAGCAGAAGCTGATGGATATGATCATCCTGTTCATGGAGTTTACCGTGGCGTCCGCAGGCGCTCATGCCGAAGTAATGGAAGTAAGCATGGATCCGTTCGTTCCGGCCCAAGCTGCCCATGGCAAGGTCCAGCAGATGCTGGCCTTCTTGTGGATTTTCGTAGCAAATGGATCGGATCACACGATGACTTACTTCCGGAGTCAGCGCGCCATGGTCATCAAAACCGAAGGCGGTGATGCCATACTGGATATATCCGGAATCCGTAACGGCTTCTTCCAGTACGCTGAACAGCTTTCGTCCGTCGCTGTCTGTGTCGTAATACATGGAGCGATTCCATGTATCCTGATCCATGTCGAAATGATAAGGTGCGCGATGGTGCTTTCGCCAAAGCGCAAAAATGTCATTAGTGTCCATAACGTTCTCTCAAATAAAGAATGGCTTCCCGGTAACCGTCAAGGCCATGGCCTTTGATGGTCTTTTCGCAGTAAAGACCGGCATAGGACACCTGCCGGAAAGGTTCCCGGCTGTCCACGTCGGATATGTGGACCTCCACCGCGGGAATGCCCACCGCTTT
>SVLA01000166.1 GCA_015068175.1 Oscillospiraceae bacterium
CCACGCCATCGACCGGGATTCCCTGGTGACCAACTGGTACAAGGGCTTCGCCCAAAGCGCCACGCTCCCCTGCGCCCCCAACGCCCCGTTCTACAGCGAGAATCTGGCCCAGGACTACGCTTATGATCCCGCCAAATTCCGTGCCGCCCTGGAAGCATCGGAGATCGTCCCCGGGGAGCTGAAACTCCTGCTGAATGCCGACGATCCCCTGCGGCTGGACGTGGGCAACGCCATCGCCGCCATGCTGGGGGAGTACGGTTTCACCGTGACCATCGTAAAAGCCACCGGCGAGGACTTCGTCAAGCTGTTGAAAAAGGGCAACTATGACCTCTACCTGGCCCAGACCCGGCTGTCCCCCAACATGGATCTGTCCGCCTTCTACAAAAAGAACGGCGCCCTGAACTACGGCGGTCTGGAAAACGCCAGCCTCCTGGACCTGAACTACAGCGCCCTGGCCAACGCCGGCAATTATTACTCCCTCTACGAAAAGATCATGGACGACGGCCGTCTGTGCCCCCTGCTGTTCCAAAGCTACGCCATTTACAGCCAGCGCGGAACCCACCGGGGCCTTTCCCCCGCCCGGGATAACGTGTTTTACTATGACCTGGGCCGCACCATGGCCGACGCCCTGATGGATCAATAAAAATGATGGCCGCCCCTCGGGGCGGCCTTTCTCATTGGAATTCAGCAGCAGGTGCGCTCGCAGCCGCAGATGGCGGTGTTGCCGTTGCCGTTGCCATTGCCGCAGCAGAAGAACAGCAGCAGGAGAATGATGATCCACCAGCAGCAGTTGCCCCCAAAGAATCCGTTGTTGTTACCGCACATAAGAATACCTCCAAGAGATTTAGTGGAGCGTTCCCACGCTCATTCCATGTTATTCCGCCGCCCCGTTTTTGTGCGTGCTTTCCCAAAGTTCTCCCCGCCCCTAAACCTCCCCCCCCGGGGGTGGCGCTCCGCCCCCCTTGCCTCTCCCTTTGGGAGAGGTGGTGCAAATCTCCGATTTGCACCGGAGAGGGCCGCACCCAAGCCTTCTCCTGGAGGAGAAGGTGCCCCCGCAGGGGGGCGGATGTGGTGTAGCCCCGCAGGGGCGTCGCAATGGCGGTCATCCAACCGCGCGGTGGGGTCATGACCCTGCCCTACACATATCGTAGGGACACCCGTCCCCGGGTGTCCGCGGACACCGCAGGAGCGGTGTCCCTACGGGAAAATCAGGGGCCGCGCGGTGGGAGACAACCGGCGCCCTGCAAAAACAAAAAATCCGGGGCGCGCTTTCGCGCGTCCCGGAAATCTTTACAAATTACTCTGCATCCTTCTTGGCCAGGTGATTTTCCAGCCAATTCTTGCCGTTGACGAACCGCTCCACAATGAAGCTCACGGCATAGTCGCCAGCGGCGTTGACCATGGTCGCGGGAGGATCCACCAGGTTGCCCAGGGCAATGGCGATGGGATAGGCAATGGCCAGCTGATCCGGGAAGAAGATGGAGCAAAGCACCAGCTCGCCGGTACCGCCGCCGCCGGGGATGCCGGACATGGCCACGGAGGAGAACACCGCTACGATGATGGCCAGGATGGCCTCACCGGTGGCAAAGTCCTTGCCGAAGATACCGAACAGGAAGGCCACCTTCACGATGGCGCTCATGGCGGAGCCGTCCATGTGCATGGTAGCGCCCATGGGCAGGACGATGTTGGTCACTTCCTTGGAGATGCCGCTCTTCTCGCTGGCTTCCATGTTGGTGGGGATGGTGGCCACGCTGGAGCAGGTACCGAAGGACACGGCGGCAGGCGCAAACAGATTCTTGAACATGACCTTGGGGCCGTTCTTACCGCCGCCGAAACGGGCATAGAGGGGGAAGAACACGAACATGTACACGAAGCAGACCACATAGTAGATGATCAGGGTTTTGCTGTAGTCACCGATCAGCTCGGGGCCGTAGGTGGCCACCAGGTAAGCGAAGAAGCCGAAGAAACCGATGGGCGCATAGTAAGAAATGATCTTGACCATGTTCATCAGGGCGCCGGTGGCGCTGGCCAGCAGCTTGGCGATGGGGGTCTCGGGGCCGCCGGACATCTGGACACCGAAGCCGAACAGCACCGCAAAAACGATCAGGGGCAGGATGGCTCTGCGGCTCAGCAGTTCGTTAAAGTCGGGCTTGGTGAAGAAGTTGATAACCATGTCGGCCAGGCCCAGGGTCTCGCCCACTTCGCCTTCCACGGCCTGATAGTCGCCGGAGACCAGGGGGATCAGCCGCACGATGACGTACATGATCACGGCGGCGATGCCGGCGGTTGCAAAGAAGGTGCCCAGAGTGACGCCCATGACCTTACCGGCCCGCTTGGCGCTGGGCATATTGGCGATGGCGGATGCGATGGAGCAGAACACCATGGGCACCACCACGCAGAACATCAGGTTGATAAACACGGTACCCAGGGGTTCCAGGGCCGTGGCACCGGGCCAGAATGCGCCGGTGATGCAGCCGGCCACGATGCCGACCAGCATAAACAGGATAAAGCTGTAATTCTTCAGAAACTTTTTCATAAGGTTTTGCCTCCCTTAATTTTTCTTGCTTCATCATACACCGCAATACTTGCAAAATAAACGCAATGTGTGCTATACTTATTGCAAATCGTGCTGTCATCTCTTCCATCCCCAAAGGAGATTTCCATGAATCAAACCAATTACGAAAAACAAGGCTACCTGCTGGAAGATTTCCGTCTTTTCCACCTGAAAGGCCCCGGCGGCATCCGCACCGACTACCACTACCACGAATTCTGCAAATTGCTCCTGCTGCTGTCCGGCACCGGCAGTTACTGGATCGAGGGCCGCCAATACGCCCTCCTGCCCGGCGACGCCGTGCTGGTGGGCAGCGGCTGCGTCCACCGGCCGGATTTTGACCCCGCGGCGCCCTACGAGCGGATCATTATTTACATTTCCCCGGAGTTCCTCCGCCGCTGTTCCACCGACGATTGCGACCTGACGGCCTGCTTTGCGGACCGGGAGCACCCGGTCCTCCGCACGGGCCAGGGCGGCCGCCCTCTGTGGCTGCTGGCCATGGACCTGGAAAAACAACTGTCCGACGAGGAATACGGCCGCGTCATCCTCAGCCGCGGGGCCCTTCTGCGTCTTTTGGTGGAGATCGGCCGGGCCCTCCGGGGCGCCGACGTCCTGCAGCCGGCGCCGGCCCAGCCCCAGGACCCCCGGATCAGCGCCATTCTGACCTATATCCAGGCCCACCTGACGGAGGACTTGTCCATCGATATGCTGGCGGAGAAATTTTATCTCAGCAAATACCACATGATGCGTCTGTTCCGCGCCTGCACCGGCACCAGCATCAACACCTACATCACCCAGCACCGGCTGGCCCTGGCCCGGGACCTGATCGCCGGAGGCATGAGCGCCACGGAAAGCTGCTTCCGGGCCGGCTTCGGCAGTTACAGCTCCTTCACCCGGACCTACGGCAAATTCTACGGCACCACCCCCACGGGCCGCAATTCCCCCGCGGTCTACCGGGACGACACCTACGAATAACATATGCAAAAAGGCTGTCCCGCCTTTTACGGCGGGACAGCCTCAGACTGTCGAAAAAGCTCAGCGAAAGCTGGGCTTTTTCTAATTTATGTGATATAATGATTTCGGGTGATGAAAGATGCTGGAACGCGGAAAAATGGAACGGGGAATTTTTGAAATCGTGGACAC
>SVLA01000015.1 GCA_015068175.1 Oscillospiraceae bacterium
TCCTGTGATTCAGCAGGGTGCGGGTCTGGCCAATGTGGGCGCGGCGGTATCCGCTGACAGCTACATCCTGATGGATGAAAATGCCACCGGGTCCTATGCCGACGGCAAGGTCAAGGTCGAGCTGGGTGACGATCCCGAAAAGACCGGCGTCTACACCTTCTCCTTCACCATCAACAACATTACCGACGGTGAGAAGACTTACGCGCTGTCTGCGGACTTCTTCACCCAGGGCGCCTTCGCTGCATACGATGCGCTGGGCCAGGTCAAGCTGTACATGGATACCCTGACCACCGCCCTGACCCCGATGGTGACCTACACCGTCAACGGTAAGGATCTGGAAGGCGGCGCCGATATGTTCGGTATGGACTTCAACGGCGACGGCTATGTCAACTCCGCTGACGGCCAGGCTCTGCTGGACTTCGCTTCCGGCGCCCTGGCGGAAATCACCAATGCCGGCAAGGCGGACCTGAATGCCGACGGCACCGTCGGTTCCTACGACGCTTACCTGTTCTTCCAGATGCTGGGCAAGAGCGGCGCCACCGTGGCTGCCTATGGCTCCGCTACTGTGGAAGTGACTGTGAAGCTGAGCGGCAGCGACCACGCATGGCTGAGCAACTACGAAAGCGGCGCTTACCTGGAAGGCTATGTCTACGCTGAGAGCATCGTTGATGCGGAAGGCGTTGAAGGCACCTGCCACTCCATCCCCGTGCTGGGTTTCTATGGCAACTGGTCCGATGCTTCCATGTTCGACAAGCTGTCCTACGAGGATCTCCTGACCGGCACCGTGACTCTGCCTTATCTGTACGAGAGCGCTTATGCCCAGGGCCTGGTGAACGGTCTGTTCATCACCTACGGCGATGCGCCCGGTATGGAATACTACTTCGGCGGCAACCCCATCATGGAAGATGCCGTGTATCTGCCCGAGCGTAACGCCATCAGCGGCGTTAACGGCGACGTGATCAGCACCATCGGCTTCACCTCCATCCGCAATGCGGCTGCCTCCTTCTACCAGCTCATTGACTGGACCAACATGCAGTATCTGGACAACCAGGCCACCGGCTCTGTGCCCTCCGCTTACTACCATGTGAACCAGGGCGCCTGGAAGAACACCTATTGGGAACTGACCACCAACACCAGCATGGCCGGCATTGCCGACAACACCCTGGTTGAGATGGGCATCACCCTGATCCCCGAGTACTACGTTGATAAGAACGGCAATGTGGATACGTCCAACCTGGGCAGCGGCACCACCTTCTCCATGACCATGACCGTGGATAACACCGCTCCCGTGCTGAACGACGTTGCCCTGAGCTTCCTGAAGAACACCATGACCGTCACCGCCACCGATAACCAGTACATCGCTGCTGTGGTTCTGCTGGATGGCTTCGGTGAGGAAGTCCTCGTGCTCCAGGGCTCTCAGGCCAGTGCCAAGGCCGGCGACACCTGCGAATATGTGCTGGATCTGGCCGGCGTGAACGGCGCAGGCTTCCTGCTGCAGGTTTATGACTACGCCATGAACTGCACCACTTACGAGATCAACACTCAGATCGGTACCGTGGTGGATACCGTTGACAAGATCGCCATCTCTGACAGCAGCATGACCATGCAGAAGGGCAGCACTGCCATGCTGAGCGCCAAGGTTTACCCCACCAATGCCTCCAACCGCGCTGTGACCTGGTCCTCCTCCAATGAGAACGTTGCCACCGTGGCCGCTGACGGCACCGTGGTGGCTGTGGGCGTTGGCTCCGCACAGATCACTGCCACCTCCGTCCTGGATCCCACCGTTACCGCCACCTGCCGGGTCGAGGTCATCGACGTTGCAGTGGATATGAACGCATTCGTTTGGGATGAGGAAGGCTCCATCTGGTACAGTACCTTCAACACCGCAACTCTGCCCGATTACACCAAGCTGATCGGCGATTTCCTGAACGTGGACTATATGGCTGCCGCTACCATCAGACCCGATGGCACCGTCATTGCCTGCTCCCTGGATACCGATACCTATCAGGGCGCCATGTACTCCATCAACCCCACCACCTACGAGGTAAAGAAGCTCACCGATTGCCTGGTCCAGGGCCTGCACGTGTTCTACTCTGACCTGGCTTATGCACCCAACCTGTACGGCACCGGCGAGGATGCCCTGCTGGCCACCTACGGTCCTTACGTCATCAGCCTGGATCCGGTCACCGGTGAATATCTGGAGATCATTGACCAGTACGATACGGAGCTGGTTGGTATTACCGTTTGCTACGGCCTATACAGTGAGGACTACGCACAGTCCGAGGTTGCCGCTTATGTGGTCGACTCTAAGGGCGTCCTGACTCAGGAGATCTATTGCCACCTGCCCGATTACGGCATGACCCTGCCCTTCTATTCCTACATGTACGATGTGCGTATGAGCATGAACACCGGCATCAACCTGGGCGAGACTTGGTATTTCAACTCCCTGCATTACAATGCTGACATGGGTATGATCTTCTGGTCTGCGTTCGATACCGAAAATGATGACAGCGTGACGCTGTACGCCATTGACGAAATGAACGATTTCGCCATCTATGACCTGGGTACCTTCGGCGAAGACGTATGGCCCGTTGCCGGCCTCCATGCGCCCTTTGCCGCCAATGCTCCCGAGGAAACCGGCGAACAGACCGCTTCCCTGGTCGAAAAGGTCCGCAGCCAGGCTGCTGATGTCCAGGGCCACAGCATTGAGATCGCCCAGATCCATAAGGAGACCGAGTCCAGCCATGCCGAGCTGAACGTGGCCACCGGCAGCGGTGTTGCCATCGACGCCGGCGAAGACACCGTCACCCTGGATCTGACCGCAAAGGATCTCACCGGCGCGGATGTCGCTTCCACCAACGGTGTTGCAACCGTGACCTTCGACAGCGCCGCTTTGACACTGAAGGCTGTGCAGGTCAACGGTGATTACACCTCCGTCGTTCAGGACAACGGCACCGTCACCTTCGCCTATGTGAAGATGGACGGCTTCGCCGCTACCGACGTGGTGGCCACCCTGATCTTCGATGTTGTTAAGACCGACGATACCTCTGTGAAGGTCCACTACGGCGAAGTCAATGACGCTTTCCCCGACTACACCGCGGATATGAGCGTGAGCTACCCCCACGCCAACACCTACACCGAGGGTTACCTGGCGCCCACCTGCACCGAAGATGGTTTCACCGGTAATGTCTTCTGCTCCGACTGTGGCAAGCAGCTGAGCAACGGCGTTGCGATCCCTGCCACCGGCCACACCTTCGGCGATGTGACCTATGCCTGGAGCGAAGACTACAGCGCTTACACCGCTACCCGCGCCTGCGCCTGCGGCCACATCGAGACTGCACACGCCGTCGTGACCAGCCAGACCACGGATGCCAACTGCACAGAGGACGGCTCTGTTACCTATACTGCCACCTTTAGTGAGGATTGGGCAGAGGGTACCACTGTGACTGTTGGCGGCGATTCCGCCACCGGCCACACCTTCGGTGATGTGACTTACACCTGGAGCGAGGACCACAGCACCTGTACCGCTACCCGCGCCTGCGCCTGCGGCCACACGGAGAATGCTGCCGCCACCGTGACCAGCCAGACCACCGATGTCACCTGCACCGAGGACGGCACCGCTACCTACACGGCCACCTTCACCGAGAGCTGGGCCGCTACCCAGACCAAGACCGTTGTAACCGCTGCGGCCACCGGCCACACCTTCGGTGATGTGACTTACGCCTGGAGCGAGGACCACAGCACTTACACCGCCACCCGCACCTGTGCTTGCGGCCACAGCGAGACTGTCCATGCCACCGTGACCAGCCAGACCACCGATGCTTCCTGCACCGAGGCCGGCTCTGTCACCTACACGGCCACCTTCGCTGAGGATTGGGCAGAAGGCGCTGCCGCCACCGTGGCCGGCGATCCTGCCACCGGCCACGTGGATGCGGACAACGATGGAGCTTGCGACCACTGCAGCGCAGACCTGAGCAATGCAAAGACCGGCGATACCGTTATGGCCGTCGTTGCTGTTGCTGTGATCAGCGCGCTGAGCATCGTGGCACTGCCCGTCATCAAGAAGCGTTTCTAAACGTCCATTGAAATAATTGCTGCCCCGGGATCTGCGGATCCCGGGGCTCTTTTATATCCGGCGCAAATTCCGGCCAATGGGCATAATAACCACAAATAGGTAATTATGGACGGCTCTTTTGTAGAAATTGTGCTGTTTTGTTGTTATTTTCTCTTGAGGCATGGAAAGGTTAACGGATATAATGAATGGGAAGGATGATGCTCCATCTTTCTATTTCAGCAAAGGAGAGAATGAAAATGAAGAATTGCAAGAGTATGTTGGCTCTGCTGCTGGCAATGTGCATGATCTTCGGCCTGCTGGTGGGTTGCAGTAATGAGGTTGGCGGCGATGACGAAACCACACCGCCCATCGACTTTGACCCCAACGACGGCCCGCTGACGCCTTACGAAGAGACTCTGGTAGTGACCCAGGTGCGGTATGCCCAGCCCGGCTGTACTTATATTCGCGGCGAAAGCAAGTCGGATAACTTTATCCGTGATTTTTACAAAGAAAAACTGAATATTGAGTACAAGACTGTTTGGGAAACGGAGTACACCAGCTATTTTACCAAGCTGAATTTGGACATCGGCAGTGACGACCTGCCCGATATTTTCATGGTGGATGGCGCGCAGCTTCAGACGCTGATCGAAAACGATCAGATCGAGGACCTGAGCCAGTATTATGAACACTATGCTACCGATCTGCTCCGGGAGAATGTGGAATATGGCGACGGCTACCTGCTGCAGTTCCCCACGGTTAACGGAAAGCTCTACGGTCTGCCCCGGTTTACCTCCTATGCCGGCGAGACGGCCTTCATGTGGATCCGTACGGATTGGATGAATCAGCTTGGTCTGTCCGCCCCCACTACCTGGGATGAGTTCTGGAACTACATCAAAGTGCTGAAGGAAAGCGGTCTGTGCATCAATGACAGCTCCGGCTTTAGCTTCCTGGGCGTTGCTTCCGAATCTTTCGATGCCATTACCCAGATGTTCGGCGCTTACTATGATTATTTCATTAAGGATGAGGCCACCGGTGAGTTGGTCTACTCCGGCGTTTCTGAGGAAATGAAGGAGGCGCTGCAGGCCATGCAGGATATGTACAAGGCTGGCCTGATCGATGCGGACTGGGCCTCCAAGGGGTCCACCGAGGAAGAAATGATCGCCAGCGGTCAGTACGGTATCGTTTTCGGCCGTTATTTCTATCCCTATCTGCTGAAGGGCAGCCTGCTCAACGATCCCAACGCCCAGTGGGAGTGCTTCCCCGTGCCCTCTTATGATGAAAATTCCGTTTCCATTCCCATGGGCACCAATTATACCAACGGCTATATTGTGGTCCGCAAGGGCTATGAGCATCCGGAAGCGCTGATCAAGACCATGAATCTGTGGTGCGAGCTGAATGTGGACGGCGGCCAGTATGTGGATTGGCTGGCTGAGCAGACCACCGGCAAGTACAAATCCGTCAGTTTACTCAACGAGTATATGTTCCCCTATGCTATGGAGGGCGTGGCGTCCTTTACGGAGAGCGGCGAGGCTCTGCGCAATATCTTTGCCTCTGCAAATCCGGACGAAGAAGTGAAGAAGTATCCCTTTGTGACCTCTCTTTATGAAGAACTGAAGGACCCGACGGACCCGGAATGGGTCACCGGCTCCGGTTGGTGGCACAATCTGGTGTACACTTCCGGCGCTCTGGTGATGGAATCCTATCTGGAACGGGGTTTGCAGTTCAATGAATTCCAGGGCATGCTCTCCGAGGATTCTGCTTTCAACAAAGTAGCGCTGGATAAGATGATGGTGGAGACCTATACCAACATCATTATGGGCGAACCCGTCGATACCTTTGATACCTTCGTGCAGGAGTGGTATGCCGAAGGCGGACAGGAGATCCTGGAAGAGGTCAACGCTTGGTACAGCAATAAATAAAACCTGCCGGGAGGTGACCTTTTCGTGCGCATATGGACTAAAATCAAACGATCCGGGCCGCTTTATGTGATCATGCTTCCGGCGTTTTTGGCCACGCTGCTCTTTGCTTATGTGCCCATGTACGGTGTGGTGCTTGCGTTCCAAAAGTACAATCCCACGAAGAGTATGTTCGAGCAGCAGTTCGTCGGTTTCCGTTATTTCGAGAAACTGTTTGAAATGAAGGATTTTTACCAGATCCTTTCCAATACCGTGGTGATCGCCGTGCTGAAGATCGCCACATTGCTGGCCTTTGCCTTGCTGCTGGCGTTACTGATGAACGAGGTCAAAAACAGCAAGGTCAAAACGGCGGTCCAATCCCTGATGACCTTTCCCCATTTCCTTTCGTGGATCATTCTGGGCGGCCTGGTAAAGTCGGTCTTTTCTCAGCACGGCATCGTCAATCAGGTGCTGCTGGCCTTCGGCATGGAAAACCCCATCCTCTTTATGCAGGATGAATTCTGGTTCCGGGCGGTGCTGGTGATCACCAATTTATGGCAGGAGGCGGGCTTTTCGGGTATGATCTATACCGCGGCGATCTCCGGCGTGGACCCGACGCTGTACGAGGCTGCCCGGATCGACGGCGCAGACCGCTTCCAGCAGGCGTGGCATATCACCCTCAAGTGCATTATGCCCTTCGTGGTGCTGAATGTGATATTGAACATGGGCAATGTTCTGAATGCCGGTTTTGACCAGGTTTATAACCTGTACAACAGTGTGGTTATTGAATCGGCGGACATCATCGATACCTTTGTCTACCGGGTGGGCCTCAGCGGTGGCCAGTATGCCTTCGGTACGGCGGTGGGCCTGTTTAAGTCCGTGATCAGTTGCATCCTCATTGGTGCATCCTACCTGATCGCCAACAAGAAGCTTGGCTACCGGGTATTCTAGGAGGTGGCGATGTGAATAGTAACAAAATCAAAGATTCCGTTTCTTACCGCATTTTTACCGCAGTGAATACCGTTTTCCTGTTGGCCTTGGCACTGGCCTGCGTGATCCCATTTTTCCATATTCTGGCTGTTTCCTTCAGTGATGCGGCATCCACCGCCGGCGGTAAAGTGGGCCTGCTGCCCATTGGGTTCCAGTTGGATGCCTATGAAAAGATCTTCCGGGACGGCGAAGTGTTCCGGGCCTTCGGCATCACCATGGAGCGAATGGTCCTGGGGACGCTGTGGAGCATGCTGTTGACGATATCTGCGGCATATCCCCTGGCCCTGGGCCACAAGGAGTTCTTCGGCAGAAGATTTTTTGTGGTATTCTTCTTCATTTCCATGCTATTTGGCGGCGGCGCCATTCCCTACTACATCCTGATGAAGGATCTGAGCCTCATTGACTCCATCTGGGCCCTGGTCCTGGGCGGTTTGCCGGTGGGCAATGCCATTATTCTGATGAACTTCTTCCGGACACTGCCGAAGGAACTGTATGAATCGGCCCGGTTGGACGGCGCCTCCCATTGGCAGATCCTGGGCAGTATTTACCTGCCGCTGGCGAAGCCCTCCATTGCCACTTTGAGCCTTTTCTGCCTGGTGGGCCATTGGAACGATTGGTATGGCGGCCTGGTCTACATGAAAAATGTGGAAAACTATCCTCTGCAGACCTATATCTACAATGTGATGCAGAGTACGGCCTCGTTCTCCGATGCCGCCAGCAAGGATACAGCGGCCCCGCGGCAGGCGGTCACGGCTGCCCTGATTTGCTTATCCGTGATCCCCATCGTTGTGGCCTTCCCCATTTTGCAGAAGCATATCAAATCTGGCCTGGTCATCGGTGCCGTGAAGCAGTAAAACCAAAAAGCAGGGATCAAATTGAAATCCCTGCTTTTTGATTTTGTATGTGTTTATTCGCCATCTTGTTCCCGGGCGTAAATGCGGTAATCCGAAGGGTTCATGCCGTAATGTTTTTTGAACAGCCGGGAAAAATAGTTTGCATTATCATAACCCAAAATGCCGGCGATCTCGATAATATTCTTCTCGGTTTCCCGCAAAAGCCGGGCGGCTTCCTGCATTTTGACGTTGGTAATGTATTCGGTCAGCCGCACGCCGGTTTCGGACTTGAACAGCGCGCTGAGATAATTGGGGCTGATGTGCAGCCGCTGCGCCAGAAGCTGAACGTTGATCGGCTCTCCGATCAGATCCACAATGGCGGTTTGGGCGCTGCGGACGATCTTGATGGCCCGTTTGTCCTGGGCGGCATGGGAGGTGCTGATGATCTCGCGCAAATGCTGTTTGACGCTGATCTCCAAAGACGGCAAATTGACGGCCTGGAGACAATCATTGATGAGCCTGGAATAGATCCTGGGTTTTTCTGCGGCCACAGAGAGCTTGTCCGAAATGTCCAGCAACAGCACGGCAATGTCGATCTTCAGCGCAAGAATATTGTCCTTGGTGGCCAGGCCCAGCGTGTGGAATTGGCGGAATTGTGTTTCCAGGATCTTGTCGATCTCCGGCAGGTTGTCGCTGTAAAGCAACTGCGTGATTTGTTCCTTGACGGCCCGGGGAATCTGAAAACGCTGGGAATCCCGTTCCCACAAGTCACAGAAGAAGCACACAAAACTGCGGCCGAAAAAATGGCCCTGGTCCAATGCGTCGCAGGCCTGACGGTAACCGCAGGTCAGGTCGTCAATGGTATTGCCGGCGAGACCGACGCCAACGGTGATGCGATAACCGCATTCTTTGTCGATGCGTTCGCGGATCACTTCCAGGATCTCTTCCAGATCATACCGGAACGGATCCCCCGGTTCCTTCATCAGCAGGACCATGGCCAAACGGTCCGAGGCCCGCAGGCAGGAACGGTTTTGTGCGATGCGGCTGATCTCGCTGCAGGCGATCTCCTGGATCCGCAGGGCGATCTCCCAGGATTCCTGGGAAGGGCGGCGGTTACCGTTGGGGGCGTAGGCGAATACCAGCGACAGATAATATTGGTGGGTCGGAGACCGCAATCCCAAAAACTCCATCATGCGGGGCACATCCGGGGGTAAGTCGTGACCATCCAGCAAGTTGCTGAACAGATGGTCCCGCAGCCGGGACATGTTTTTCTTCTGGGTCCTGGCCTGGATCTGGGCCAATTGATCGGCCCGCTGGGGCAGCAGAAGATTTTCCAAAGCCACGGCATCAGCCTTCTGGGGCAAAACGAAAATGCCCTGGGCATTCATGGCCTGGACTTCCTGGGAATTGTACCGATCGGACAGCAGGATCAGTTTTGCGCTGCCGCGATTCAGGATCAGCAGCGTTTCCCAACCACTGGGAAAGCGTTCCAACGTTTCCACATCGGCGATGACGGCAAAAACCTCCTGGGAAAGCACCAGATTGCGGAGCTGTTCCGGCGTTTCCGCTACGGCACAACAGAATTTTGGGGTGAAAGCTTGGACTACAGAAGCGATTCTGGCCTCATCCCGGTCAATCATAATGATCATGGTTATCACGGTTCCTTGTTGGCTTGATGGGGGGTCCATGGTCATTATAACCATAAAAATAAAATCTGTCAAAATAGTTTTGTTCACAATCATAGAAAATGAAAGTTTTTGTTGTTATTTCTTCTTGAGGGCTGCAAAGGGAAGAAGATATAATAAATGTGAAAAATACAGATATAGGAGGGTTTGCTTGTGAATAACAAAAAATTATTCCGATTTGTGAGCTTGCTTATGTGCCTGGCAATATTGATCCTGGCCGGATGCAACAATACGGAAACACCCGCCCACGGCGATACAACCCCGACCGATCCCACAGATCCGATCCCGGAGGAGATTACAATGATGAAAAACGGTCACGGCGTCGCTGTCACGGAATTGGAAACTCTGACGGAAGAAAGTCTGAATACCCTCAAAGCTGCCGGTATCACCTTTGTGAAGGTCCACATTCCCTTCCCCTTCGATGCCGCAGGCAATCCGTCCAACGGCTACATCGTGGCCAAGCGGGCGGTGAAGCTGATCGCCCAATGCGGCCTGGAGCCGGTGCTGCAATCCTTCACCCCCGGCGGCAATGCATACAACGCGGCCAGCGGCCAGGTGGAATGGATGTCCTACCTGCCCAACGTCTTTGATGACTATGACGATGAATATTTCTACAAACTGATCGCCCAGGGATGCAAATACATCGGAGAAGATCTGGCGGAGTACGGCAATTGCTGGATCATTTCCAACGAACCCAACATCACGGCCTTTACCGGCCCCATGACCAACGAGCAGATCTGCAAATACATCCTGACCTGCGCGGCGGCCATTGAAGAGGGCAACCCGAAAGCCTACTGCGGTGTCAATATCTTTGGCTCTGCCGATAAGGCAAAAGCCATGCGCCTGCTGCCGAAGCTGTACGGCGAAGATTCCTGCCTGGACTATTTGGGCCTGGACAGTTATTTCGGCACGCTGGTGGGCGGCGGCGCGGAGGATTGGGACAGCTATATTACGACCTATCACAACATCGTCAACGTGCCCATCATGATCACGGAGTTTTCCTATTCCTCCTATGTGTATAACGAGGAGGATCGGGAAAATGACAGCTCCGGTCTGCAGTATAACAGCCCAGTTTGCCGGGATAAGAAATTCTCTTTTGAATGGGGCGACCGCCCCCGCAATGAGCAGACCCAGATGGAATACGCCCAGACCTGCCTTGAGATCTTCAAAAAGCATCCCGAAGTCATCGGTTGGTGCTGGTTCTCCAACATTGACAAGGACGGACCCTGCTGGGAATGCGGCGACACCCATTGTCCCATGGAAAGCTCCTGGGGTCTGCTGCGTTCCGACGGAACACCCAAGCCCGTTCTGTCCGTGATCGGTCAGACGGAGGAATAAATGAAAGGAAGGTATACCATGGCGAAGATCAAAATCGGATTTTGTCCCACGCGCCGGGACTGTTTCAGCAGGGAAGAGGCCTGGAAGTATCGGGATCTGATCAAAAACAGTTTGCGGGTCCATGATGTGGAACTGATCGACCTGGAAGGGATCAACGACGAGGATCTGCTGTGCCGCCAGGACGATCCCCCGAAGGTGGTGGACCGCTTTATGGCCGGGAAGGTGGATGCGGTTTTCTTTCCCCATTGCAATTTCGGCTCGGAAACCCTGGTCGCCCGTGTGGCGCGGGCCATGCAGGTGCCGGTACTGCTGTGGGGCCCCCGGGACGATGCGCCCGGCGCTGACGGTATCCGCAGCCGGGATTCCCAGTGCGGCCTCTTTGCTACCGGCAAAGTTCTGCGCCGCCACGGTGTTCCCTTTACATATCTGACCAATTCCCGCCTGGACAGTGAAGAGTTCCACCGGGGCTTTGAGAAGTTCGTCGGTGTGGTCCGGGTCGTCAAGGCCATGAAGGATCTGAAGATCCTGCAGATCTCCACCCGCCCGGAACCCTTTGCCAGCGTCATCTGCAACGAAAATGAACTGCTGGAGAAGTTCAATATCCATCTTTATCCCGTGACCATCACCGAGATCGTGGCAGAAATGGACCGGGTCCGGCAGGAAAACGGGGAGGAGTTCTGCCAGACTGCGGCCTATATCCGCAAGCTGGATCCCAAGGCGCCGGAAGCAGGTGTGGCCATGACGGCGGCTTTGAAGATCGCCATGAAGCGCTACGCCGGCTATTACCGCTGCGGCGCCGTGGCCATCCAGTGCTGGAGCGCCCTGCAGATGGAGACAGGCATCATGCCTTGTCTGGCCAATGCCTTGCTGACGGAAGAGGGCCTGCCCGTGGCCTGCGAGACGGATATCCATGGCGCCGTTTCCGCCGTGATGCTCCGGGCGGCCATGGGGGAGGGAAGCGTTCCCTTCTTTGCGGATGTGACGGTCCGACATCCGGAGAATGACAATGCGGAACTGCTGTGGCATTGCGGCAATTTCCCGCCCTGCCTGGCCAGGGACCGTGTCTCTTTTGACGGCAATCCTTACATGGAGGACAAGAATTTCGGCATCATTCAAAATGGGCTGAAACCCGGCGAACTGACCATTGTTCGTTTTGATGGCGATCACGGTCAATACACCCTGCTGCTGGGCGAAGCGGTGACAACGGACGGCCCCATGAATAAGGGCAGTTACGTCTGGATCCAGACCGGGCACTGGCCCAAATGGGAACGGAAGATCGTGGAAGGTCCCTACATCCATCATGTATCCGGCGGCTATGGCCGTTATGCGGATATCCTGCTGGAGGCTTGCAAATATATTCCGGGCCTGACAGCCGATCCGGTTGAACCTACGGAAGAAGAACTTGCTGCCCGCTGGTGGTAAGATTTCACAATACACAACTTTGACATAGGAGTGCGGTCATGATCTATCAAATCAACAAAGGCTGGAGTGTCGTGCAGGACATCCACGAATTCGGCGAAAAATATGAGATCTTCAAACGGGATTACGATCCGACCATCTTCGGCCTGCCCCACATGAAAACCATGCCCCCCTGGCAGCCCATCGATCGGTTGGAGCATCTGCAGCTGACCCTGGCCAACAATCCGTATTACGATTTTTCCCTGCGGCAGTTCAATGCCGCGCCCTGGTGGTACCGCAATGTATTTGACGTGCCCGGATGCGGCGAATGCGCTACTTTGACCTTCAAAGGCGTGGATTATTTCGCGGATGTATGGCTCAACGAGGTCTACCTTGGCAGCCATGAGGGCTACAACAACCCCTTTACCTTCGATGTCAGCGGCATACTGCAGCCGAAGGATAATCTGCTGATCGTCAAGGTCCGGGCGCCTCTGGAGTTTGAGATCGTGGAGGGTCACCACAACGAGCGCTTCCTGTTCCTGGTCCGGGACCAGATGAAAGGTACTTATGAACACTCCGATACCTTCCTGCCCCGGGACGTGAATCCGCTGGGTATTTGGAACGATGTGGAAGTGGAAGTCTATGACGGTGTCCGTCTGAGTGACTATGCCAATATCCCCTACGACCTGGCAGAAGATTATTCAGAAGCCAATCTCCATCCCGTCTATCCGCTGTATAGCCGGAAGGCTGAGACCGTGGATTATCGCATCACCGTCCGGCTGGAAGGCGATGTGCGGCCCGTGGTAACTGCTGCCGGAACCCTGGCAATGAACGAGGGGGAAAATCTGCTGCATGAAGAACTCCTGCTGAAGTCTCCCAAGCTGTGGACGGTGTGGGAGCGGGGCAGAGCCTGGCGCTATACTGCCACCCTGGAGATCCTCCGGGAGGGCAAGGTGATCCTGGAAAACACCCGGGCCTTCGGCATCCGCCGGGTGGAGATCCACCGGGATGAGAACGAAGTGTATTTCAAACTGAACGGCCACAAGATCTATCTGCGTGGCGCCACCTATTTCCCGGACTGCTATGTTTCCGCCAACGATGTGGATCTGTTCCGCCGGGACATCGCCGCCGCAAAGCTGTGCGGCATGAATACCTGGCGCATCCATGTTCATACCGAGCGGGATGAATTCTATGATCTGTGCGATCAGGCCGGAATTTTGCTGATGCAGGACTCGGACTTCAACTGGACCCACCCCACCACGGAAGAATGGACCCAGCGGGCCCTGGGGATTTTCGGCGACACGGTGAAGCGCCTGCGGGACCATCCCGCCATTTTCTGCTGGGTGCTGATGAACGAGCCCCGCCTGGACAGCTATTTTACCGACCGTCCCGGTCCTCAGTTGAAGAAGCTGTTCGAGGAACTGGCCCCCGGCGTCCCCTATATCCTCAGCTCCTGGTCCATCAATGACCCCGACAGCGGCGACAGCCACAACTATGAAGGCTCCCTCCACGGCATCCACACCCACTATACCAATATCCACGACTGGCTGGAGAAGCTGAATTCCGAATTCGGCATGGATGCGCCTCCGGTGTATTCCACACTCCGTCAGTATCCCGAGATCGTCCGGATCCTGGGGGATGTGGTGGATGGTATCGACATGATCCACTACTACCAGTACCGCTATCTGAAGTATTTTATCGAGCATTACCGCCTGCAGAAGTTCGCACCCTGCGGCGGCCACTATCAATTCCTGTTCAGCGATACCGCACCCTGCAGTCAGTTCGGCATCTATGACCGCCGGGGCCTGCCCAAGCTGGGCCAGCGGGCCTGCATCGAGAGCAACCAGCCCGTGGCCGTCATGATGGATGCCACCCGGGACAAACCCATCGCCGTTTGGGTGGTCAATGACCTGCTGAAGCCTTTGGGCGATGTGTCCGTGGAGACCGTTGTCTGGGATGACCTGGGCAACATCATCGTGGACACCGCCACCGCCGTCAGCGTGGAAGGCAACAGCCGCGTCTTCGTATCCCCGCTTGAATTCGGCGTGGATCCTGCCAGAGAATACACCGTTCGTCTGCGGATCCTGGATGCCCGGGGCGAGATCCTGGCGGAAAACGTCTATGAAAAAGCATTCAACCATCCCGAGCACGTTGCCGGTCATCCCTTCCAGATGCACCATGGCCTGGCGCAGCGCATGTTCTGGGCGTGGCTGGATAAATAAATAAGAGGAGGAAAACAAATGAAAACCGTTGCTAAGATCCTTGCTGTTGTCTTCGTGTTCTCCCTGGTCCTGGCATGTTTCGGTCTGCCAGTCCATGCTGCCGCCGAGGAACGGACCCTGGTCACAGCCATCACGCCGGAAGCGCCCGGCAATGTGCCCGATTCCGCGGTCAGCATGCCCGCCGGCTGGGCCGGCATGAAGATCACCGTGGGAGAAAATGACCTGCATGTGACCGCCCTGGGCCGCTGGTATACCCCGGAAAGCAATGCCACCCACAATTTCCTGATCGCCAATATGGACGGTTCCCTGGTGCTGGATTACGGCAGAGCCGTGACCAATGCTCCGGCCGGTGCCGCCGAAGGCTTCGTCTATGCGCCTATTGAGGGCGGCGTCGTGCTGAGTGCACACACCAGCTATTACATCGTCTCCGACTATTGGGGCGCTGCCGACAAGTTCTACAGCGGCGGTGTTGCCACTACCACCGACGCCGCCACCATTGACGGTATCGTCATCGGCACCTATGAGTTCTACGCCGCCCCCGGCATCTGCTGGGGTCCCCTGGATCTGAAGTACACCGTGGAAGTGCCGGATCCCACCGATCCTCCCGCAACCGAACCGGCCCCCACCGATCCCCCTGCAACCGAACCGGTGCCCACCGATCCTCCTGCAACCGAACCGGTGCCCACCGATCCTCCTGTGACCGAGCCGGCCCCTACCGAACCTGAGGCACCCGTGACCGTGGAGAAACCCCTGGTGGAGTCCGTCACTCCGGACACCCCGGGTAATGTGGAAGGTTCCGCTATCAGCATGCCTGCCGGCTGGGCCGGCATGAAGATCACCATCGGTGACAAGGATGTCCATGTGACCGCCCTGGGCCGTTGGTATACTCCGGAAAGCAATACCACCCACAACTTCCTGATCGCCAATATGGACGGCTCTCTGGTGCTGGATTACGGCGTAGCCGTGGCCAATGCGCCTGCCGGTACTGCCGAAGGTTTCGTCTATGCTGCCATCGACGGTGGTGTGACGCTGAAGGCCAATACCAGTTATTACATTATCTCCGATTATTGGGGCGACCGGGATAAGTTCTATGCCGGCGGCGCCGCGGTCACTTCCGATGCGGCGACCATTGACGGCGTGGTCATTCTGGTAGGCGACGAATATCAGTTTACCGCGGCACCCGGCACCGGCTGGGGTCCCCTGGATCTGATCTACGCCGAGGAAGAGAATCCCAAGACCGGAGATGGCACCATTGGCGCTGCCGTGTTCTGTGGGCTGATTGCCGTGGGCGGCCTGGCTGTGATCGTTAAAAAGAAGCCTGAATAAAGGGAAAGGAGCCTGGATATGAAAATGCTGAAGAAGATCTCTGTTTTGCTGCTGGCGGCGGCGCTGCTGTGCAGCTTCCTGGCGCTGCCCGGTGCTGCGGCCGCCACCAAAAATGCGGTCCTGACCATGGAACTGGAAGGCGAGCGCAATGTGGAAGGGGATCCCGCACCCAAGGAAGTCGGCTGGGCCGGTACGGCGGTCACCATTGGCGACAAGGACATCGTCATCACCGCTGTGGGCCGTATGTTTTTCACCGGCGCCAATATCACCCACTCTTTCCTGGTGGTCAATGCGGAAGATGGCAGCCTGGTGAACACCAATGCCATCGCTGTCCAGAATTACGACGATTCCGTGGACGGCACCTTCGAATACTATTACTTCGAGGAGTATGAGTATCTGACCCTGTACGCAGGCAAGACGTATTACTTCTGCTCCGACTTCTACGGCCCCCTGGACCGCCATTATGATTCCTGCAAGGTTACCTCTCCTGATGACATCAGCTTTGTGGGCACCGTGGACCTGAATCTGGCCGACGGGAGCTGGATCTATACCGACGCCCCCGGCATCAACAATCTGCCCATCGACTTCATGTACTATGTGGTCGGCGAGGAAGATACAGAGCCTGATCCCACCGCGGCCCCCACCGAGCCCAAGGAGGATCCCAAGGACGATCCCGACGAGAAGCCTGCGGATCCCACCCAACCCACGCAGAATTCCGATGCGGCGCCGGCCAATATGGGCCTGTGGATCGGCATCGGCGTGGCTGCCGTGGTGGTCATTGCCGTGGTGATCGCAGTCGTTCTCAAGAAGAAAAAGCATTGATCCGTTTTTGATGAGGGACGCGGTTATCCGCGTCCCTTCCTGGTTCGAAGACCGTACAAAGCAAAGGAGAAGTGTTTTTATGCATATGCGAATGGCGTTGATACCCCTGCTGATCTGCGCGCTGATGTGCGCTGCTTTATCGGGCTGCAGTCAGCAGCCTCCGGCAGAAACGACCTGCGCTCATCAGTATGACCGCGCCGAAAGCGCCGGCGTTTTTCAGGATAAAGTGGCTGTCTGCACCTGCAGACTGTGCGGGGATGCCTATAGCGAAACTGTGGCGCCGGCCACCAAGTCCATCAAGATTCTGGCCATCGGCAACAGTTTTAACAACAATTCCAGCAGCCTTCTGTATGAGCTGGCGCAAGCGGCCGGCGCAGAGGAGATCGTGATTGGCTGTCTGTGGATCGGCGGTTCCGCTCTGGAACAGCATGCAGCCAACATCCAATCCGGGGCGAAAGCCTATGAGTACCGCAAAAATACTACGGGCAAGTGGGTGGTCAGGCAAAACTACAACTTCCTCCAGGGCCTGAAGGATGAGGAATGGGACTATATTTGCATCAACCAGCAATCCATTTCCGCGGGTCTGCCGGAAGAATACGACAAGGGCCTGGACGTGGTAGGGCGATATATCCGGGAGAATATGCCCGCCGATTGCCAGCTTTGGTTCAATATGACCTGGGGCTATGATGCGGACTACACGGCAAATCCCAATTTTATGAAATATTATGACGGTGATCCCCGGAAGCATTATGAGGCGATCAGTGACACCTGCCGTACCACTGTGATGGATAGCGGCTGGTTTGACGGCCTGGTGCCCTGCGGCACCACCATACAAAATATGCGCTCCAGTTGGGCTGCGGACTTGATCACCCAGGACGGTTACCATGCCTCGTCCCATCTGGGCTGCTATGCCCTGGGTCTGACCTGGCTGGCCACCTGGACGGATATCGACGTGGCAGCTATGACCTATTTCCCCCGGATGGGCACCAAATGGGGGTTACCTTATGAGGAAGCCCTTCGGGAGATCGCCAAAGAGGCTGTTTTGAATGCAATGGCAGAGCCTTTTGAGCCTGCTGCTTCCAAATATACGGAAAAACCGGCATTCCAGGAAAAACACTGATCTGCTGTATTCTGTGAGCGGCGGACAACGCATTATGTTTTTACAGATTTTCCAGAGAAGTGTAGCAATTTGTTATGGAATATCCGGTAAAAATTTGCTATACTATCCCCGGATCCTACCGACGGAGGTGCGTGCGGTGAAAAAGAAATTCATAATTCTGGTCGTGGTGCTGCTGATGATTCTTTCGCTTGTGGGCCCATCCGGGTGCAAACAAGAAGTCCACGATCGGATTCAAACCGGCGGCAATGCGATCACGGTCACGGCTGTGACAGGATCCGGCCTTGCCCAGCCGGCGATTTATGTGGGCGAAGAAAGGCCGGGGACCGTTCTGGGGTACCAGGGCTATTGCTTTGCAGTAGAGAAGGGACGGGCGGTACTCTACAAAGCCGGCACCGAAATGAACGAATTGGCCAGCAAAGCGCTGTCCGGCGTCAGCGAAAACGGCAGTCTGGATCTGCGCCTGGAGATCGAAGACCAGGTGATCCGGTGCTTCGTGCTGGATGACGCGGCCGGAGTGGAACCCTGGCCGGAGATCGAACTGAATATTTCATCCTGCGAAGGATTCCGGGTCGGCTGCGTGGACCTGGCGGAGAAGGACACGGTATTTCAGGACCTGCAGATCCGTTATTACACCCCGAAGGTTTATGAAAAGACCTATACAAATCCGGTCTACGATCATCTGGCAGACCCGGAAGTAATATACGAAGACGGCACTTTCTATCTGTACGGTACCGGCGGCATGGGCTACGGCGTACATACCTCCGATGACCTGGTCAATTGGGGCCGCCGCGGCACCGCTGTGTATGGGACCCTTTGGGGGATCACCAGAAATTACTGGGCGCCGGACATTGACTATGTGGACGGGAAATACTACATGGCGGTCACCTGCGATGAAAAACTGGGTTTTGCCGTCAGCGATTCCCTGATGGGCCCCTTCCAGGCGGTGGGCGATGCGCCGCTGTATGAAAAAACCATCGATGGACATATTTTTGTGGACGACGACGGCCGGCGCTACCTCTACTATGTGAGCTGGGACGGCCCCTACGGGATCTATGGCGTGGAACTGGATGAACAGATGCAGCCGATCCAGGAAACTGCGACGCTGCTGATCCGGGCCACGGATCCTTGGGAACAGACGGAAGGCAGCGTGGCGGAGGGACCGTATATGCTCAAGCATAACGGCCTTTACTATCTGACCTACTCCGGCAGCGGCTATACCGGCATCTATTATGCCGTGGGCTACGCCGTGGCGGAAAGCCCCTTGGGCACCTATGAAAAGTATGCCCATAATCCCATTTTGGTGGGTCATACCCAGATCCACGGCGTGGGACACCACAGCATCGTTACCATTCCCCAGACGGGAGAAATGTGGATGGTGTACCATTGCCACAACAGCTTGTTTGCGGTGCAGGAACGGAAGATCTGCATCGACCGGATGCGGTTCTCTGCCGTGGAAGGGCAGCCGGACCGCCTGGAAGTCTACGGCCCGACGGTCACACCTCAGCCATACCCCGAACTGGAATGACGAAACAGCATAAAAAATGCGCCGCAGTTTTGCGGCTGTGCGCTATGGAGGCAATCATATGAAAAACGGTATTTGCTGCGCCGGCAATATGATCGTGGATACCACCTATCCCATCGAGACCTGGCCGAACCAGAACGAACTGACCCATATCACCGAAGGCATCCGCAATACCAGCGGCGGCGCGGTTTGTAACACCATTATGGATCTGGCCCGCCTGGATCCCGGCATGAAACTGGTGGCCTCCGGCATTGCAGGCCATGATCCGGAGGGCGATCTGTTGCTGGAGGAAATGTCCCGGTTCCCCAATATCGACCTGAGCATGGTCAAGCGGGAGGGGAGAACCTCTTTTACGTTGGTGATGAGCAACAACCAAACCAAGGAGCGGACCTTCTTCCAGCATGCCGGCGCCAGCGCGCTGTACGGCGAGGATCATATCGATTGGGACCGTCTGGATGTGAAGATCTTCCATATTGGCTACATTCTTCTGCTGCCCTACCTGGATCTGCCGGATGCGGAGTACGGCACCAAGATGGCCAGATTGCTGCACCGCGCGCAGAAGAACGGATTGAAGACCTCCATCGACATCGTTTCCGAGACCGGTGACCGATTCCCCCGGGTGGTGCGGCCGGCCCTGAAGTACAGCGACTACTGCATCATCAATGAACTGGAGACCCAGCAGACCACCGGCATCTGCCTGCGCGGCGAAGACGGCGTACTGAAGAAGGAGAATTTCCTGGCGGCATTGCAGGAACTGAAGCGCTTGGGTGTATCCACCTGGGCGGTGATCCATTGCCCCGAAATGGGCTGCGGCCTGGATGAAAACGGCCAATATTGGGAAATGCCCAGCCTGAAACTACCCGAAGGCTATATCCAGGGCACCACCGGCGCCGGTGACGCCTTCTGCGCCGGTGTACTGTATGCGGCAGAGAAGGGACTGCCCATGGCCGAAGCTCTGAAAATGGGCGCCTGCACCGCGGCCGCTTCACTGGGACACAGCAGCGCCTCCGAAGGTGTCGGCACCGTTGCGGAAGTTCTGGCCCTCTACGACCGCTTCGGCACCAGATGAGTATACAAGGATCATATTATACGCCCGTGTTTCCATACGAAACACGGGCGTTTGCTATATATTTGGGCGCCGGTTAGCCGGCATTTTGGACGCATTCGGTGGCAAAAGAGGTAATGGTGGCCCGGGTGGCATTGTAGTCCGGCGTCACCGGCTGGCCGTTGGCGCTGGCAAAGCCGTGGTCCGCATTCTGGAACCAGACCACCCGGCACTCTACGCCGCCTTCTTCGCAGGCCGCTTCAAAGAGGGCGATCCCCTCCGGCGCCACCCATTCATCGTGGGTGCCGATCAAAATGGTGCAGGGCACACCGCCGTTTTTGACATAATTGGTGGTGGTGCAGAGTTGGCGCAATTCCTCCGTGGACCATAGTGAGGTATCGGGGGAGGTGCGGGAATAGTAACCGTCGTAAGGACCGTCGCCTTTGTAATAGATGCCGTGGGCGGAGAGGGCAAAGGCACCGACCACGCCAAAGTCCGCCTCCGGCCAATAGCCGTCGGCATCAAAAAAATCGTGAGGGGCGTAAGCGGTCAGCAGGCTCAGCATACCGCCGGCAGAGTGGCCGGTGGTGACGATTTTCTGGGGATCGACGCCCAGAATTTCGCTGTAATAACTGATATAGCGCATGGCATCCATGCAATCGGAAACGATCTCGTGAGGCGTGACGCCCTCGCCGTTGGCACCGCCGATGCGGTAGTCGATGGTCACCGTGGCAAAACCGGCGTTGCGGATGGCGTCCAATTCTGTCGCGTATATGGCATAGGGGGACATCATATCACAAGCCATCAGACCGCCGCCGGGAAACATGAAGATGATGGGCGCTTTTTCGTAGACCTGCTGCAGCGGCGGCAGGAAATACAGCCGCAGTTTTCGGTTTCCGATAACCTTATAGGTCAGCAGGCACTCTTTGCTGGCGGTGGGAACGGAACAATTTTCTCTGTCGGGATGAATGGTCAATTGAGGATCGGTCATAACGTTCGCCTCCGGTTGCGTTGAAGGTTCGGTCGGTGCGATGCTTGTATTGCAGGCAGTCATCAGTAAAGATATGGTCACGACCAGCAGAATCAAGTGTTTCATGGAGGAATACCTCAGGATCACTGAATGCATGCCTGGGCAAATTCCAGGATCTTTGCCCGTTCGGTGTTGTAATTCGGTGTTACCGGCTGGCCGTTGCGGCTTTCAAAACCGTGGCCCGCGTTCTTGAACCAAACAACCTCACAGGCAACGCCGGCGGCATCACAAGCGTCTTTGAACATTGCTACGCTGGCGGCGGCCACCAGCTCATCTTCCTCGCCCATCAGGATCTTACAGGGGACGCCGCCGTTGCCCACATGGGTGATGGGGCTGATCAGGTGGCGCATCTCCTCTGTGGGATAAAGAGAAGCGTTCTTGGAAGCGCCGTTGGAATAATAACCGTTGTGGGGACCGTCGCCGGCATAGAAAACGGTGCCCGGTGAAAGGGCATAGGAGCCGACCACATGAAAATCTTCCGCATCGGACCAATATTGATCCAGGTCAAAGGTTTCGTGGGGGCCGTATGCCAGCAGCAGGGAAATGTGACCGCCGGAGGAATGGCCGGTGGTGACGATCTTTTGGGTGTCCACATTCAGCACATCGCTGTAATAGCTTACATAACGGACGGCATCCATACAGTCGGTGAGGACCTGCTGTGCATGCACACCCTCTCCGCCCACGCGATACTCAATGGTAGCCACAGCAAAACCGGCATTGCGGATGGCGGCCAGCTCGCTCTGGTAAATGGAATACGGCTGCATGATATCACATTCCATCAGACCGCCGCCGGGAAACATGAAGATGATGGGCGCTTTTTCGTAGACCTGCTGCAGCGGCGGCAGGAAATACAGCCGCAGTTTTCGGTTTCCGA
>SVLA01000167.1 GCA_015068175.1 Oscillospiraceae bacterium
CTTGGCGTTGAAGGCGATGACCTTGGGCAGGTACATGGCATTGGCTGCGCCGTGGATGATGTGGGCGCCGCAGTCCTCGAAGATGGCGCCGGTCTTGTGGGCCATGGAGTGGACGATGCCCAGCAGTGCGTTGGAGAAAGCCATACCGGCCATGCACTGGGCGTTGTGCATGGAGGCGCGCTTGTCCATGTCACCGTTGTAGGAAGCAACCAGATCATTCTGGATCATCTTGATGGCGTGCAGGGCCAGGGGATCGGTGTAGTCGCAGTGCGCGGTGGAAACATAGGCCTCCACAGCGTGGGTGATGGCGTCCATACCGGTGTGGGCAACCAGCTTCTTGGGCATGGTCTCAGCCAGCTCGGGATCCACGATGGCGATGTCGGGGGTGATCTCAAAGTCGGCCAGGGGGTACTTGATGCCCTTCTCGTAGTCGGTGATGACGGAGAAAGCGGTGACCTCGGTGGCGGTGCCGGAGGTGGAGGGGATGGCCACAAAGTGGGCCTTGGTGCGCAGCTTGGGCAGTCCGAAGACCACACACATCTGCTCGAAGGTGGTTTCGGGGTACTCATACTTGATCCACATGGCCTTGGCTGCGTCGATGGGAGAGCCGCCGCCCATGGCCACGATCCAGTCGGGCTGGAACTTGCGCATGGCCTCGGCGCCCTTCATCACGGTGGTGACGGAGGGATCGGGCTCGATGCCTTCGATCAGTTCCACTTCCATGCCGGCTTCCTTCAGATAGCCGATGGCCTTGTCCAGAAAACCGTTCTTTCTCATGGCGCTGCCGCCGACGCAGACCATTGCCCGCTTGCCGGTCAGCTCCTTCAGGATTGCCAGAGAGCCTTTGCCGTGATACAGGTCACGGGGCAGAGTAAAACGTGCCATTTGTATATCCTCCTTGAAAATCGGTGGTTTTTTGTTCCGGAGGTATTCTACCACCGAATTCTGGAATTTGCAATATTTTTATCGATATAAACATATTCAAATAATCATATCGATAAAGATGTATTATTTAGCAGTTTCCACAAAATACCATCTCCAAAATCGATCATATTCACGGAGCAAAAACGGAGACATATTCCCATTGACAGGGGAAAACCCCTCTGTTATACTGAAGAAAACCCGGATTTGGGAGGAAAAGGTTATGAAAAGAGCGGATTACATCAACTGGGACGAATATTTCATGGGCATCGCCATGCTGGCGGCCAAGCGAAGCAAGGACCCCAACACCCAAGTGGGCGCCTGTATTGTCTCTCAGGACAATATCATCATCTCCACCGGCTATAATGGCATGCCCAAGGGCTGCTCCGACGATGAATACCCCTGGGAGCGCGTGGGCGAGGACACCAAGTACCCCTATGTGGTCCACGCGGAGCTGAACGCCGTTCTCAACGCCAACGGCCGGGACCTGCGGGGCAGCAAGCTGTATGTGGCCCTGTTCCCCTGCAACGAGTGCGCCAAGGCCATCATCCAGTCCGGCGTGAAGGAGGTCTACTACCTGTCCGACAAGTACGCCGACTCCCTGGCCACCATGGCCTCCAAGCGGATGATGGACTCCGCCGGGGTCAAGTATACCCAGCTGCGCACCAATCTCAAATCCATCACCCTGGACTTCGTGCCGGAAGAGGAAAGATAAATGTAACCCGGGCTCCAGCCCGGGTTTTTAATCGGAAAGAGATAAATTATCGTTTATGAGTATTAAGCGCCGCAGGCGCCTTGCCTCTCCCTTTGGGAGAGGTGGCCCGGCGAAAAGCCGGGACGGAGAGGGTGTCGCAGTGTCTTTTGCCCTCTCAGTCGCCGCAAAAGCGGCGCCAGCTCCCCCATAGGGGGAGCCAAGTTGCTAATGTAAACGATAATTTACCACAGCAACAAAGGATCCCGGGCTGGTTCCAGCCCGGGATATTCCATCATTTCTTGAAAATCTTGACCCGGAAGGTATCCCGGACGGGCGTTTCCTCACCCCGGCCAACCTTGCCGATATTGCTCCAGTGCCGCCAGGCCACCAGAGCCGCCGCGGCCAGACATACCGCCGTGAGGCCGAAATCACCGGTCTGCAGCAGCACGATCAGGGGGAAGGTGACGGAAGCGAACATGGGAAGAAACACGCTGCGGTTCACGATCAGCATCAGGGTCACGCCCACGGTCAGGTAAAACAGCAGCAGCCGGGGATCATAGGCCAGCACCATGCCGCCGAAGGCTGCCAGTCCCTTGCCGCCCCGGAAGTGCAGGTGCCAGGGGAACACATGGCCCGCAATGGCGCCGAAGGCGGCAATGGCCCAGGCCAGGGCGGCCGTGGGGAACAGGCGCCGGGCGATTCTGGCGGCCAGCCAGGCCTTGAAAATATCCAGCACCATGACGATGGCGCCGGCGCTGCGGCCCAGGACGATCAGCGCGTTGCTGGCACCTAAGTTTTTGGTGCCGGTCTGGGTCAGATCCACATTGCGGCGCTTTGCCAACAGATTTGCCGGATTGAAGGCTCCCAGCAGGTAGCCGATGGACAGGGAAAGGACAGCTTCCATAGAATGAACTCGCTTTCTGGTGATATTTCGCAATTCTTAAGATTTCTTAAGGTATTATATCACCGTGAGAGGGAATTACAAGAGCCGTCGCAAAAAGTTTACATTTGGAGAGAATTCGATACTTTTCGGTAATATTTGGAAGAAACCACCGAAAACCACCGAAAAAAACCACGGTTCCTCGGAAAAAAGCAGAATTTGTGCAAAATTGAAAAAACGTGTGGAAGTTCGGCCGATGATGTGCTATACTATATGCGTAAATCCATGCGCACTACATCTGTTCCGTTCACTTTACTGTCTTTTATGATAATAATGGAGGAGAAAAGAAATATGTCCAACAATCAGGTCACCCCTTCCGAGTTTTTCAGCCCCGATACCCAGGTGGCACATCTGGGCCTGATCGCCTGCCCCGGCGCCGAAGCACTGACCCATCTGATCGATGAGCATCTGAAGACCTGGGCCAAGGAGGTCGGCATCGAGAAGGAGACCTTTATCATCGATTGCGCCTGCCCCCGTTTCCAGAGCGGCGACGCCAAGGGTCTGGTGAAGTCTTCCGTCCGCGGCGACGACATCTTCTTCGTGGTGGACCCCGGCAACTACAGCCTCACCTACAACCTCTTCGGTCATGAGAACCACATGTCTCCCGACGATCATTTCGCAAACCTGAAGCGCCTGATCCAGGCTGTTGCAGGCCGTTCCCACCGGATGACCGTCATCATGCCCTCCCTGTACGGCGGCCGTCAGCACCGCCGGATGGTCCGGGAGTCCCTGGACTGCGCCGTGGCCCTGCAGGAGCTGCAGAGCATGGGCGTGCAGAACATCATCACCTTCGACGCCCATGACCCCCGGCTGATGAACGCCGTGCCCCTGATGAGCTTCGACAACGTAATGCCCACCTACCAGGTGCTGAAGACCCTGCTGGCACACATGCCCGACCTGTCCTTCCACAAGGATCACTTCATGGTCATCTCCCCCGACGAGGGCGCCATCAACCGCAATATGTACTTCTCCAGCGTCCTGGGCTGCAACCTGGGTATGTTCTACAAGCGCCGCGACTACACCCGCGTGGTCAACGGCC
>SVLA01000016.1 GCA_015068175.1 Oscillospiraceae bacterium
GGTGGCCGAACTGGCCAACGCCGAGTGCATCTGCCGTTACGGCGACACCGTGGTGCTGGTCACCTGCACCTGCAACCCCATCCCCAAGGCCGGCATCGACTACTTCCCCCTGACCATTGAGTTCGAGGAAAGAATGTATTCCGTGGGCCGCATCCCCGGTTCCTTCAACCGCCGGGAGGGCAAGCCCTCCGAGCGGGGCATCCTGAACAGCCGGATCATCGACCGGCCCATGCGTCCTCTGTTCGACGAGGAGCTGCGTAACGACACCGTCGTCACCTGCACCGTCCTGGCCACCGACCACGAGAATCCCGTGGAGATCGTGGCTTCCCTGGGCGCTTCCATCGCCATCGCTTCTTCCGATGTGCCCTGGAACGGCCCCGTGGCTACCACCAATGTCGCTCACCTGAACGGCGAGTATATCATCAACCCCTCCGCTGAAGAGCGGGAAGCCTGCGATTGCTTCGTGTGCATCTCCTCCACCTTCGAGAAGGTGGTCATGATCGAGACCGAAGCCAACGAGGCCCCCGAAGCCATCGTTTACGAGTCCATCCGCATCGCTCACGAGACCAACATGGAGATCGTGAAGTTCATCAACGGCATCGTGGCCGAGATCGGCAAGCCCAAGTTCACCTTCGAGAAGGCCGCTGTCAACCACGAGCTGCTGGACGATCTGATCGCCTATGGCCTGCCCCAGATCGAGTACGCCCTGGACACCGATGACAAGAACATCCGCGAGGAGCGGCTGACCGCTGCCCGTCTGGACTTCAAGGACAAGTTCGTGGAGAAGTACGGCGAAGAGGAATTCGAGACCCACATCGAAGTCTGCCTGTACAAGATGCAGAAGAAGGTGGTCAAGAAGTGGCTGCTGGCCGGCAAGCGCGTGGACGGCCGCGGCATGGACGAGATCCGTCCCCTGGACGCCGAAGTCGGCGTGCTGCCCAGAGTCCACGGTTCCGGTCTGTTCTCCCGTGGCCAGACCCAGGTCCTGTCCATCTGCACCCTGAATACCCTGTCCGCCGCCCAGAAGCTGGATACCATCTATCCTGAGGAGACCAAGCGGTATATCCATCACTATAACTTCCCCTCCTTCTCCACCGGCGAAGCCCGTGCTGCCCGCAGCACCTCCCGCCGCGAGATCGGCCACGGCGCTCTGGCTGAGAAGGCCCTGCTGCCCGTGATCCCCTCCGTGGAGGAGTTCCCCTACGCCATCCGCGTGGTGTCCGAGGTCCTCAGCTCCAACGGCTCCACCTCCCAGGGCTCCATCTGCGGTTCCACCCTGGCTCTGATGGACGCAGGCGTGCCCATCAAGCGGCCCGTGGCCGGCATTTCCTGCGGCCTGATCTCCGACCAGGAGACCGGCGCATGGCGCACCTTCACCGACATTCAGGGCGTGGAAGACTTCCACGGCGAAATGGACTTCAAGGTGGCCGGTACCACCGAAGGCATCACTGCCATCCAGATGGACCTGAAGAATAAGGGTCTGACCATGGAGATCATCGCCGACGCTCTGGAGCGCTGCCGCCTGGCCCGCCTGGAGATCCTGAGCGAAGTGATGCTGCCCTGCATCAGCGAGCCCCGTGCCGAGGTTTCCGAGTATGCCCCCAAGATGATCAGCATGAAGGTGCCCGTGGACAAGATCCGCGAGATCATCGGCTCCGGCGGCAAGACCATCCAGAAGATCTGCGCCGACACCGGCGCCAAGGTGGATATCGAGGACGACGGCTCCGTGTTCATCTCCGCTGTGGACAGCGCCTGCGCTTACGCCGCCAAGAAGATGATCGACGACATCTGCTTCGTGCCCGAGGTGGGCAAGCTGTACTACGGCCGCGTGGTGCGCATCCTGCCCATCGGCGCTTTCGTTGAGATCGCGCCCGGCCATGACGGCATGGTCCACATCTCCAAGCTGGAGAACCGCCGCGTGGAAAAGGTGGAGGACGTGCTGAACCTGGGAGATATGACCTGGGTCAAGTTCATGGGCTTCGACGAGAAGGGCCGCGCAAACTTCAGCCGCAAGGACGCTCTGAAGGAACTGGAGAACCAGTAATTCAATACAATTTCCCGCCGCTCACTCCGAGCGGCGGGATTTTTTGTTGAGTGGACAGTGGAAAGTGTACAGTTGTCAAATCCCTCTCATAGTACCCCTTGCTTTGCGAAGCAAATGACTGAGGGAGAGAACCACTACCCCTCAGTCGGTAATCAAAGATTTTCGCCAGCTCCCCTGACAAGGGGAGCCTTGGCGGCCGCCGGTTCCTATCCCATCCCCGTCGCAAAAATATTGACATCCCTTCCAAAAATCGCTATAATCTACCCATATAATGGAGAGAAAGGGACTTTTTTATGACCATTCAGAAAAGATTGTGGGCCTTATTGCTGATTGCCCTGCTATTGATGGGCTGCGTGGCGCAGCCCGGCGCGGAAACCACCGGCCCCAACCATACAGACCCCACCGTTTCGGTCACGGATCCGAAGCCGACCACCCCGGCCCCTACTGTCGGTGCCCCCACGGATCCCACCGAGACCCAGCCCACGGACCCCACGGC
Organism: Oscillospiraceae bacterium; assembly: GCA_015068175.1. The sequence goes on from SVLA01000016.1 coordinate 2,541, forward strand.
GGCTCCCACAGACCCCACGGCGGTTCCTACAGATCCTAAGCCTACGGATCCCCAACCCACCGTGGCCCCCACAGAACCGGCCCCGACTCAGCCGCAACCCACGGAACCGGCCCCCACGGAGCCTGAACCTACGGAGCCGCCTCGTTGCGCCGGCCATGACGCGGACCCCTATGTGGGCATGACCTCCGAGGAGTTCTACGCCGATTATGCCCCCGCTTGTTGCTATCAGGATGCCTGCTATCGCACCCAGCACTATTTCCTCTCCGGCCTGCTCTATGTCCCCGGCCAGTATTACGAACCCGCCGATGACCGCCCCATGACCGCCGACGGCCTCTATATCCGCAACACCGACACCCTCTACGAGGATGACGGCAACACCTACATCGTGGTGGATGCCCAGGGCAGGGAAGTCCTGCGGGTCTATAAGGGCGCGGCCTACATCACCCTGGAAGAAGTGGCGGCCTATATGTATGCCTTCGGCGGCAGCGATTGTGTTCTGCCGGCCAACCACACTTCCTCCAAAAAGACCAAACCCGGCAACAGCCCCTGGGGCCAGTACCTGCGGGTGAACCATTCCAGGTTCTCCGGCGATACCAGCCGCTATCCCTACGAGCCGGAGCTGCCGTACATCAGCGGTTGCGGTGGCGACCTGACCTATTACGAAATGGATATCGGCACCACCGGTACCACCACCCCCGGCTATGCCCCTTATCCCTATAATAACGGCTCTTCCATCGAGCGGGGCGCTGCCCGGATCGTCTATACCCGCCAGGACCGGAATGGCAACGGCGTGTACGAAAATGACGAAGTGTATGTGTTCTATACCTTCAATCATTACAACGATTTCGTGGAATACCTGAATTACTACGGCGGCTGGGGCCAGGAGTTCGGCAATATGACCGGCGGTGGCAGTTACAGCAGTAAATACGACTATAATCCCACCCCCTATCCCCAGGTGGCCTTTGCCTCCTTCTGCGGCTAACAAAATCGGAAAACCCGACGGAGCTGCCGGGTTTTCTTTATACAACAAAAAGGGCGTGACCGAACCGGTCACGCCCTCATTTATGGGATCAATTACTTGCACAGTTCCTTGGCCACTTCCACGATGTGCTCGCTGCTCAGGCCGAACTGCTTCAGCAGGGCAACGGCGGGGCCGGAATGGCCGAACTCGTCGTTGACGCCGATGCGGCGCAGAACCGTGGGGCACTTCTCGGACAGAACGGCGGCAACAGCCTCGCCCAGACCGCCGATGACGGAGTGCTCCTCGCAGGTGATGACCTTGCCACACTTCTTGGCGGCTTCCAGCACCAGTTCCTCATCCAGGGGCTTGATGGTGGCCATGTTGATGACCATGGCGTTGATGCCTTCCTTTGCCAGCTCCTCACCGGCAACGATGGCTTCGTAGGTCAGCAGACCGTTGGCGATAATGGCCACATCGGTGCCGTCCCGCAGCACTTCGCCCTTGCCGATCTCAAAGTGGAAATCATCGGCATGGAACACGGGCACAGCCAAGCGGCCGAAGCGCAGGTACACGGGGCCGTCCATCTCGTAGGCGGCGCGGACAGCGGCCCGGGCCTCCACGTCATCGGCGGGGCAGATGACGGTCATGCCGGGGATGGCGCGCATCAGGGCAAAATCTTCGCAGCACTGATGGGAAGCGCCGTCCTCGCCCACGGAGATACCGCCGTGGGTAGCGCCGATCTTCACGTTCATGTGGGGATAGCCGATGGAGTTGCGGACCTGCTCAAAAGCGCGGCCGGCCGCAAACATGGCGAAGGAGGAAGCGAAGGGCACCAGACCGGTGGTGGACAGACCGGCGGCCACGCAGATCATGTTGGCCTCAGCGATGCCGCAGTCAAAATGACGCTCGGGGAAAGCCTTCTGGAAGATGGCGGTCTTGGTAGCGCCGGCCAGGTCGGCATCCAGAACCACCAGATTGTCGAATTCAGCGCCCAGTTCCTTCAGGGCGTTGCCATAGCTGTCACGGGTCGCAACTTTTTTCATCTCTGCCATATCAAGCGCCCTCCAGTCCGTTGAGAATAGCCTGCAGTTCGGTCATGGCCACCTCGTACTCCGCATCGTTGGGTGCCTTGCCGTGCCAGCCGGCCTGATTTTCCATGTAAGAAACGTCCTTGCCCTTGACGGTGTTCATGACGATGGCGGTGGGCTGACCCTTGGTGGCCCGGGCCTCGTTCAGAGCAGCTTCAATGGCGTCGAAATCGTGACCGTTGATGGCGATCACATGGAAGCCGAAGGCTTCCAGCTTGCCCACGATGGGGTAGGGACTCATGACTTTGGCGATGTCGCCGTCGATCTGCAGACCGTTGTTGTCCACGATCACCACCAGGTTGTCCAGCTTGTAGTGGGCGGCGCTCATGCAAGCCTCCCAAACCTGGCCTTCCTGGATCTCGCCGTCACCCAGCAGGGTGTAGACCCGGGCGCTGTGACCCTGATGCTTCAGGCCCAGAGCCATGCCCACGGCCACGGAAACGCCCTGGCCCAGGGAGCCGGTGGACATATCCACGCCGGGAACGGTGTTCATGTTGGGGTGGCCCTGCAGATAGGAGTCAATGTGCCGCAGACGGGGCAGATCCTCCACGGGGAAGAAGCCACGGTGCGCCAGGGTCGCATACAGACCGGGGGCGGTGTGGCCCTTACTCAGAACAAAGCGGTCCCGATCCGCCCACTTGGGGTTGGCGGGGTCGATGTTCATTTCCTTGAAGTACAGATAAGTAAACATTTCGGTTGCGGACAGGCTGCCGCCGGGGTGGCCTGCTTTGGCGCCGTGGGTCGATTCAATGATGCCCATACGGACATTGCAGGCAGTCCGCTGCAGCGCATTCTTTTCGCTGGGAGTCATTCCATTTCCTCCTGATATAAATTTTTATTCACCATATTTCGACATATGGATTTTGATGGCTTCAAAGGTCTCGTCGCTGATGACGTGTTCCATTTTGCAGGCATCGGCGGCGGCGGTTTCCCGGCTGACCCCCAGATGCACCAGCAATTCGGTCAGCAGGGTGTGACGGGAAAGGATCTTTTCCGCAACACAGCGACCTTCTTCGGTCAGATGGATGTGGCCCTCGTCGTCGATGGTAATGTAGTTGCCCGCCTTCAGCAGGCTGACGGCCCGGGAAACGCTGGGTTTGGAATAGCCCATGTGCTCGCTGATATCCACGGAGCGGACGAAGCTGTTTTTGCGGGAAAGGACCAAAATGGTCTCCAGATACATCTCTCCGGATTCTTGCAATGCCAAGGTCGATCCCTCCTTTTTCCATACTGCCTATAGCATATCACGAAACCTTCGGATTTGCAAGGAAAATTACGGCAGATTCCTCACATAGACCGGGAAAAATCGGGCATACTTCTCCTGAAAAGGAAGTGGAGACCATGATCAGTTTTTATTGCCGGACAAAGATCGTCTCCGGCAGCGGCGCCCTGGAGGCCATCCGGGACCTGGCGCCTCAACGGCTGCTGGTGGTGGCGGACCCCTATTTTGTGGGTAACGGCACCGCCGGCCGCATCGCCGCCATGGCCCGGGAGAGCGCCGTCTTTGGGGATGTTCGCCCGGACCCTTCTGTGGAACTGGCGGCGGAGGGCGTGGCCCTGATCCGCGATTTTGAACCGGACACGGTGGTGGCCCTGGGGGGCGGCAGCGCCCTGGACTGCGCCAAGGCCATGGTGTTTTTTGCCGGCAGCGGCGCTCAGTTGGTGGCGGTGCCCACCACCTCCGGCTCCGGTTCGGAAGTGACGGATTTCGCCATTTTGACCCACGGCGGCACCAAACATCCCCTGGTGGACCCGACTTTGCAGCCCAGCGTGGCCATTCTGGACGACGATCTTCTGCAGGATCTGCCCCGGAGCCTTATTGCCGATGCCGGTTTTGATGTGCTGGCCCATGCGTTGGAGGCCATTGGCGGCAAAAATGCCGGCCCCATTACCGACGCCCTGGCACGGGATGCCTTTTGCACCGTCTGCACGGCCCTGCCTGCGTCCTTCGCCGGGGACCGGCGGGCCCGGCTGCCCATGCACACGGCGGCCACCATGGCCGGCATGGCCTTCAATCGGGCGGGTTTGGGGTTGTGCCATGCCATGGCCCATGTACTGGGGGGCCGGTACCATGTGCCCCACGGACGGCTGAACGCCATCTTGCTTCCGGCGGTGCTGGAAGCCAATGCCCCGGCGGCGGGGAGCCGATATGGAGCCCTGGCCCGGGCCGCCGGCTTGGGGGGCGCAGCAGATACGGTGGCGGTGCGGAATTTGAAAAATGCCCTGATCCGCCTGCGGCGGGACCTGGGCCTGCCGGCCACCCTGGGGGAGGCCGGGATCAAAGCCGGTCAGCTTCGGCAGGACCGGGCCCAGGTGATCACGGCGGTGCTGGAGGATCCCTGCTGCGCCACCAATCCTCTGCCCGTGACCCGGGAATTGGTGGCCCGGGTGCTGGATGAGGTGACGGGCCGTGGATGAGGAGCTGCTGAGCGTCGGCATTGACGTGGGCACCACTTCGACGCAGATCGTCTTTTCCCGACTGTCCGTACGGAACCAAAATGGACCCTTTACGGTACCAAAAATGGCCATTTTGGACCGAAAAGTGGTCTATAAGAGCCCCATTTACTTCACTCCGCTGAAGGGGGAGAATTTGGTGGATGAAGCCGGACTCCGTCGTCTTTTGCTGGAAGAGTACGAACGGGCGGGATTTTCTCCGGATGCCGTCGACACCGGGGCCGTGATCATCACCGGGGAAACTTCCCGGAAAGAAAACGCCGAAACCGCCCTTTCCGCCCTGGCGGGGTTCGCCGGGGACTTCGTGGTGGCCACCGCAGGCCCGGATCTGGAAAGCATCCTGGCGGCCAAGGGCGCCGGGGCGGTGGCTTTCTCGGCAGAGCAGGGGGCGAAGGTGCTGCACATGGACATCGGCGGCGGCACCAGCAATCTGGCCCTGATCGAGGATGGCCGGATCTGTGCAACGGGATGCCTGAATGTGGGCGGCCGCCTGGTGAAAACCAACGAAGAAGGGCGGATCTCCTATATTTCCCCCGTTTTGGCGGGGATCTTTCAGGGGGAAGTGGGGCAGGTTTTGACCGAATCCCAGGCGGCGGACCTGGCGCGGGTTTTGACCCAGGCCCTGGAAATGGCGGCGGGATTGCGGCCGAAGACCCACCTTCTGGACGACTTGTGGACAAAAGAAACCCAAAGCGGCCCATTTTTGCAGGAAATGCAGGGGGGCGGGAAATTGGTGATCTCCTTCTCCGGCGGCGTGGCGGATTGCATCGAAACGGACCGAAAATGGAATGAATTTGGGGACATGGGCCCGGCGTTGGGCCGGGCCATCCGCCAGAGCCGCCTTTGCGCCGGGGCCTATCGCCTGGGGGCGGAGACCATTCGGGCCACGGTCATCGGGGCCGGGAGCCACAGCTTGCAGCTTTCGGGCAGTACGGTGTTTTGCCGAAACGTGGCCCTGCCGATTAAAAACCGGCCGGTGGTGGTGTGCAGCGGTGATGTGGATGGGACGCAGCTGCGGGCACGGATCCGCGGCGCGGAAGAGGACCCGGTGCTGTATCTCCGGCTGCCCCATTCGACGGATTATGCCGCCCTTCGGCACCTGGCCCGGGAATTGGCGGCGGCGTTCGACGGAAAACCCGTCTATGTGGCGGTGGACCGGGACGTGGCCAAGGCTCTGGGGCAATTGATGGCCCTGGAGACGGCGGCGCCGGTGCTGTGTCTGGACGGGGTGGCCCCGGAAGAGGGGAGCTACCTGGACGTGGGCGCGCCGGTGGGCAGCGCCTTCCCGGTGGTGGTCAAGACCCTGATTTTGGAACGATAAACTGAAATTTGAACAGGAGGCAGGTATGGTACTCAAGACGACTTTGTTGGGAAAAACATATCTTTTTCGGGATATTAAGGATGTTTTGGCCAAGGCAAATGAGGAAAAGACCGGGGATAAGCTGGCGGGCCTGGCCGCAGAAAACGCCCGGGAACGGGTGGCGGCCAAGGTGGTGCTGGCGGCGCTGAAACTGTCGGATCTCCGGGAAAATCCGGCGGTGCCCTATGAGCAGGACGAGGTGACCCGGATCATCCAGGATGACCTGAACGAAAAAATCTACGAAAAGATCCGAAATTGGACGGTTTCGGACCTGCGGGAGTGGATCTTGTCGGAAAAGACCACCGGGGCGGACATCCGGCGCATGAGCCGGGGCCTCACCAGCGAAATGATCGCCGCCGTGTGCAAGATCATGAGCAATCTCGACCTGATCTACGCCGCCAACAAGATCACCGTCACCGCCCATTGCAATACCACCATCGGCCTGCCGGGGACCCTTTCCTGCCGATTGCAGCCGAATCATACCACCGACGACCCGGAGGGCATCACCGCTTCGGTGCTGGAGGGCCTCAGTTTCGGCGCCGGGGATGCGGTCATCGGATTGAATCCGGTGACGGACAGCCCGGAGCAAGTGGGGAAGGTCCTGCGGCGGTTCCGGGAGATCAAGGAACATTGGGAAATTCCGACACAAATCTGCGTTTTGGCCCATATCACGGCGCAGATCCAGGCGGTTCGGGCCGGCGCGCCCTGCGATCTGATCTTCCAATCCATTGCCGGCAGCGAAGCGGGCAACGCCGCCTTCGGCTTCAATGCCGCCACGGTGGAGGAGGCCCGGCAGCTCCTGCTGCGGGACGGTACCGCCGAAGGGCCCAATGTGCTGTATTTTGAGACCGGCCAGGGGTCGGAGCTGTCCTCCAACGCCCATCACGGCACCGACCAGGTGACCATGGAGGCCCGGTGTTACGGCTTTGCCCGGCATTTTCAACCCTTTTTGGTCAATACGGTGGTGGGATTTATCGGCCCGGAGTATCTGTACGATGCCCGGCAGGTGACCCGGGCGGGGTTGGAGGACCATTTCATGGGGAAGCTTTCCGGCATTTCCATGGGCTGCGACTGCTGCTATACCAACCACATGAAGGCGGATCAGAATGACATTGAAAATCTGGCGGCGCTGCTGACCATGGCCGGGTGCAACTACTTTATGGGTATCCCCCACGGAGATGACATTATGCTCAACTATCAAACCACCGGCTTCCGGGAGACGGCGGCGCTGCGGGAAATTACGGGAAAAACGGCCATTCCGGAATTCCAACGATGGCTGGAAAAGATGGGTTTTGTGGAAAACGGACGATTGACGGCGAAAGCCGGCGACGGCTCGAGCTTGCTGTTTTGAGAAGGGAATTGTTGTTTACAAACCTTCTCCCTGGGGAGAAGGTGGCCCGAAGGGCCGGATGAGGGGGTACACGAAGAGAAGAATCCCCCTCATCAGTCACAAAAATGGGTTCCGATGTACCCATTTTTGTGCCAGCTTCCCCCCAGGGGGAAGCTTTTGGCGCCGCAGGGCGGCGCTCGGCGGCCATTGGCCGACGCCATTGCTACAAAGCTAAACAACAATTGACATTTCCGATAAAAGAAGGGGTGGAGGAATGAACAAACAGGAATTGACGGCCCTGGTGGCGGAGCTGCTGGGGCAGATGGAACCGCCGGTGAAGGGGGCGGATTATCGGAACCGGGCGCCGGAACCGACGAAAAAAGAGGCGAATTTTGCCGAAGGGGACTTTGTTCCCGACGTGACGGCCCTGGACCTGCGGAAACTGTACCTGGTGGACGGGCCGGAAAATGGGGAAGCCTACGAAAAAATGAAGAGCAAGACCCCGGCCCGGCTGGGCAGCGGCAAGGCCGGAGCCCGGTACAAGACCCTGACCATGCTGCGGTTCCGGGCGGATCACGCCGCGGCCCAGGATGCGGTATTTTCCGAATTGGATGCGGATTTTGCCAAGGAGCATGGTTTGCTGCCCACCAAGACCCGCTGCAAGGATAAGGAAGAATACCTGACCCGGCCCGACCTGGGGCGGTGCTTTGATGAGCAGAATGCCAAGACCATTGCCGGGGTCATCGACGGGCCGCCCCGGGTGCAGATCGTGGTGGGGGACGGCCTCAGCGCGGCGGCCATCAAGGCCAATGCCATGGATTGCCTGGCAGCCCTGAAAGACGGTCTGAAGGCCCGGGGGATCCAAACGGGGAAGGATCTTTTTGTCAAATACTGCCGTGTGGGCGCCGGAGACGCGGTGGGGGATATCACCGGCTGTGAGCTGGTGTGCGTCCTGGTGGGGGAGCGGCCGGGGTTGGTGACGGACAAGAGCATGTCCGCCTATATCACCTACAAACCCCACACCGGGGTGTCGGAGTCCAGCCGGACGGTGGTCAGCAATATCCATGACCAGGGGACCCCGGCGGTGGAGGCGGGGGCCTATATTGCCGAGCTGGTGGAGCTGATCCTGAAAAAGAAGGTCTCCGGCGTGGGTCTGCGGCTGGAGGAGGCCCGATGATCCCGGTGAAAGTGTTGGCCCAGCGGCTGCTGGCCAATGTTTCCCCGGCCTTGGCGGCGGGGTTGGGAGCGCCGGCGGGGTATCGGAGCGTGGCCATGATCACCACCGATTGCGACGACGCCACCTATATCGCCCTGGATGAAGCCACCAAGGCTGCGGATGTGGAAGTGATCTGCGGCCGGAGCTTCTATGCCGGGGCGGCCAATGCCTCCACGCCCCACGCCGGGGAAGTGATCGGCATTTTGGCGGCCCGGACCCCGGGAGATGCCCGAAGCGGCCTGGAGGCGGCGTTGGCTGCCCTGGAACGGGTGGGCTTTGAAGAGGTGGCGGGGGTGCCTTATCTGGCCCGGACCGTGGCCAGCGTGGGAAGTTTTCTGTCCAAGGAGGCGGGGGTTCCGGTGGGAAGCGCTGTGGCATACCTCATTGCGCCGCCTCTGGAGAGTATGTATGCCCTGGATGGAGCGCTGAAAGCGGCGGATGTGAAGTTATGTAAACTATATGTGCCGCCTACGGAGACGAATTTCGGCGGCGCGTTGCTGACCGGGAGCCAATCGGCCTGCGATGCGGCCTGCGCTGCCTTCGGGGCGGCGGTGGCGGAAGTGGCGGCGAGGGCAATGGACAGTTGACAGTTCGGCAGGAAACAGTGCGAAAACGGGAATAGGAACAAGGAGTGGATGTGATGGAACTGGATAAGGACTTGGCGGCGCGGCAGGAAGCGCGGCTGCTGTGCCGGCAGGCGGAGAAGGCCCAGGTGGCCCTGGCCCGGCTGGGGCAGGAAAAGCTGGATGCCATTGTGGAGGCCGTGGCCCGGGCCTTTGCCGGGGCGGCGGTGGAGCTGGCGGAAATGGCCGTGGCGGAGACCGGCTTCGGCAATGTGGAAGACAAGATCACCAAAAACCGGTTTGCCAGCCGGGATGTGGCGGCGGCGGTCCGGGAGATGAAGTGCGTGGGCGTATTGAAGGCGGTCTCCGGGGAGAAGCTATGGGAGCTGGGGGTGCCGGTGGGGGTCATCGGGGCCATTGTGCCCAGCACCAATCCCACCTCCACGGTGTGCTATAAGGCCATTATCGCCATCAAAAGCGGCAATGCCATCGTCTTTTCGCCCCACCCCAAGGCCCTGGAATGCACCCTGCGGGCGGCCCGGATCGTGGCCACGGCGGCGGAAAAGGCCGGGGCCCCGGCGGGGACCGTGGGTTGCCTGAGCTTGGCATCCATGGCCGGGTGTCAGGAGCTGATGGGGGCGCCGGAGGTCAAACTGATCCTGGCCACCGGCGGGCCGGGGATGGTGAAGGCGGCCTATTCCTCCGGGAAGCCGGCCATCGGCGTGGGGGCCGGCAACGGCCCGGTGTATATCCACCATTCGGCGGATGTGAAAACGGCGGTGGCGTGCATTCTGCGGTCCAAGACCTTTGACAACGGTACCGTGTGCGCCTCGGAGCAGAGCATCGTGGTGGAACGGGCCATGGAGGAAAAGGTCCGGGCGGAGGCCCGGCGGCAGGGGTTCTATTTTATGGACAAGGACCAGGCCGGGGCGTTGGCGAAGCTGCTTTTCCAGCCCAACGGGGCCCTGAATCCGGCCATTGTGGGCCGATCGGCGGAAAAATTGGCGGAAATGGCCGGATTTTCTGTGCCGGCAGAGACAAAGGTATTGGTGGCGCGGGAGCAGGAGGCAGGGCCCACACGGCCCTATTCCATGGAAAAACTGTGCCCGGTGCTGGCATTTTTCGTGATGGAAAACGAGGATGCGGTGCTGAGCAAGGCCATCGAAGTTCTGCGGCATGAGGGCAGCGGCCACACCTTTGCCATGCACGCGGCGGACGAAAAGGTGGTGCGTCGGTTTGCGGCAGAGATCCCGGTGAGCCGGTTTTTGGTCAACACCCCGGCGGCGTTGGGCGGCATCGGGGCCACCACGGCGTTGTTCCCGGCGCTGACTCTGGGGTGCGGCGCCGTGGGCGGCAGTTCCTCCAGCAACAATATTTCCCCCATGGACCTGATCAATATCCGCCGGGTGGCCTGGGGATGCGACGGGGAACCGGCGAAGGAAGAAGGCGCGGATCTGGTGGAGCGGATCGTGGAGAAGATCCTGGAGCGGTTGAAATAAAGGGAGCGGTGGCAAAAATTCCCCGGAGGGGAATGCCCCCTCGTCCGGCACGGCCTTCGCCGTGCCACCCCCCCTATGGGCGGGGCCGGGGGCGGGCAGGATATTGAATCTACAATCAATGAAAAGGAGCTAATAATATGGACACGAATTCTTTGGGCATGATCGAGACGAAGGGGCTGATCGGCGCCATCGAGGCGGCGGATGCCATGGTGAAGTCTGCCAATGTGCAGTTGGTGGGCAAGGAGCAGGTGGGCGGCGGTCTGGTGACCGTTATGGTCCGTGGGGACGTGGGCGCCGTGAAGGCGGCCACCGATGCCGGCGCGGCGGCAGCGGAGAAGGTGGGAGAGCTGATCAGCGTTCATGTGATCGCGCGGCCCCACACGGAGGTGGATGTGATCCTGCCCAAGGGCCGCAGTAACGGGCCTGCGCCGAAGGGCTGATGCTGCACACGGAGGAGATGGTCCGGGCCAATATCCGGACCCGGCAGGGCAAGCGGGTGTTCTTCCTGAATAAGGGGGACACCCTGACCCCCGGGGCCAGGGATTTCCTGACCCGGGAGCGGATCGAGATCCGGCCGGCGGCCGAGGCGGCGATCCGGGAATATGAACTGGCGGATGGGGGCGTTTTGAAGTCCAAGCCGGAGGAGATGACCCATCTGCAGGGGAATATTCTGGTCCGGAAGGACCATCCCCGGATCGCATTCCGTGGGGCGCTGGATGAACTGCAGGCGGAAATTCTGCTGTGCCAACTGGAGATCCCCGGGTTGCGCCGGGAGTTGGGGGAATTGCTGGAGCTGGCCCGACGGATGGTACGGTGTGATGTGCTGGAGGAACCCCTGGAATTGGGGCCGCTGTGCGGCATGACGGCGGAGGAATTGCGGACAAGGTCCCATCGGCCCCAGGAATTTTACGGCCAGGGGCATTTTATGCCGGCGGTGACCGACGGGGCGGCGGTTTTGCGGCTGAACCGGCTGCGGACCGTGGTGCGCGGCGTGGAGCGGCTGGTGCTGCCGGCGTTTCCTGAGGGGCGCGGGGATCTGCAGCAGGCCCTGAATCGCATGAGCAGTTTGGTGTATATCTGGATGATCCGGGAAAAAGTGCAGGCGTAGATGTTATGTAAACCACGAATGCAGATGGGCCTGGGGCATCGGATGGGCGTTGGTGGGGGCGGGCGATTCGTAAATCGCCCCCACGATGAGCAGTCAACGGAAATGGGCACAAGAGGTTGGTGCGGGAAGGGTTTCTGCCTTTCTGTGCTTTCGGCACACCGGTTTGTGGAAAAAACCTCTGGCGCGGGAAGGCCAAGGGAGGCTTTGACGCGGAGCGGGGAGAGGAAGCGTACATACAGAAATAAGGAGGAATGAAGATGCAGGTGGAACGGTTGGCGGAGGAAGTGATCCGAACGCTGTTTGTGGAGATGGAGGCTTCCGGGCGCCATGTGCATTTGACGGCGGACCAGGTCCGGGCGCTGTTCGGTCATGATTTGACCCCGGAGCGGCCCCTTTCCCAGCCGGGGCAGTATTTGGCCAGGGAACGGGTGTGTGTTGTGGGGCCCAAGGGGAAATTTGAAAATGTGGCGGTGCTGGGACCGGCCCGGAAGGAGGCCCAGGTGGAGATCTCCCTGACCGATGGGCGGGCCCTGGGCATTACGCCGCCGGTGCGGCCTTCGGGTTCCGTGGACGGAAGTCCCGGGGCGGTGATCGTGGGGCCTCTGGGGCAGATCGTGCTGGAAAAGGGGGTCATTGCGGCCCAGCGGCACATCCACATGACCCCGGAGGGGGCCGCCCGGATGGGGGTGACCGACGGGCAGATCGTGAAACTGAAGGCTTACACCGCCCGGCCGGTGGTGTTTGAGGATGTGTTGGTGCGTGTCCATCCGGATTTTGACGATTTTGTCCATTTGGATCACGATGAGGCCAACGCCTGCGGATTTCGGAAGGGAGATCTGGGGAGGATCCTGCCATGATCCGGGCGCTGCTCATTGGCCGTCCGCCGGCGGCGGAACTGGGGATGGCGTATGTGACGGAGGCGCCTTATGAGGCGGTGGTCATCGGGTCTCTGAGCCTGGGGGAATTGCTGCGGTTTCGGGAGGAACGGGTACTGGAGGCCCTGGCGGCGGGAATGCCGGTTTATCTGTACACGCCGGGGTTGCCTCAGGCGGAGAAAAACCGTGGTTTGGGGGCGGCTTTGGCCGCATCCCAGCGGGAATTGAAAAACTGGGGCGTGATTTTTACCGACGGGGGCCGGAAGCGGCTGGTGACGGCGGAGGAGGCCCGGGCGTTGCGTTTGGCAGGGCGGCGGCCCGGGCCGGGAGCGGTGCTGACGCCCCTGGCAAAGGAAATTTTGGAGGGAACGGAATGAGGATCGGCGTGGTGCGGGGGGCGGTTTGGGCCACCCGGAAGGCGGATTGTCTGCAGGGGCAGACCTTTTTGATGGTGGAGATCGGCAGCGAGACGGTGGTGGCCGCGGACCGGGTGGGTGCCGGCGTGGGGGACCGGGTGCTGCTGGCCACGGGGACCGTGGCGGCCCGGTACTGCATGGATGCGCCGGTGGATGCGGCGGTGGTGGCGATCTTGGACGGGGAGAAAGAGCGGTAAATTGTTGTTTACCAGTATAGGAACGTCTCTTGCTCCCCGCATTTATGAGGGGGGTGCCCCAGTGGGAACACTGGGGCGGGGGGAGCAAAAACGGGCAATATACCGAACTCCCCCAGTCACGGAATGACCGTGGGTCATTCCGTGACAGCCCCCTCTTAAAAGCGGGGGCCAAGAATGCGCCGCAGAGCGGCGCTCGGCGGCAGCAAGCCGCCGCCCTACATTTGAAGGCTAAACAACAATTTACACGCAATGGTGAGGATTATGAGCATTCAGGGAATTTTGATGTGGATCTTTGCGGGGTTTGCCCTTTTGGGGGCGGCGGACCGGATTCTGGGCAACCGGCTGGGATTGGGCGCGAAATTTGAGGAAGGGATCCTGGCGATGGGCGCGTTGGCTATGGCCATGCTGGGGATCATTTCCCTGGCGCCGGTGTTGGCGGCGGTATTGCGGCCGGTGGTGGTGCCGGTATATGAGTTTCTCGGAGCGGATCCGGCCATGTTTGCCGGGACCATTTTGGCCTGCGACATGGGCGGCGGCGCCCTGGCGGAGGAACTGGCAAAGGATCCCCAGGCGGCGGCCCTGGGGGGCATTCTGACAGGGGCGACTCTGGGGGCCACGGTGGTATTCACCATTCCCGTGGCCATGGGGATCCTGGAAGAAGAGGACCGGCCGGCCCTGGCCAAGGGGGTGCTGTGCGGGGTGGTGACCATTCCTCTGGGGGTCTTGGCCGGCGGATTGGCGGCGGGGTTTGCGATCGGCATGATCCTGAGGAATCTGGTACCCATCGTGCTGATGGGCGGCATCATTGCATTGGGCCTCTGGAAGGCGGAAAAATGGATGATCCGGGGATTTTCCTGGTTTGGGAAGGGCGTCGTGGCCCTGATCACGGCGGGTCTGGCGGTGGCCATAATGCAGAAGCTGACGGGGGTGGAGATCCTCCAGGGGATGGCGCCCCTGGAGGACGGATTCCGAACCGTGGGGGAGATCGCCATTATTTTGGCGGGAGCATTTCCCCTGGTGCATCTGCTGACCCGGGTATTGGAGAGGCCCTTGAAAACCGTGGGAAAATGGCTGGGGGTCAATGACCGGGCGGCGGCGGGATTGGTGGCCAGTTTGGCCAATTCCATCGCCACATTTGGTCTGGTGAAGGAGATGGATCGCCGGGGCAAGGTGGTGAATATTGCCTTTGCGGTGTCGGCGGCCTTCGTTTTCGGGGATCATTTGGGATTTACGGCGGGATTTGCGCCGGAGATGCTGGTGCCCATGATCGTGGGGAAATTGGTGGGCGGCATCAGCGCTGTGGCGGTGGCGCTGTGGATCACCAGAGAGAAGAATATTATGTAAACTACGGGCGCGCTGCTTTTGCGGCGCGCCCTGAATTACCGAGGTTGCTGTAAAGAAGCCGGGTGGCGAAAAAGTTTCTTGAAAAAGGCGAGTGGTTACACTATAATAGATAAAAAGGGACCGAAAGGAGCATGATGATGAGGCGATTGGGGATTTTGATATTGACCGTACTTTACATATTTACTTTGTGCGGTTGTAAAAATGCAGGCTTGCAAAATCCGGCTACGGAGCCTTTGAATGACAGCACCACGGCGGCCACCGACGGCCCGGCGCCTACGGACGGTACGGATCCGGGGGATGCAACGGTCCCCACGGAGGACGCGCCGCCCACAGATGCCACCGATGGGGAGAATCTCTGCGATCATGCATGGGGGCAATGGACTGAAATCACCCCGGCCACCTGCGGCCATGCCGGCGAAAAAGAGCGGCTGTGCGGCCGCTGCGGAGAAGCAGAACGGCTGGAGATCCCGGCGTTGGAGCATGAGGAAAGCGATTGGATCGTCGATCGGGTGGCCACGGAGCAGGAAACCGGTCATCGCTATACGAAATGCGGCCGCTGCGGTCAGCGGTTACGGGAAGAGGTGATCCCGGCCATTGAGGAGGGGCATACCCACAGCGATGGCCAATGGGTGGTGACCACGGAGCCAAGCTGCACGGAAAGCGGTGTCCGGAGCCGGATCTGCGCCTGCGGCCAGGTGCTGGAGACCCAGCAGATCCCCGCCAGGGGCCACACCATGGCATCGGCGGCGGTGGAAGCCACCGATGGGGAACCGGCCCATATCCTGCATTACTGCACGGCTTGTACTTATTCTTACAAGGAAGTGGTGACAGCTTCGTCGCCGCTGACGTTTAAGAGCAAAAATAACGGTACTTGCATGGTAACGGGGTTGACGGATCTGACCCTGGAAGAATTGATCATCCCGGAAACCAGCCCCACGGGAGACGTGGTGGTAGGAATTGCTGAGGGCGCATTCAAGAAAAATACTGTACTGAGAACGGTTACTTTCCCTGCGACGTTGAAGGAAATCGGTGATTATGCGTTCGCCGGCTGCAGCAGCTTGGAGACGGTGGTGGGCAGTGAATACCTGACGACGCTGGGGGTATCTGCTTTCAGCAATTGCACGGCGCTGACCTGTCTGGATCTGTCCGGCGCTACTACCATGGACAGTTATATTTGTTCGGGCTGCGCCGGGCTGACTTCTGTGAAGCTGTGCGATCAATTGACGAAGCTGCCCCAGGGAATGTTCGGCAACTGCGTTGCGCTGAAGGAAGTGGATCTGCCTGCGGGGCTGAAGGTTATTGGAAACAGCGCCTTCATGGGCACCGAGATGAAGCACATGACCTTGCCGGATGCGGTGGAGGAGATCGAAATGTACGCCTTCCGGTATTGCGACACCCTGGAAAGCATCACTTTCCCGAAAAATCTGAAGACCATCGGGCCCATGGCCTTTGAAGGTTGTGCCGCCTTGAACAATGTGGAGCTGCCGGAGGGGCTGCTGAGCATCGGCAGGCTGGCCTTTATGGGTTGTACGGCGCTGGAACGCATTACGATCCCGGATACGGTGACCGCCATCGGGGATTCCTGCTTCTACGGCTGTACGGGATTGCTTTCGGTGGTTTTGCCGGAGGGGATTCAGATCCTGCAGCGGGGTTTGTTCTCAGGCTGTACGGCGCTGAAGGAAGTGGTTCTGCCGGAGAGCCTGGTTTCTATCGGGCAGGAAGCGTTTTGTGCTACGGCCCTTACGGAGTTGGTGATCCCGGATAGTTGTACATCCATTGGCACACTGGCTTTTTCCGGATGCAAGGAACTTGCATCCGTGACTATGGGCAGTGGGTTGAAGACCATCGGCGCCAATGCATTTATGAACTGTAGCGCACTGACGCGGATCGTCCTGCCGGATGGCTTTGAAAAACTGGGGGACGGGGCGTTTTCCAAATGCACCGGCCTGAAAAGCATTTATTTGGGCAAGAGCATTACGGATATCGGCAGCGCCGCATTCCGAGACTGCACCGGCCTGACCGATGTGTTTTTGCCGAAGAGCTTGCTGGGCATTTCCCCGGAAGCCTATGACACCAGTCCCTTTGCCGGATGCACGGGCAGCCTGAATCTGTATTCCGATGCGCCGGAATACAATCAAACCTGGGATCGGTATTTTGGACGGATCACCTATGGCGTTTCTTATGAGGATTATCTAAGCATCGTGGGGTCAAAACCCTGAAAATGTCAGAAGAGTGGGAAATGGGGTTTATGGTACGCCCATTGTAGGGAGCGTCGTGGTCGCTGGCCCCACAATGGCGCATCAAAACAGAACGACAAACTGAAATTTGGAGTTTACCCACAGACTAAGGGCGTGTTGCGAAATGCAACACGCCCTATAAACATATCCGGGGGTTATTCCAGTTCGAAAGCGCCGGTGTAGAGCTGGTAGTAGGTGCCCTTCTGGGCCACCAGTTCGTCATGGGTGCCCCGCTCGATGATGTGACCGTGGTCCAGGACCATGATGCAATCGGAGTTCATAATGGTACTCAGGCGGTGGGCGATGACGAAGACCGTGCGGCCGGCCATCAGCTTATCCATGCCGTCCTGGACCAGTTTTTCCGTACGGGTATCGATGGAGGAGGTGGCTTCGTCCAGGATCATCACCGGGGGATCGGCCACGGCGGCCCGGGCAATGGAAATAAGCTGCCGCTGGCCCTGGGAGAGGCTGGCGCCGTTGCCGGTGAGTTCCGTATCGTAGCCCTGGGGCAGACGGGTGATGAAATCGTGGGCATTGGCCAGCTTGGCGGCGGCGATACATTCTTCGTCGGTAGCATCCAGCTTGCCGTAGCGGATGTTTTCCATCACCGTGCCGGTGAAGAGGTTCACGTCCTGCAACACCATGCCCAAAGAACGGCGGAGGTCCGGCTTGCAGATCTTGTTGATATTGATGCCGTCGTAGCGGATCTTGCCGTCGGCAATATCGTAGAAGCGGTTGATCAGGTTGGTGATGGTGGTCTTGCCGGCGCCGGTGGCACCCACGAAGGCGATCTTCTGGCCGGGGCGGGCGTAGAGGCAGATGTCTTCCAGCACCAGCTTTTCGGGGACGTAGCTGAAGTCCACCATGTCCATGACGATGTCGCCCTTCAGCTCCGTGTAAGTGGTGGTGCCGTCGGCCTTGTGGAAATGCTTCCAGGCCCAACGGCCGGTGCGCTCTTCGGATTCGGTGACGGTGCCGTCCCCGGCAATGTGGGCGTTGACCAGGTGGACATAGCCTTCGTCGAATTCCGGCTCCTCGTCCATCAGTTCAAAGACCCGCTCAGCACCGGCCAGGGCCATGATGATGGCATTGAACTGCTGGGAGATCTGGTTGATGGGGTTGTTGAAGTTCCGGGAGAGGGTCATGAAGGCCATGAGGCTGCCCAGGCTCAGCCAGGAGCCTTCGGACCAGACCACGATGGCGCCGCCCACGATGGCCAGGATGGCATACTGGACATAGCCCAGGTTGTTATTGATGGGGCCCATCATATTGGCGAACTTGCCGGCGGAGAAGGCGTTTTCACAGAGGGTGGTATTCAGCTTATCAAACTGCTCCTTGCACTCGTCCTCGTGATTGAAGACTTTGACCACCTTTTGGCCCGTGATCATTTCTTCAATATAGCCGTTGACGGCGCCCAGGGAGCGCTGCTGGCCGATGAAGAATGTACCGGCCTTGCCTGCCAGGGTCTTGGTGACGAAGACCACGCCCACGATGGTGATCATGGAAACGATGGTCAGCATCCAGGATTCCTTGAGCATGGTGATGAACAGCACCACCAGGGTCACCAGGGAGGCGATGGTCTGGGGGATGGACTGGGAGATCATCTGACGGAGAGTATCGATGTCACCGGTGTAGCGGGACATGATGTTGCCGGCGGTATTGGAATCGAAATAGCGGATGGGCAGGCGCTGCATTTTGGTGAACATCTCGTTGCGGATGGTCTTCTGGATGCCCTGGGTCACGCCGACCATCAGGTAGCTCTGGAAGAAATTGGCCAGGATGCCCATGACGAAAATGGCGGCCACGCCCACCAGGAACCGGGCCAGGGGGGCGAAATCCGTGGATTGGGCGGCCACCATGGGCAGGATGTAATCATCCACCAGGGCGCCCAGGGCGGTGGAACTGCGGGCCTGGGTCAGGGCGGCGGCCAGGATGCACAGCAGCACCAGGATCAGGCGGGGGGTATAATGCTTCAGGTAGGTCAGAAGCCGCAGGAGGGTCTTTTTGGGGTCCTTGGCTTTGCGGCCGTCGCCGCGCATATGTGCAGGAGGCATTATTCAAGCCCTCCTTTCTGCTGGGAATAGTAGACATCGCGGTAGATGTGGGAAGAGACCAT
>SVLA01000017.1 GCA_015068175.1 Oscillospiraceae bacterium
CCGTCAGCGGCGCATCCGGCGTGGAACTGTACAGCTTCGACCTGACCACCAACACCCTGAAGAGTCTGGGCACCCTGGCCGGTGTTACTGACCTGGTGGGCCTGAGTCTGCTGAGCGAGGTCCAGGCTGCGGAGACTACTGCCAAAGCGCAGCGTCCCAGCGCAACCTTCAGCGTCCCTGCCTCCGACAATGCGGCAGGCAAGGATGCACAGAATGATGGCGTGACGATCGCCGGCAACACCGTGAAGATCGACCTGGTGGAGGCTCAGAACGTGACCAACGGCAAGCTTGTGGTTACCTTCGACCCCGGCAAGCTGACCTTCCAGAGCATCACCGGCGCCGGCACCCTGATCGCTGTCAATGACAGCATGGCTGCCGAGGGCAAGCTGATCATTGCCTATGCTGCCGGCTCCGCCATCTCCGCAGGGGATGTCCTGGCCTCTCTGGTCTTCGCCTACGAGGGCGAATATGTGACCACCCAGGTGACTATCTCCGCAGAGCAGCGCAACGAGCTGGATTCTGTTACCGAGGATGCCACCGTTGTGGTGATTGACAATTACGTTCCTTCCGCGGACAATACCCTGAAGGATCTGTCCGTTGAAGAAGGCACCCTGACGCCTGCCTTTGATTCCAATGTGACCGAGTACACGGTGCAGGTTCCCTACGAAGTAGAGAAGCTGACCGTCCTGGCTACCTTGAATGATGAGCGCGCCGCCGTTGTCATCAGCGACACTGCGCTGACGGATGTGGGCACGGTTGTGATCACCGTTACCGTCACCGCCGAAAATGGCGACGTGAAGGTCTACACCATTACCGCTACCCGGAATGCATGCACCCATCAGCATACCGAGATCATCCCGGGCAAGGCACCGACCTGCACCGAGACCGGCCTGACCGAGGGCAAGAAGTGTACCGTCTGCGGCGAGACCCTGGTTGCTCAGGAAGTCTTGCCTGCCAACGGCCACACCGAGGAGACCATCCCGGGCAAGGCACCGACCTGCACCGAGACCGGCCTGACCGAGGGCAAGAAGTGTACCGTCTGCGGCGAGACCCTGGTTGCCCAGGATGAGATCCCTGCGACCGAGCATTACTTCGAACACGGCTTCTGTGTTGATTGCGGCGCCCCCGGCGGCAGCCCCACCACCGGCGACCCCATGGTTGCGGTCCTGTGCGCTGTTGTTTTCAGCGGCCTGGGCATGGCCCTGGTGATCCGCAAGAAGAAGGATTGATCCCCTAAATGTTAAAAGGCCTCCAAAGGGTTGATCCCTTTGGAGGCTTTTGCTGTCTATGTGCGGCTTGCTTATTATTCCAAAATCTGCTATGATGAAGAAAAAGGCCCGGAAGGGCGGGATGCAGAGGTTTTGCCATGGATGCTGTGAAAATATACGATATTTCCCAGGAGGTCTTTTCCTGCGCGGTGTATCCCGGGGATCCGAAGCCGGAAAAGCAGGTCCTGCGGTCGACGGACCGGGGGGACATCTATAACCTTACGGCTTTTTCCATGTGCGCCCACAACGGTACCCATGTGGATGCGCCGTTCCATTTTCTGCCGGAGGGAGCCGCTGTGGACCGGATGGACCTGGAGCTCTTTGTGGGGACGTGCTATGTGGCCCGGCATACCGGTGATATCGGGGCCGCCGATGCCCGGAAGATCCTGGAAAAAGCGGCGGGCGCCAAGCGGCTCCTGCTGGCGGGAGACCTGACGGTCACCGCGGACGCTGCGGCGGTTTTAGCCGCGTCGGATATTTGCCTTTTGGGCAACGAAGGGCAGGCCGTGGGCCCGGCTGATGGGCCGATGGAGGTCCACCTGATCCTGCTGGGCAGGGGTATCGCCCTGTTGGAGGGGATCGTGCTGAAGGATGTCCCGGAAGGTTCTTATTTCCTCAGCGCGGCGCCGCTGAATTTGGCCGGAGCCGAAGGTGCGCCCTGCCGGGCTTACCTGATGGCGTGGCCCGGGATATGATCATGTGGAAAAGAGGTGCCGGGATGGCAGAATATGCAGGCAAATTTTTCTCCGTTCTGGGGGACTCGGTCAGCACCCTGGCAGGGTATCATCCGCCGGAGTGCGGCGTGTTTTACGACTGGCAAGTGAAGCGCCGGGCCGGGATCCGGGGACCAGAGGATACCTGGTGGGGCCGGGTGCTGGAGACTCTGGGAGGACAACTCCTGGTTAACCATTCCTGGTCCGGCAGTACGGTGTGCCGTTTGCCGGGGTGCGAGATCCAATCCTACGGCTGCAGCGATGGCCGTACGGGGGCCCTGGGAGCGGAGGGGCGGACACCGGACGTGGTGATGGTCTTTATGGGCATCAACGATCTGGGTTACAGCCTGGACCCGGAAGCCTTTTTTGCGGATTACTGTCGAATGCTGCAGAAAATTCGGCGCAATTATCCCCAAGCGGCGGTCTGGTGCCTGACTTTGCCGAACCTTTCCGGCCTCGGGGCGCGGGCGGCGGTCTATAACCGGGCCATCCGGGCCGCGGCGGAGCAAAACGGCTGCCGGCGCATCGAGCTTTTCTGTGAGGATGCCCCCTGCGAAACCATGGATGGCTACCACCCCACAGCCGGGGGTATGGAGACCATTGGACGCCTGGTGCTGGAAGGATTGGCAGAAGGAGTCGGCTGAACCGGGATTTGGGGATCAAAACACCAGATCGCAGGTGTTTTGAATTTGAAATCCGTGGAAATATTGCTGTTCCATGGGGATCCATTCCTCGAAAAAGCGCCGGTGCAAAAAGGACGGGCGCTTCAGGATCCGCCGGCGCTGCATTTCCGGGGACACGGTGAGGAAAATCTTCAGATCGTAGGGATCCCCGAAATAGGGGTGGTTGCTGTAGGTGCCTTCGATGACGGACAGCTTTTTAGGGGTGACTTCTACCGGCGGCTCCAGGATGAAGGCGGCGCAATTGAAAGGGCGGTAAGAAAAGGGGAGACCCGTTTTCAGCGGGATCAGCACCTCTTCGCGGAACCGCTCATAATCCACGTTGCCCCCGGTTTCTGCAAAGCGTTCGGGGGTGCGCTGGTGGGGGCGGAGGAAAAAGTCGTCCATGTGGAACACGTTGCAATCGTACACGGCCTGCAGCCGGGCGGCCAGGGTGGTCTTGCCGGAGGCGCAGGGGCCGTCGATCCCCAGGATCACCGGGCCCGGGTGTTCCAATAGCGCGTCGATCCGCTGTTTCAGTTGCTCCATGATATTACCCCCTTTTTTGCCATTGTAGTATAAATTGGCCCCGATCTCAACCCCCACGGGGGGATCGGGGCACAAATTTTTGTCGGAAAATATCCCCCCACCCGGCTTGCGGGCGGCAGGGAGACCTGCTAAAATGACCCCGGAAATCCAATTGGAGGGGTACAGAAATGAAGAAAATAGTGGCGCTGCTGTTGACGGCAGTAATGATGTTGAGTTTGGTGGCCTGCGGTGAGCCGCAGGAGCAGGGTTCCACCCTGGTGTACGGTTCCGGAGACTATGACTCCATCAACCCCATCATGAATGAGCATTGCGAGATCAAGCACCTGCTGTTTGACTCCCTGGTGAAGCTGGATCAGAACGGACAGCCCGTGGCCAGCCTGGCCAAAAGCTGGAGTTATGACGAAGAGACCATGACTTACACCTTCCAGCTTCGGGACGATGTGCGGTGGCACGATGGCGAGAAGTTTACGGCGGAGGATGTAAAGTTTACCATCGAAGCCATCATGGATCCGGAAAACGGTTCCGAAAATTATCCAAACTACATCGAAGTGGCTCAGATCCGGGTCCTTTCCGACACGGAGGTGGCCTTCGTACTCTCCGAACCCAATTTTGCCTTCCTGGACTACATGACCATGTCCATTTTGCCGGAACATCTGCTCCGGGGCGAGGATCTGTGGGAATCCGATTATTTCAAAAATCCCGTGGGCACGGGACCCTATAAGCTGGAAAGCTGGGATGTGGGCCAGGCCATCACCATGGTCAAAAACGAAGATTATTTTGCCGGTGCCGCCAAGATCGACACCATCATTTTCAAGATCGTCACCGATGACAGCGCCAAGGCGCTGCAGTTGATGGAAGGGACCCTGGATCTGGCCCAGGTCACCCCCAAGGATGCCCGGAATTTCAAGAATTCCAAGGATCTGACCGTCTATGACATGGCCACGGCGGACTACCGGGGCATTCTGTACAATTTCTGGAATGAATACTGGCAGGTCAACGGCGACCTGATCCCTGCCATCAGCTATTGCATCGACCGGCAGGCCATGGTGGATGCGGTGCTGCTGGGCGAAGGGTTTGTGGCCTACAGTCCCATCCAGTTGAACGAGTACAATTACGAAGGGGCAGAGCGTTACACCTATGACCTGGCCAAGGCCGAGGCGGCCTTCCTGGCAGCCGGCTGCGAAAAGGACGAGGAAGGCTACTGGTGCCGCAACGGTCAGCGGATCTCCTTTACCATCAACGCCACCCCCGGCGATCAGGTCCGCATCGATATGGCGCAGATCGCCGCCCAGCAGCTTCAGGAAGCGGGTCTGGATGTGAAGGCTCATGTTCCCGCCGAGGGCATCGACTGGGGCGGCCAGGAATGCTGCATCATCGGCTGGGGTTCCCCCTATGATGCGGACGACCACACCTACAAGGTCTTCGGTACGGATGCCGGCGCCAATTACTCCGGCTATTCCAATGCCGAGGTGGACCGGTGGCTGAAGCTGGCCCGGCAGACCAACGATCCGGAAGAGCGGGCGGAGTATTACAAGCAGTTCCAGATCGCCATGGCCGCGGCCCCGGCGTACACCTACTTCTGCTATATCGATGCCATGTTCGTCGCGGACAGCAATATCAAGGGCATTGATGCTTCCACAGTTCTGGGGCACCACGGCGTGGGCATTTTCTGGAACATTACCCAGTGGACCATCGAGTAATAAAGCGTACCATATAAGGGGCTGGAGTCCAGCCCCTTATTCGCCATTTTCAAAGACAGGAAGAAAGCCATGGAAGAACTTCTGAAAATTGAACATTTATCCGTGGGTATCCATTCGCCGGCAGGAACGGTCCGGGCGGTCCGGGATGTGAGCCTGACATTGAACCCCGGAGAGGTGCTGGCCATCGTGGGGGAATCGGGCTGCGGCAAGAGCATGCTGTGCCGGTCCATCATGAAGCTCCTGCCCAGGTCCGCGAAGATCGAAGGGGGCCGCATCATCGCCAACGGCGTGGACATCACCGATTATTCCGAGCGGGCCATGGGCAAACTCCGGGGCAAGCTGTTTTCCTTTGTGTTCCAGGACCCCATGACTGCCCTGAACCCCACCATTCCCATCGGCCGGCAGATCGCGGAGGCTGTTTTGGTCCATGAACCCAAGCTGTCCAAAGGGGAAGTTTACAGCCGGGTCATCGGCCTGATGGAGCTGGTGGGCATTCGGCAGCCCCACCAACGGTATAAGCTGTATCCTTACAATTTTTCCGGCGGTATGCGCCAGCGGAGCGTTATGGCCATTGCCCTGGCGTCCAATCCCAGGATCCTCCTGGCGGATGAACCCACCACCGCCCTGGATGTGACCATCCAGGCCCAGATCCTGGATCTGCTGAAGGAAATTCAGGAAAAATTGGGGACCGCCACGATCCTGGTATCCCACGACCTGGGTGTGGTGGCCCGGGCCGCCGACCGGGTGGCCATTATGTATGCGGGCAAGATCGTGGAGATCGGCACCGCCCGGGAGATCTATCACGATCCCCGCCATCCTTACACCTGGGCCCTGCTTCGGTCCTTGCCGGCCCTGAACAAGGGGAAGGCGGAACTGAAGACCATCCCCGGCATGCCCCCGTCCCTGATCGATCCGCCGGTGGGCGATGCCTTCGCCTGCCGGAACGAGTATGCCCTGGAGATCGACTACCATCAGGAGCCGCCCATGTTCCAGATCTCACCCACCCATTTTGCGGCGACCTGGCTCCTGGATCCCAGAGCGCCGAAGGTGGATGCACCCATGGGAGGGAATGCCTATGTCTGAGATCTTACTGGATATCCGGCATTTGACCCATGTGTTCAAACTGAGCAAACAGGTTTCCGTCAAAGCGGTGGACGATGTGTCCTTCCAAATGCGCCGGGGAGAGATCTTCGGCCTGGTGGGCGAATCCGGCTCCGGCAAATCCACCGTGGCCCGGTGCATTATGAACGTCTATCGCCCCGCCGCCGGGGAGATCCTCTACAAGGGGGTCAATGTCTGCGACCGGAAGCAGTTTGTAAAACACCGCAAAATGCTGGAATCGCAGCGGCAGATCATTTTCCAGGACTCCACCTCCAGCCTGGACCAGCGGATGAAGGTGGCGGATATCGTGGCGGAGCCCATGGCCATCCATCGGGTAAAGCCGCCCCGGGGGACCTTGCGTGCGGAGGCGGAATTTCAACTGAAATATGTGGGCATGGATGCCGTTTATCTGGATCAATATCCTGGGGAGCTGTCCGGCGGCCAGCGCCAGCGGGTGGCCATTGCCCGGGCGCTGTCCATGGAGCCGGAACTGCTGGTGGCGGATGAACCCATTGCATCTCTGGATGTGTCCATCCAGGCTCAGATCGTCAATCTTCTGCGGCATTGCAACCGGGAACACGGCTGTTCCATCCTCTTCATTGCCCATGACCTTTCCATGGTGGAGTATCTCTGCGACCGGGTGGGGGTCATGTATCGGGGCAAGCTGGTGGAACTGGCTCCTGTGGCGGAACTTTATGCCGATCCCCGGCATCCGTATACCAGGGCATTACTGTCCGCCATTCCCGTGCCGGATCCCGTTTTGGAGCGTCAGCGCCGGCGGCTGGATCTGGATGAGGATACCTTTGACCTGGAGGGCGTGCTGACCGAGGTGACCCCCGGCCATTTCGTCCTGGGAAAGGAGGGGGCGGTATGAGAAGAAACCCCTTTGTGTACTATGGCAAGAAACTGCTGGTGTTTCTGCTCAGCGTCTGGATCCTGTCGGTGGCGGTTTTCTGCATTGCCCGATGGGCCCCCGGCGATCCCCTGATGAGCTACTACGGCGAGCGGGTGGAAAAAATGAGCGTGGCCGAAAAGGAAGCCGCCCGGGAGAAACTGGGACTCAATGATCCCATCCACATCCAGTACATCCGTTGGGTGGAAAATGCGGCCCGGGGCGATTTCGGCATTTCCTTTAAGTATAAGCAGGATGTGATGACGGTCATCGGCCAGCGGATCGGCAATACCCTGGTCCTGGGGGGCATCGGCTTCATGCTGACCTTCCTGGGGGCCTTGGGTTTGGGAGTTCTGTGCGCCTGGCATGAGGACCGATGGCCGGACCGGATCCTTTGCAAGGGCGGCACGCTGGTCTCCTGTATCCCGGAATTCTGGCTGTCCCTGGTGCTGATCCTGGTGTTTGCGGTGAGCCTCCATTGGCTGCCCAGTTCCGGGGCCTATGACGTGGGCCACAAGGAGGACCTGCTTGACCGGGTGGAGCATCTGATCCTGCCGCTGTCCGTGGTAGTTCTGCAGCATTTGTGGTACTATGCGTACATGATCCGCAACAAGCTCCTGGAAGAGACCCGGGCGGAGTATGTACTGCTGGGCCGCTCCAAGGGCCTGAGCAAAAAGGAGATCATGCTGAAGCACTGCCTGCGGAATATTATGCCGTCGTATATCAGCATGATGGCCATTTCAGTACCCCATGTGATGGGTGGCACCTACATTGTGGAGACGGTGTTCAGCTATCCCGGCATCGGCGCGCTGTCCTACGAAAGCGCCCGTTACCATGATTACAATCTGCTGATGGTCCTTTGCATGATGACCGGCATCCTGGTGATCCTTTGCAATATGATCGGCGGCGTGATCAACGAGCGGATCGATCCCCGGATCAGGGCCAACGAGGTGTTGGGCAGATCGGAGGTGGGCAGACAATGACAGAACTGGAATTGTTTACCCAAGTGGGCATCCGGCCGGCGCCGCCGGCCCCGGCGAAAAAAGTGCGCCCCATGAAGGACTTTCCCTGGATCAGCGTGATTTTGCTGGCTGCCATCGTCCTTTGCTGCATGGGGGCGGAACTGCTGATGACCAAGGATCCCGGCTATTTGGATCTGAAAAACTATAATGTGGCCCCCAATAGGGAGTTTTTGTTCGGCACGGATACCCTGGGCCGGGATATTTTCTCCGGCATTTGGTACGGCGGCCGCATTTCCATCGCCATCGGTTTCCTGGCGACCCTGATCTCCACCGTGATCGCGGTGGTCTACGGCGCCCTCAGCGGTGTGGCGCCCCGCTGGCTGGACGGACTGATGATGCGCTTTACGGAGATCTTCCTCAGCGTGCCCGGACTGCTTCTGGTGCTGTTTTTGCAGGCGGTTTTGGGCGAAGCCAATGTGCTGACCCTGTCGGTGGTCATCGGCATCACCGGCTGGGCCGGCATGGCCAAGATCATCCGCACGGAGGTGCGGCAGATCCGCAACAGCGAATATGTGGTGGCGTCCCGCTGCATGGGCGGCGGATTTTTCCACATTCTGACAAAGCACCTGGCGCCCAATTTTATCGCCTCTATCATGTTCATGGTGGTCATGAATGTCCGGGCGGCCATCGTGGCGGAGTCCACCCTCAGCTTCATGGGTATGGGCCTGCCGCTGGAAGTGATCTCCTGGGGCAGTATGCTCTCTCTGGCGGAGAAAGCGCTGCTGTCCGGGAGCTGGTGGATCATCCTGATCCCCGGCGCTTTTCTGATCACCATGCTGATGTGTCTGACCAACATGGGCAACTATCTCCGCAAGAACGCCAACCGAAAGGAGAGTAATTTGTGATGGAAGAACTGGAAACGGTCCTGCGGGAACACGCAAAGCGCTATCCCCGGATGGAACCCACGGACGGCGTGAAACTGGTTTATCAGAACGAGTTTGGCGGCGGTCATTTGATCCGGGATGAGGAATCCTGCCTGGATTATCTGCGCCGGGAATATGAAACGGTGGAAAAAGATGGGCGCCTGCCCCGGTGGGAATCCATCGGAAACGGCCTGGTCCGGATGAATCTGGCGGCGGTGGCGGAAAATGAGCTGGAGCCGTTGGGCCGGGACTTCATCCGCTCTGCGGCGAGCCACCGGGGGCGGCTGGAGATATTTCTCCGCAAGCTGGCGGTTTTGCGGAAGCTGACGGGGGAGGGGATCTTCTCCTTCGGCGTGGAAGATCTGGATCTTTACCTGGAGGAATACCGGAAGGCAGGCTATCCCATGGTGTCCCACAGCCAAACCTACCGCGCCCTTTACAAGCCGGCCTACCGTGTAGTCTTGCGTGATCTGGCAGAGCCAAAAACTTAAATAACATCGTCTGCAGGACGGCCCGGAACGGGCCGTCCTGCATGCGTTTCAGGTCCCCGGGGATTCAGCAGCCGGGGTCATTGACATTAGTGGGAAAGGTTGGTATCATAAATAAAAAGGATCTGATTTCTACACGCAACCGGAAGGAAGGAGGCCCATGATGGTATCCAATTTTGAGTTTCTCGGAAAATATTGGCCGGATATGGCCCAGATGGGCAAACTGGCGGAATTGTATCTGTATGCCGATACCAACGCCTGCATCTACAAGATCGG
The DNA here is from genome assembly GCA_015068175.1 of Oscillospiraceae bacterium. Next base: position 9,532 of record SVLA01000017.1, read on the forward strand.
CGTACTGGCTGAACGGGTGGCCCGGGAGATCTGCGCCATCGAGAAGATCGACCTGCCGGAACAGGCCCGGCACAACGACCGGCTCCGTGGCCTGAAACGGGCGGGTCTGCTGCCGAAACGGATCGACGGGATGTTTTATACCATTCGCAAGGCCAAAAATGAGGCGGTCCGCGGGGACCTGGACTCCCGGGAACGGGCGGAGGCCCTGCTGCAGCTGGCGTTCCATCTGTGCTGCTGGCTCATGGAGGTCTACGGCGATTGGGATTTCCGGGCGCCGGCATATGCCGTACCGGAAGATGCCACCCGTGATGAGAATTTTGCCGCGCTTCTGCAGGCGCAGGAAGAAAAGATCAACGCCCTCATGGCTACGGTGGATCCGATCCGCACCGCCGCATCGGACCGCGATAAAAGTGACCGGGCCAGGAAAGCCTGCGCCGCCGCCGAGGAACTGCCTGTGACCGCGGCGGAGACCGATGGGATCCGCGCTGAACCGGTCCGCATGGACGTGGCCGTCCTGCCGGTGATCAACTATGCGCTGCAGCAAAATGGGGCGGTGATGATCCAGTCGGTCACGTTGGAAAACACTTCCGATGGGGACCTGGAGGATCTGGACCTGGAGATCTGCGCGATCCCCGGTTTTGCCCTGCCGTTTGCCCAGCATATTGCCCTGCTGCCGGCCAATAAGACCCTGACCGTCAGCCGCCCGAAGCTGATCCTTAACGGAGAATTCCTGGGGGCCATGACCGAGAAAGTCAACGGCGTTCTGCACGTCAAACTGCGTTCCGCTGACGGGGTGCTGGTCTCCGACAATGTGGAGGCCACGGTGCTGGCCTTCGATGAGTGGCACGGCCTGGAGCTATACCCGGAACTGCTGGCCGCCTTTGTGACCCCTAATCATCCGGAACTGGCTCCTATTATTGCCCGGGCCACGGAATTCTTGGGCCAATGGACCGGGGATACGTCTATGGACGGTTATCAATCCCAGGATCCCAACCGGGTCCTGGCCCAGGCGGCCGCCATTTTTACCGCCATCAAGGAGCAGGCCATCGCTTATGTGGTGCCGCCGGCCAGCTTCGAACGGGTGGGACAGCGGGTCCGTCTGTGCGATATGGTGCTGAAGCAAAAACTGGGCACCTGCCTGGACCTGACGCTGTTGTATGCCTCCTGTCTGGAGGCGGTGGGCCTGCATCCCATCCTCATCACCAGCGCAGGCCATATTTTCACCGGCCTTTGGCTGGAAGAGAAGATGTTCCCGGAGTGTGTCCAGGATGATTTTTCCCTGATCACCAAGCGCCTGGCCCCCGGCGTCAATGAGATCGCCGTGGTGGAGACCACCGCTGTGACCACAGGCAAGGATCTGTCCTTCGACAACGCCCGGGAGATGGGTGAGCGGAACATGACCACCCAGCAGGTGGAATACATCATCGACATCCATCGGGCGCGGCTGAGCCATATTGCGCCGCTGCCCATCCGGATACATACGGACAGCGGCTGGAAGATCGAGCATGACACCGGTTTTTTGCCGGATACCGTGTCCGCCCCGACCCATCTGGACGAGACCGTCCATGTGGATCCCGACGCGGAGGATCTGAAAGAACCGAAGATCATCCAATGGGAGCGGAAATTGCTGGACCTGGGCATGCGCAACAACCTGATCAACCTGCGGCTGACCAAGACCCAGATTCCCATCCTCACCAACTCCCTGGATGAGCTGGAAAATGCCCTGGCCAGCGGCAGCGATTTTACCATTTTGCCCAAGCCTCTGGATCTGCATCTGGAGGATACCTCCTTTGATACGATCAACGAGATCGGCACCCTGAGCCTGATCAAGGCGGAGTTTGACAACAAGCGCCTGCGGTCCGTGCTGACGGAGAGCGAACTGGGGAAGACCCTCAAGGAGCTTTACCGCACCGCCAGGGCTGCCCTGGAAGAAAACGGCGCCAATACCCTCTATCTGGCCCTGGGCATGCTGCGCTGGTATGAAAATAAGCGCAGTACCAAGGCCCGCTATGCGCCCATCATGCTGATCCCCATCGAAATGGTCCGCAAATCTGCGGCCCAGGGGTATGTGATCCGCCTGCGGGACGATGAGCCGCAGATGAACATCACCCTCCTGGAAAAACTGAAGCAGGACTTTGGCATTTTGATCCGGGGCGTGGACCCCTTGCCGGCGGATGAGCATGGCATCGACATCCGCAAAGTTTTGACCGTTCTGCGGAAAGCGGTGATGGATCAGCCGCGCTGGGATGTGCTGGAAACTGCCAGCATGGGCATTTTCTCCTTCTCCCAGTTTGTGATGTGGAACGACATCCGCAACCGCACCGAGGACCTGATGGGGAACAAGGTGGTCCGGAGCTTGGTGGAAGGCAAGCTGTGCTGGGATGCCAGGCCCCTGGAGATGGGGGACCGGGTGGATGAAAACAACGTGCTTCTGCCTATGCCGGCGGATGCTTCCCAGCTTTATGCCATCCGGGCGGCCTGCAGCGGCGAGAGTTTTGTGCTTCACGGCCCGCCGGGTACCGGCAAATCCCAAACCATCACCTCTCTCATCGCCAACGCCCTGGCCAATGGCAAGCGTGTGCTGTTTGTGGCGGAGAAGATGGCGGCTCTGGAAGTGGTGCAGCGGCGCCTGGACAGCATCGGCATCGGCCCCTTCTGCCTGGAACTGCATTCCAACAAATCCAAGAAGAAGGATGTTCTGGAACAGCTTCGGAAAGCCACCGAGGTCACCAAGGCCAGAACGGCGGAAGAATATGCCGCCAAGGCCCAACAGTTGGCCGCACTGCGGGGAGAACTGGATCAATACGCCCATCAGCTCCACCGGAGACTGGCCTGCGGCGCAGATCTTTACACCCTGATCAATGAATACGAGCATTACAGAAATGCCCCGGAGATGACGCCGTTTGACCGGGCCTTTGTCCGGGGACTGACCTCTTCGGATCTGGAGCGTCAGGCGCTGGTGGTGGAGCGGCTGATCACGGCGGGCAGGGAAGTGGGCCACCCCCACGGTCATCCGCTGCGCCCTGTCACCCGGACGGCGTATACCCAGGAACTGCGTACCGCTTTGCGGCCGGTGGCAGAGACCTACATTGCCCGGTTGGAGACCATGGACAAGTGGGCCCAATTGCTGGCCGGGGCCCTGGGCGAAAAGGAGCCTGCCGATTTTGAGGAGCTTCAAAGACTGGCGCAGACCGCTTCCCATATGGCCTGCTGGTACGATATGCCCGGGGAATGGCCCAAGACCACCTTCCCCCAGTTGTACTTCGAGGAAATCCTGGCCCTGGCACGGCATTCTGCCCAGGCCAACGCCCTGGAGGCTCAGTTGCTGGAGAACTTTGATCCCAGTTTCCTGGAGCAGGATGGGGAGGCGCTCCTGGCCCAATGGACGGAGATTTCCGAAAAATGGTTCCTGCCCAAAATGCTGGGCACCAATAAATTGATCAAGCTCCTGAATGTCTACGCCAAGACCCCCGTGGACAAGACCGGGATCCGGGACCGTCTCCTGCTTCTGCGGAATTACCAGCGGGAAAGCCGGAGCGCGTCGGCTTTGCTTGAAAAGTACGGCCGGGGCCTGGGGCCTCTCTACAGCGGCAGAACCACCGATTGGGATGGGATCAGCCGGCTGGCCACAGCGGCCCAGGCCAGCGCCCGGGCGCTGTATGAGCTGTACGGCAGTTACGACGTGATGAACGCCCACTGCGGCAAACGGGAACTGCGGGATGCCGTCTACGGCTTGTGGGGCGGTTTCGGCGCCTTTACGGAGGCGAAAGATGCCTTCGACCGGCTCCTGGGCATTGAACCCCGGACGGAAGACCGTTGGCTGCGGGGCCAGTTGGCCATGTGCCGGGCGATCCTGGACCGGGGGGATCAGCTGAAGGAGTGGATCGCCTATGCAGGCGCGGCTGCGGAGGCCCGGGATGAGGGTCTGGAAAATGTGGTGGCGTTTTATGACCGGGGCGCCGCCCACGGGGAGTTGTTTGCGGCCTACAAAAAGGCCCTTCTGCAGGAACTGATCTGCGATGCCATTGACAGCAGCGGCACCCTCAATCGCTTCTCCGGCGCGGTATTCAACAAGAAGATCGAGCAATACAAGCGGATGGATCAGGAGTGGACCCGGCTGTCCCAGCAGGAGGCCTATTGCCGCCTGGCGGCCAAGGTGCCCAATTTCACCGCGGAAGCGGCCCAAAGCTCGGAGCTGGGGATCCTCCAGCGCTGTATCAAGAGCGGCGGCAGAGGTACCAGCATCCGCAGGCTCTTCGATCAGATCCCCAATCTGCTGCCCCGGCTGTGTCCGTGCATGCTGATGAGCCCCATTTCGGCGGCCCAGTATCTGGATCCCAAGCGGGAGCCTTTTGACATCGTGGTCTTTGACGAAGCCTCCCAGCTTCCCACCTGCAAGGCCATCGGCGTCCTGGCCCGGGGCCGGGATGCCGTCATCGTGGGCGACCCCAAGCAGATGCCGCCCACCTCCTTCTTCGCCACCAATACGGTGGATGAGGACAATCTGGATGTGGAAGACCTGGAGAGCATCCTGGACGATTGTCTGGCGCTGAATATGTCCCAGTCCCATCTGCTGTGGCATTACCGCAGCCGCCACGAAAGTCTCATCGCCTTCAGCAACAGCCAATTCTACGAAAACAAGCTGTTTACCTTCCCCTCGGTCAATGACCGGGCATCCAAGGTGCGCCTGGTGCGGATCGACGGCACCTTCGACCGGGGCAAGAGCCGCACCAATAAGGAAGAAGCCCGGGCCGTGGTGGAAGAGATCAAGCGCCGCTACCGGGATCCGGCGCTGTGCGACCAGAGCATCGGCGTGGTGACCTTCAACATCTCCCAGCAGCATCTGATCGATGACCTGCTGACGGAGGCTTGCGTTCTGGACCCGGACCTGGAAAAGTGGGTCATGAACGAACGGGAACCGCTGTTCATCAAGAACCTGGAAAATGTCCAGGGTGACGAACGGGATGTGATCTTGTTCTCCATTGGATTCGGACCCGATGAAAAGGGTAAGATCTACATGAACTTCGGCCCCCTGAACCGGGAGGGCGGCTGGCGTCGGCTGAACGTGGCCGTATCCCGGGCCCGGTGCGAGATGGTGGTATTTTCCGCCATCAGTTCCGACCGCCTGGACCTGAACCGCACCAAATCAGAGGGCGTTGCGGCCCTGCGGAGCTTCCTGGAATATGCCGAGGGCAGGGCCCTGGCGCAGGAAGAAAATGTCCCCCAGGCGCCGCTGGAGGGTCGTGACGGCATTGCCCGCGCCATCTGCGATGCCCTGGCGGAAAACGGATACGAAACGGACCTGGCCGTGGGCCGTTCGGAGTACCGCATCGACATCGGCGTGGTGGATCCCCACAATCCGGATCAGTACATCCTGGGCATCATGCTGGACGGTGCCACCTACGGCGGGGCCAAAACCACCCGGGACCGCGAGATCGCCCAGATCAGCGTCCTCAACGGCCTGGGCTGGCAGATCCTGCGGGTGTGGTCCATGGATTGGTGGGACAATGCCCCGAAAGAACTGGGACGCATTTTGAAAAAGCTCCAGGAAGTTCAGATCCGGGATAAGGAATTTGAATCGGAGAAGGGGGAATCCGTGGACGAGTCGGCCTGGGTCCCCGGGGACATGGGCGGCAAGGAGGAGACCGGCCTGACGGCGGTCCCCCGCCGTAACGCACCCCAATATACCGCAGTGGTCCTTCCTGCGGACACCGTATCGGCTGAGGAATTTGTGGAAGCGGGCCGTGAAAAGCGGATCCGCACCAAGATCCAGGCGGTCATTGCCGCGGAAGCGCCCATCAGCCATGCGCTGCTGACCAAGCGGGTGGTACAAAGCTACGGAATCACCCGGGCCGGCAGCCGGATCCAGGGCCATATGAATGATCTTCTGGGCAAAATGAAGCTGAAGACCACTGTGCAGGGGGACATGACCTTCTACTGGCAAAAGGACCAGGACCCGGACGTACACATCGGCTTCCGTGTCAACGGCGAAGGGGCGCACCACCGGGATGTGCGGGACGTGCCCGTTCAGGAGATCGCCAACGCGATCTACACGGTCCTCTACGAGCAGGTCAGCATGGGCCTGGAGGATCTTCTGCGGGAGACGGCCAACAAGCTGGGTTATACCCGGCTGGGGCACAATGTGCTGCCGGCCATGGAACTGGGCATCCGCTATGCTCAGGATCAGTACGGCATCACCGAAGGCGCCGGCGGCACCTTCATCCTCACCGAAAGCGGCACCGCCCGTGCCGAGGTCACCCTGGAAAGCTTCTGAAATCCAAAAATCGGGACGCGGTTTGTCACAAGCCGCGTCCTGAATTGTTTCAGCGGATCCGGCTGCGGAGAAAGCGGAACCCATTTGTTTCCATGCCTGCGGCTGCCGAATCCATGGGAACGCATCTCCCGGCGCAGAAGCCGGCCAGCGAAAGAAAGTTGGGAGAAATCTAAAAAAACCTCTTGACTCTGACGTAACGTCATAGTATATGATGGTGCCAAGGGGAGGGATGCGTATGATGACGGTGGCCCAAATGAGCAAGCGCACCGGTGTCAGCGTGCGGACGCTGCACCATTACGATCAGATCGGCCTGCTGAAGCCCACCGAGGTAACGGACGCCGGCTATCGGCTGTACGACGACACCGCTTTGGATAGGCTCTATATGATCCTGGTGTATCGGGAGCTGGGCCTGCACCTGAATGAGATCGGCAGTATTCTGGATGCGCCGGACTATGACCGAAACCGTGTTTTAGAGCACCAGATCAAGCTGATGCAGGAGCGCGTAGAAAAACTGCAAAACCGAATCAGTTTTGCAAGAGGAATGTTAATGTTAGGAGTGAAATACATGGATTTTGAAGGCTTTGACCCCAAGAAAATGGACGAATACAGTCAGCAGGCCAAGGTGATTTACGGCAAGACCGATGCCTACAAGGAATACGAGCAGAAGAAAAAGGGCCGCACCAAAGAACAGGAAAAGGACCTGGGCGATCAGGTAATGGACTTCTTTGTGCGGCTGGGCAAAATGCGCCCCTGCGCACCGGACAGCGAAGAAGCGCAGAACTGGGCGAAGGAGCTGCAGGCGTTCTTCACCGAGCATTTTTACACCTGCACGCCCCAAATCCTCAAGGGCTTGGCAGAAAGCTACGCCGGCGGTGGCAGTATGACGGAAAATATCGACAAAGCCGGTGGCGAGGGCACAGGCGCCTTTGCCAAGCAGGTTATTGACATCTACACCCAGAAACTGCTATGAAAAACAAATGGATTCTGTTCGCCGTTGCCCTCATCTTAATTGCGATCAACCTGCTGAACGCGGATTTTTCTGCCTATCAGCAGTTATCTGCGGTTGACCTTCTTCCGGTGATCGTGATCGTACTGGTGAGCTTTCTGATAAAAACCGGTGTTCTTTCCGCTGCGGTGATCGGCATTAAAAAACTGTGGGAATGGCTTCGGAAGAAATAGGTAGGGGACGGGTTTCCCGTCCCGCGGGAGGCGAAACGCCTCCCCTACGAGTAATATTTGCATAAAAAGGTACTGTCTTGATTGTATTTGGACAGTGCCTTTTTGTTGCGAAGCTCAGAAAAATGCGATATAATGTTGTCAAGACAAGGGAGGGATACATATGCTCAAAAAGCTATATGAGAAAAGCGAAATTGGGTTTGCGGTGGCATGGATCATTGCCTATGTGGTCATTGTGTCCACAGCGGATAATATTTCGGCAGATTTGGGCATCGAAAAGGTCGTGACTTTGCCCATCCTGATCGCGCTGTCTGCGATCTTGTATTTCTTTGTGAAGAAGAACGACCTGACAGAAAAATACGGCCTTTGCAAGTCCCAAATGCCTGCCGGGAAGATGCTGTACTACGCACCGCTGCTTGTGCTGCTGACGGCCAATTTGTGGTACGGCGTGGCCATGAATCTGTCGCCCCTGGAAACGGTGCTGTATGTCCTGAGTATGTTCTGTGTGGGCTTTTTGGAGGAAATGATCTTCCGGGGATTGCTATTCAAGGCTATGGCCAAGGACGGCGTGAAAACTGCCATCATTGTTTCCAGCGTGACCTTTGGCATCGGGCATATCGTGAACCTCTTTAACGGCTCCGGGGCGGAGCTGCTGCCGAATCTCCTGCAGGTGGTGTATGCCATTGCCATCGGCTTTGCCTTCGTGATGATCTATGTCAAAAGCAAGAGCCTGCTGCCCTGCATCCTCACCCACAGCATTTTCAACGGACTCAGCGCTTTTGCCAATGAGGCAGCCATGACACCCCAAAGGGAGATCCTCTCCGGCATTTTGCTTGCGGTGATCGCCGGCGGTTATGCCCTGTATCTCGGGCTGGTTGTGAAAGAAGATGCGGAAATCAACATTTGAAGGTGGAATGACCGATGGCAAGCAGTAAGGAATATGTAGATTTTTTTGGAGCAATGCGAGGGGCTTTCTGCCCGGGCGATGATGGGTGAATTCGTGCTGTATTACGGCGGCAAGGTGGTAGGCGGTGTCTACGATAACCGGCTGCTGGTAAAGCCCACCGAATCTGCAAAAAAGTTGATGCCTGGTGCCCCGATGGAGCTTCCCTACGAGGGCGTAAAGGAGATGCTTCTTGTGGAGAATATGGAGAGCAGCGCATTTTTGCAAAGTCTGTTTGCCGCCATTTCAGAAGAACTGCCCGCACCCAAAAGGTGAAGAAAATAAAAAGGAGAAAAACGATATGGTATATGGCGCAATAAACGAAAAAGGAGAAAAATATTACACTTATCTTCCAAAGCTTTTTGACGCTATTGATAACGCCCAGAAGAATTATAATTGGTTGATTACAGCGTGCGACTGTAATCGCCCAAACCGAGTTGAAGACGAATTCTTAAAGCAGGGGTATTGCTGGATCAGCGGAGATGCGTTAACGGGCATCGTGCAGGAAAAACATATCCAATGGATTTGGGCAGTTCTTTCCGGCTTTGAAAAGGATATCCCGTTGGAAAAGGTGTTGGAATATCCGTATCCTGAAGCGGATGGATACCCGGGTTTTTGGCACAACCCCATATCTATGCAGCATCCGTTGGCAACAATAGAGATCGTCCCTTGGGATTCTTCTCTGACACTCTTTTTCAGCAAAGAAAAAGAACTGGTTGACAAATTCAGAGCAGGCTATCCGCAGAGTGAGGATTTAACCGTTTACAATGCAAGATGAGTATTAACGGCGAAACGGATTTGAGCAGAATGTATGTCCACAGGACGAGGTGAGCAAGGTTGGATAACAGGAAAAGATGCGCTTGGTGCAACATAAAAAATCCTTTGTATATTGCATACCACGACAGCGAATGGTGCGTTCCCAATTTTGACGATCACTACTTATATGAAATGTTGCTGCTGGAGTCTTTTCAAGCCGGCCTTTCCTGGGAATGTGTTCTGAATAAACGAGAAAACTTTCGAAAAGCCTATGATCACTTTGACATAGACAAAGTGATTTCTTATGACGAGAACAAAATAGAGGAACTGCTCAGCAACAAAGATATCATCAGAAACAGGCGCAAGATCCACGCAAGCATCCAAAACAGCAAGATTTTTAAGGGGATCGCCTGTGAGTACGGTTCTTTTTATAACTATCTAAGAACCTTTACCCACGACAGAACCATTTACGAAACCGATAAAACAACCAATGACTTATCGGATGCGCTGTCAAAAGATCTGCAAAAACGGGGAATGACCTTCGTCGGCTCGGTGATCATCTATTCCTATTTGCAGGCCATCGGTGTCATACATTCCCACGACAAAGGGTGCTATCTGCACCAAAGCCTTCTCGGGTTGTCAATTCCTCAGTTACGCTGACCGCGTGACAGCTCCCTTTACACAAGGGAGCCTTAAAAACAGCCGTCTCGGTGGAGACGGCTGTGACACTTTAGCAAATAAAGTCGAGAAAATACTGCATGATGTGACAGATCGTGTCGTGACTTGATTTGATTTTGGTACTATAATAGTACCAAAATCACAAGGAGGAACCGTTATGACCTTGGGAGAAAAACTCAAAAAGTTAAGAGCCGATCACGGTTTGACCCAGGAAGAGCTTGCGGAAAAGCTCTACGTCACGCGAACAGCAATCTCAAAATGGGAATCGAACAGGGGCTACCCCAACATAGATGCCTTAAAAGCGATTTCGAAATTCTTTTCGGTATCCATCGATGAGCTTCTCTCATCCGACGAACTGCTCACAATAGCCGAGGAAGACAGCAAGCAAAAAGAAACCCTCTTCAAGGATTATGTTTACGCCTTGCTGGATTTGAGTATGGTGATGCTTCTTTTTCTGCCGTTCTTTGCCGGGAATAGGGAGGGCGTCATCCAAAGTGTTTCCCTGATCGCCCTTGACGGCATTCAGCCCTATTTGAAGGCGGCATATTTTGCTGTTGTGATTGGCACACTTTTTGTGGGCGTTCTTACGCTTGCCTTGCAAAACTGCCAAAAAGCATTTTGGCTAAAAAGCAAAACGAATATTTCATTGCTGCTCGGCATGGCGTCCGTATTGCTCTTTGTGGTAAGCTCTCAGCCCTATGCCGCCGTGTTTGCATTTGTATTATTAGCAATCAAGGTTTTCATCCTCATAAAACGCCGATGATACGAATCGTACCACGGTTGTGACGAGCCGTTTCTTGCCTCTGCGGATACCTTCCTTTATGCTGTATTTG
>SVLA01000018.1 GCA_015068175.1 Oscillospiraceae bacterium
GATGATGTCGGAGCGCTCCTTCCACATAGGCTGGATGGGGACGATGGTGGAGGGATTGCCGAAATATTCGCCGGCGGCGTAGGCCAGGGAGGTCTTGCCGGTGCCGGACATGCCCCGGAGGATCATGAGGTGGCTCATACCCATGCCGGCCACGAACCGGCGGATGTCGGCGATGTCGTAGTAAAGCCGCAAATTGCCGGCGGCGTAGTTCCGGAAATCGCTGCAGATCTCATCCAGGGGTTTCTGATCATACACGGGGGCCGGGGCCGATGCCTGCGCTTCGTCGATCCGGGCAAGACTGGAGAACCGGGAGTCGGTGGCTGTCTGGGCGGCGCCGTTGGCAGGCAGCTTGTCAGCGGTCTTGCGGATCAGGTGCAGGGCCACCAGCACATAGGCCGTCAGGCCGGCGATCAGCAGCATCAGCACGATCAGATAGATGGCGATCGCGGCAGGAGTGGAGAGAAGATACAGAATGTAGTTCATATCAAACCGCCCTTTACAGTAAAATAGATTCCTCTATGGATATAATCCGCCGGGGTGTGATTTTATTGCACCGCCCGGCGCGGAAGTTACAGGTCCACCTGTTCTGAACATGCAGGAGCAAGCTTTGCGCGGTGCGCTGCGTGGCGTTCCGCTCCACGATTTTTTCATACCTCATTATATCAGCTTATGTGAACATTTGCAAGTGCGGTGAAGACCTGAGATGCTGCTTGAAAGGGGGGCAGGGGATCGGCCCGGCTGCGCCCGCATGCCGGAAATAATGGGCGGTTGAGAAATGCAGCGGCGGCAGGGGAGATCCCTGCCGCCGTAATAATGGATGTACGGTTATTTCTTCTTTTTCCACAGCACGACAGCCGCAGCGCCGGCCGCCAACACGATGACTGCAACCAGGATCAGCCAGAGTCCGCTGTCCTTTTCTTCGCCGCCGCTCTGGCCGCTGCCGCCGTTGCTGCCGGGCTTTTCATCGGTGGGGGCGCTGGGATCATCGGGATCGGTGGGGTTCGTGCTGTCGCCGGGGTCGTCATCGGGCTTTTGGGTGGGAGGGGGATCGGTGGGGGCCGGATCATCCGGATAATTCACCGGCAGCATATAGCCGCAAACATCACACACGTTGTCCCCGTCGGTGTCGCAATGGGCGGCTTTCTCCAGGATCTCGCCGCAGCCGCAAAGGGTCCAATGGCTGTCTGCGTCCGTGCGGTAACCATCCAAGGGCGCGTGGACATGGTTCAGCGCCTTGTTGATCACATAACCGCAATCCAGACAGTATTCATCGGTATCTTCGGTGGCCGGGCCGCTGGAGCGATGGGGTTCCACCGCGCCGCAATGATTGCAGCCGGGGAAGATGCACATCCGGGCATGGCCCGTGGCGTCGATAAAGCCCCACAGGGAGATGTCCAAAACGTGGCTGGCTTTTTCACCGTACAATGCGCCGCAGATCCGGCACTTTGCCTTTTCCTGGCAGGTGGCGACGCCGCCGGTATGGAAGCCGGAGGACTGGGTGACCTCATGGCAGACGGTGCATTCTTTCCAGTGGGACCAGCCGTCGGACAGCCAATCGCTTTCTGTATGCACATGGGCTTCGCTTTCCCAGGCAACGGTGAACTCATTACTGGTGGCCACGAGCTGCTGGCCGATATAGGCCACGATGCGGAACCGCCGGGTGGCGGCTTCCTTGCTTTCAAGAGTATACTGGCCCTGGGAGGCCGGCACGCCCCACTGTTTCCACGCGGCGCCGTCCCAGTACTGGATCTCGGTTTTGGTGGGCACAAAGCTGGTCTGCCAGGTGATATTGTGGGCCTGGCCCGGCTTCAGCGCGCCGCCCTGGGGCTGCTGGGTAAAGCTGTAGATGCTCATTTCAGCATCCGGCGCAGAGGCGGCGTTGCGGAAGGTAAAGTAAGCCATGACAACGTTTCTGTGTACAGTCACATTATCCCACCTGCCGTCCGGCACGATCTCCTTACCGTTGACGTAGACCTTCACGTTACTGGCAAACTCGGCAAGGGGCAAGTCCTCCAAAGTGGTGGAAATGAAGCGGACGGCAATACAGTAGGGGCTGGCATCGCCGAAGGTCTCCTGGGGCGTCAGCGAGCCGTACTCGCAGGTGTACCAATGGATGCCGCCGTAACCGAAACTGGTATCCAACTGATAATACTCCGGATAGGCAACGGAAGCGGTGTAGTCGGGGGTCTTGCCCGTCTGCGGGGCATCGATGCCGTCGATCATAATGGTGGTGATGAGCTTGGCCTTGCAGGTGAAGGTGGCGTACACTCTTGCCTCCCACCCCGTGGTCCATCCCTCGTTGATCTCGGCTTCTTCGCCGTTGATGGTAGCATTCAGGGAGGAATAGGTGACAAATTCATAACCGGATTCGGTGACCAGGTAAACCTGGCAGACGTACTGGTGACCGGAAATGAATTGGTTATTCTCGTAGACATATTCCCAACTGCCGGTGGTCACATCCCACCATTGGACACCGTTCTTGACGTAATACCACTTCTCGCCTGCCCAGTAGGCATCATAGTAGCTGTTTTTGTTGGTATCGACCTTGTAGCCGGTACCAAACATGTTCACATTGTAAGAGGGGTATTCGCCCGCCACGGGCGCCACCACATCCACAATGGTGATGTCCTCGATATACGCATCGTTACACTTGCCGAAATCGAATGTGACGGTGATCACCGTTTCCGGATCCTGATCGTAGGCTTTGCTCACCTGGCCGAAGGCGCCGTTGACAAAAGCCAACACGTCCGACTGGAGGGAGCCGTCCCGGGTGGTGATCTTAAAGGCGTAATTGCTGTTGGACAGGGTTACATCCATGGCCACGCGGTAGAATTTGCCGCCCACAAACTTGGCGCCGGATGCCATGGCGGTGTAGTTGATGCCGTCGTTGGACACCAGCCATTGCACATTGCTGCTTCTGACACCGTAGTGACTGTCGGAGGGGGTCGTGACGGCGGTGGAAGGCTTGCTGCCGTCCACGGGCGCCGCGATATTCAGAGAGATCCAGGTAATGGCGGTGGTACACTTGCCCAGATCCACCCGGATCATCAGCTTGGTCCGGCCATCCATGGTGCCGGTCATGGAAGAACCCTTGCCGTTGACCGTGGCCAGAACGCCCTCGGCAAAGTAATAACCCTCGTCGGCCACCAGGATGATCTCTGCGGTGTAGGTTTTGCCGGCGGTGAAGCGGTCGCCGCTTTCCATCTCCGCGCCGTTTTCGTACCACTTTATGCTGCCGAAGCTGCATTGCGCCGGGAGGCCGTAGATCGCCGCGGAATCCCGGATGGGCAGCATCCCGTCAGAGGGCGTGGACAGCAGAATATCTACCTTGTCCACAGGGGTATACATCAGCAGGTTCATGGCAGGGGAATCGCCGGCGCCCCGGATCTCGTTGCCGTAAATGTGGCCGCCGGCCGGCTCCAACACCTTCAGGGATCGGTCGACCGTCAGGCTGCCGCCCACCAGCACCGCCTGGGCGTTGCCCTTGGGGCCGGTGATCTTGTAGTAGCCTTTGCTGATGGTCAGATTTTTCTCGGCGTTGATGCCGTACCAGCCGTTGGTTTGGATGGTGATATTGCCCTCCAGAGCCATGGGACTCTGGCACCAGATGCCGCTGCTGTTGGTGCCGGTGGCTTCAATGCCGATATTGTTGCCGCTGATGTGCAGCGAACCGTCCTTTCCGATCTGAATGCCGGTCTTGCCGCGGATGGTGGCCCGCTGGACGTTCATTTGGAGGGCTTTGGCATAGAGCGCGGTGGTTTGTTCCGAAAGTACAATGAAGTTCTCCGCCGTAATGTCGAGAATGCCGGCATCCGCCCGAATGCCGATGTTTACGCCCTCCACCGCCAGGGTGGTGCCGCTGAAGGTGAATTTGTCCACGAACATGGTAGCGCCGCGGTAGGTGTCGTCATCATACGCTCCCTCGCTGCGGGCGGTGAGGGAACCGTTCACGGTCAGTACATTGTAAACCGAGATCGCATTGGACTGTGTGCCGACGACCGTAAAGCTGCCGTTCAAGGTGGCGACGCTGTTTTGCTGGTGGCCGGTGATGCCCGTGCTGCCGCTGATATATGCGTCGGTAACGTTCATCGTCAGTTTGCTCCGGAAATCAAGAGCGCCGCAATACAGCTTCGTCTCATTCATTTCCTCATTCGTGCCCAGCTCCACCAAACGCACCTGGTCGCTGTCGACGGAAATGCTGACACCGTGCAGCGCATACAGGTAATTGGTTTCAATATTCACCGACTTGGCGCTGATGGAAATCGCACCGTCCTCGGCATAAATGCCGCCATTGCCGCTGCCGGACAGCGTGGCGCCGGTAAAGGTGAAGTTTTTGGCAGCAATCGAATAGACTTTTTCCCTGCCGCTGCTAAAACTGTGGAAAGAGAGCCCGCCTTCCACGTTCAGGTTACCCTTGGATGTGCGGATCGCTGCTCCCTCGCTTCCTACAACGGAGAAATCGCCACGCAGAGTGATGCTTTCGCCGGCGCTAATGCCGACCTTGCCCATAATGGTGGCCGCGTCAGACACAACGGTCACATCGTTTTTTGCATAGATGCCGTATTTCCCGGACATGGGATCCGTGGCCTTTGCCGCGGTTTCCAGATACAGCGAATCGCTGTCGATGTATACGCTGCCCGTAGAAAAGCTTTGGGCAGCATCAATGGCGGAGAGATATTCGACGATGACGGAAGTCTTCTCCGCTTTGATGGTAATTTCCTGGGAGGCGATACCGCGATGGCCCTTACCTTTCAGCGTCGTTCCGTTGAAAGTAAAGCTTTTGGACGCAAAAACCACGTCACCGCCGCTGGCATCGGCATTCAGCGAGCCGGTGACGATAACGGAGCCGCTGGGGGCATAGACGGCACCGCCCTCGTCGGAGATCACACGGAAATCGCCTTCCAGCTTGATATCGCCGCAGGGGGCGTAGATTCCGCAGCAATTGCCGTTATACTTGTTGCCCATGGCACCGATGTAATAGGAGCCGCCGCCGTCCAGGGTGATGCTGCCTTCCTCGGAATGCACGCCGTAGTCCCGGCCGGCGATGCTGCACAGTTCGGTAACGGTCAGGTGGACGCCGGTCTTGCCGCTGACACCGTAGGGCGTGTATACCTCGCCTTCGCGGCCGCCGGAGCAGATGGCCGTCAGTTTTTCCGCCGTGATCTTCACGGAACCGTTGTTTGCGATGACGGCAAAGCCGTTGTTGCTCTGCACGTCGATGTTTTGACCGGTCAGATCGATGTTGCCGCTTTGAGAGACGATGCAGCTGCTGCCCCGTACCGTCAGATTTACCGGCCGGCCGTTCACACTGTAGATATTCTCCTCCGCGATTATGGTGTAGGTCAGATCCTTCACCGTGTTGCAGGTGATATTGCCCGCCAGCCGGATATAGGATGCGGTCAGTAATGCCGTTGAATGGGCGCCGATGCCGATGTTGCCGCTGAGTTCGATGGCGTCGCTGCTGCGGATACCGTAATCCACACCGACGACGGTGGCATCGATGGACGTGATCTTGACGTGGCCTTTGGACTGGATGCCGCCGCTGATGTACAGATAATTGCTGTCGATCTCCACCGGACCCTGCACATCCAGGGCATAGCCGCTCTTGCTGACCTGCGCCACCAGTTTGCTGCTTACATTCAGCGTCCGCACTTTAATGGCGGTGGTGGTATTGTTGACGGTCAGGGTGTGGTTGCCCTGCACGGTCAGCGCGTAGTCCCCGCCGCTGATGGAACACAAAACAAGATCCCGGTCCAGGATGATGGTGGTATCCCCGGTGAGTTCCACATCACAGTTGTTGGGGATCTGGCTGGCGTTGACGGTGCCGCTGATCTTGTTTGTGGCCGCGGATGTGGTTTGCGCAAGGGTGGGCAGCAAACAGGCCACCATCACACAGACCAAAAGGACTCTCCAAATGATCTTCCATTCTTTCCGTTTCATAGTGTTCTCCTCCTGTGAATGTTGTATCCGGGACGTTGCCCGCAGCGCGCTTTTTACACGTCATTTCACCTTGACGGGAACCCATAGTTGCGGTATTACGGATCGCACATCAGGTGCTCACTTGAAGACAATACTATTTTACGTTTTTTCCTACCTTTGTCTTCACACTTCCGGTGCCGGAAGTGTGGGTTCGGCCTTGTTTTTTCTAAAAAAGTGTGGGAAAAGTGTGGGGTGCCGCAGGGGCAAGGCGAAAAACACCGTCAGAGGCGCTTTGCTGTGTATAATCGCATCCCGGCCGCGGGCATTAGGCCCGGAGGAGACGGTGGCACTGTGAGCCGGCAGCGTCCGATGGGTCCCCGGGCGGGATCCTGCCACAGATGACAAAAAACCCTGCTCTGCATGAAGCAAAGCAGGGGGGTCCTGTGATCCGGCGGGGCGCTCCGAAGAGCGCCCTGCTGTCCATAGATCCTTATTTGATGGTCTCAAAGACGTAAATGGTGGGGTATTCTTCCGCATAGGCCTGGGCGGTGGAGCCGGCGCAGCCCCGGATCACGGTGCCTTCATGGCCGCCCAGGGCCCGGGGGCCGCTGGAATGAATAGCGCAGTCCGGATTCAGAATGGTGATGGTATCCATGGCATCGGTGCCGTAAAATGCGGATAATCCAATGGCGGTCACGTTTTTGGGGACGGTGACGGTCTTCAGGCTGCTGCAGCCCATAAATGCCATCTGGACGATCTCTGTGACACCTTCCGGGATGGTGATCTCTTTCAGGGCGGCGCACTTCCAGAAGGTGGCTTCGCCGATCTTGCCGGTGAGATTTTTGGACATCCGGATGGTTTCCAGGCTGGCACAATCAGCAAACTGCCAACTGCCCTGGAATTTGACTACGCTGTCGGTCATGGTCACCGTCTTCAAATTTGCGCACTCAAAGAATGCACAATGAGCGATGGAGGTGATGCCGTCCTTAATATCAACGGCGGTGATCTTATCCAGGTAATCTCCCCAGGGGCGAACGCCGCTTGCGTAGCCTGCGGCGCTGGGATCCATTTCGCCGGTACCGAAGACGGTCAAACGGCCGTTATTCTGCAGCGCCCAGCGGGCATCGATACCGCAGGAGCCGGAGGCCAGGAGATTGCCGAAGATCTCCACGGTGAAGCTGGCGCTGAGTTCGCCGTAAGATACCAGGATCGTCTTCTTGCCGTCGCCGGTGAGGCTCATGGGGTTACAGTTGAAGCCGGAGGTGAGGGTCTGCTTTTTGCCGCTGGCATAAGTGGCTTCCAGAGTCAGGCCGGTGAGGTCCAGCACGTCGCCCGTCAGGTAATGGACGTGGGTGGGCATGGACTTGACTTGGATACTGCGGACCGTATCGGCGCCCAGGCTTACCACCAGGGTGACTTCGGTGCCGGCGGCGCAGGCAGTATCCGCGGCAGGAGATTGGCGGATCACTGTGCCGGCGGTAACGGATGCGCTGTACTCTTCCTGGATGCGGACCTGAAGGCCGGCAGCCAGGAGGGCATCAGTAGCGGCCTGCCGGGAGCGGCCGGTCACGTTGGGAACGTTGACCGGAGTATTGGGTGCTTCCGTGGGGGTCGTGGGCACGGGAGGATCCGTGGGGGACAGGGTGGGGTCCGTGGGTGCGGCCGTGGGATCCGTAGGTGCGGCGGTAGGATCTGTGGGCGCGGCCGTGGGATCCGTAGGCGCGGCGTTGGGATCCGTGGGAACCAGAGTGGGGGCGATGGTGGGATCGGCCGGGGTCGTGGGATCCGGTTCTTCGCCGCCCAGCAGACTGGGCAGCAGCACAATGGCCAGGATCACGGCCACCAGGGCCAGGCCGATCAGCAGGAAGGGCAGGAAGCCCTTTTTCTTTTTCTCCTTGGGGGCCGGCGCCGGGGTGGGCGTGGGCGGTGACGGTGGCGTGACCGGTGCCCGACCGAAAATGCTGACAGTGCCGTCGGCATCCTCATTCATGGGCGCGGGCTGCCCGAAAGAGGATACGGTCCGGTCATCAGCGGCTACGGATGCCACGGGGACGGCGGCAAAGGGCGCCGTGGAGGGGACGATCCTCTGCAGATCCGCCAGCATTTCCTCGGCGGTCTGGTAGCGGACGGTGGGATCGGCGGCGCAGGCCCGCAGAACCACGTTCACCAGCTCGGGACTGCCGTGGGCAGGAGCAGGGAGGGGATCGCCGCGGAAGCGGCGCATCATGGCCTCGTCTTCCATGTTGGCCGTGGGGATCTGCGGGGGGCTGGGGAGGAAGGGGCCTCGTTTTTCGTTCAGCAACCAGTACAGCAGCAGACCCAGGGAATAAATGTCGGCGTTGTGGCCGTAGGGTTCATTCTGGAATACCTCCGGGGCCATGTATCGGTAGGTGCCGATCTTGGTGCCGCGGGCGGTTTTCTCCACGGTTTTGGCGATGCCGAAATCCCCCAGCTTGAAATTGCCGGTGTCGGAAATGAACACGTTTTGCGGCTTGATGTCCCGGTGGATGATGTTGTACTCCCGGCACAGCCGCAGGGCGTTGCACAGGTCCTTTGCAAGGCGAAGGACCTGCTCCTCGCTGTTGACACGGTGGAGATTTTTCATCAGGGGATTCAGCAGTTCCATCTTGATATAGATGGTCCAGCCGAAGCCGTCCGGCTTTTGAATGTAACGGATGTCGTCGCAGTATACCACATTGGTATTGCCCTTCATGCGGCGCATCAGGGAATACTCCCGGACGATGTCCTCCAGATACCTCTGGAAGTGGGTGGTGATGGTGGCATCGTCATAGCCTTGACTCTGGAGTTCTTCCAGTTCGTCGGAGGTATGGGGGATGGAAATGACCTTCAGGGCGGCGAATTCTTCCTCGCCCAGGATCTCCCGGCGGATGCGGTATACGGAGCCGAAGCTGCCGGTGCCGATTTTTTCCACAACTTCCCAGCCGGGCCAGCTTACTTCGTGGGTCATGGATCTACCTCTTTCCCGGTTTGAAAGGATCAAACCGTTTTTTGTCATGTATCTTCACGACCATGGCGGTCACGTTGTCTTTGCCGCCGTGGTCCAGAGCTTGCTGTGTCAGGGTTTGGGCCAGTTCTTCCGCGGAGCCATGGCTGCGGAGGATCTGGCTGATCTGGTGATCTGTGAGCATATCGGTCAATCCGTCGCTGCACAGAAGGAAAACATCGCCCGGCTGTAAGGAAATGGGGTCCGTATAGGCGGGGGATATGGTGAAATCTTCTTCAAAAATGCCGATGTGCTGCCGCAAAGCGCGGCCGCCGGGGTGATCGCGGGCCTGCTCCGGCGATAAAAGGCCCATGTCCACCAGCATTTGGGCGTTGGTGTGGTCGGTGGAAAGCAGGCGCAGGTATTGGGCGCGGTAAAGGTAGAGGCGGCTGTCGCCCACGTTGCATCCCAGGGCGGTATTCCCGTCCAGATATAGGGCCGCCAGGGTGGAACCCATACTGCCGCAGTTGGTGCTGCGGATGTGATCGCAGATCCGGCGGTTGGCCCCGGCGATGGAGTCCTTGCTGACGGAGAGAACTTTGGATGCGGCGGCAGACCGGAGGCAGGAAACGGTGACGGCGGAAGCGATCTCGCCGTTGGCGCCGCCGCCCATGCCGTCCGCCACGGCGAACAATGCCTTTTTGGTTTGCCCTTTGCGGGTACAGGCGCTGATGGGGGCGCCGGTGTCCTGACGCACAGAGCCGTTGAGAAAATAGTTGTCCTCATTGTTGCTTCGGATGCGCCCAATGTGGCACCGTACCGCGGCATCATATTTCATCGTATACTCCACCTTTGCTGATCCCGTGGCCGGGACGGAACGGGTCCGTCCCGGCTACAAAGACGGTATTAGTTTCCGATGGCGGCCTTCAGGGACTCGTCGGCTTCCCGCAGAGTCTTTGCGGAAGTGTCCATCATGGTGGCATAGTTGTCCAGCATCTCAGAGAAATTGGTGAAGGTGGACTGCATGCCGTCGAATTTTGCCACAAAAGCGGTCTGAGCCTCGCCCTGCCAGATCTCATCCAGGGCGTGGACGAGGGCGGTCATTTTTGCCATCACTTCATCGTGTTCTGCCTTCAGGCTCCGCACTTCGGCGGCCTTGGCCTCCAGCAGGTCGGGGGTTACGCGAATCATTGCCATAAGATTTTCCTCCTAAAATTCATATGTAACCGGTTTTCCGGGTGTACATTACAGTTTGTTCAGTTGGCGCAGAAGATCCAGATCCTGCTGCTCCATTTTGTCGGCGGCGTCGTTGAGAACGCGGATGTATTCTTCCAGGGTGCCGGCCAGCTCGTTCATGGCCCGGCTTTCCCGGTAGAACCGTGCGGCCAGGGCATCCTGGGCGGAACTTTGCCAAATTTCGGACAGATTGCTGATCAGGATCCGCATCTGGCGCATTTTGTGCAGATGCTGTCGCCGCAGAGCGGCCAGCTCATTGGCGGCGGTGTGCATCCGCTGAGGCTGGGCATGGATTTGGGACATGTATGGGTACCTCCCTTATTCGCTGGGCTTGGAGAAACGGGTAATGCCGGTCATGTTGCTGTATTTTTTCAGGAATGTTTCCAGGGACACGGCCTTTACCTTTCCTTCGACCACTTTTCCAACATGCTTCAGGGTCGCGGTCTGGCTTTCGGTGAAGTAAACAACGCCGTCACGGACCTCGTTGATATAGATCACATGGCCGTAGGTGGAATCGTACAGCGGGGGTTTGAAGGACATGGCGATATTGGTCAAAACCTCTCCGGGATGATCGCTGATCAGCTTTTCCAGGGGTGTCATATCGCCGGAGTCCGCTTTGCCCACGGATTCCACCAGATAGCCGGTGGAGGTCACGGTTTTCTTTTTCCAGGTGTCGTAGTACATACCGCCGGCGGCGACGCCCGGATCTTTTTTGCTGAAGGCGCCGGAGCGCTTCAGAATACCGTACACGAAGCCGCTGCAGGCACCCTGGAAACTGGTACGTTTGTTTTTTTCCAGCATATCGGCATACCAGGCATCCATTTGCGCGGTGAGCCGCTCCAGGGTCTTGGCCTGGACTTCGGCCCGCAGTTTTTCCAGTCCGCCGGAATTGGCCAGGTCCAGGATCTGCTGGTCGGTATAGCCATACTCCTGAAGGGAAGAGAAGCTGGAGGCGTAATCGGGATGCTGCTTCAGCAATTCCTCCAAAGGATCCTTCCTGGGGGTATTGACGGTGGTGGCGGAGCCCACCGGCAGAGTGCCGGAGATCTCCGCGATGGCCTGGTGCTGGTTCAGCATCCAGGCAGAGGACTGGGCCATGACGCCGGTGCCCATGGAGGAGACCAACAGCGACATAAAGAAGTCCAGATTGCTCCGGATGTAGCTGTTGGTGCTGTCGGTATACTCCGCCGCTTTGGCCAGAGCATCGGCAAAAGCGGCCATCCGGTCGATCTGATTCTGCATATTTTTCTTATCGAAAGAGACATGGCGGTCCGTAATGCTCAGCTCGTGGACGGAGGACAGGGCCAAATCCAGCATCCGTTTGATGGAGCGGAACTCCTCCTGGGTAGCTTCCATGGCGCGGACCAGGGCCTGGGCATCGGCGGCGGCTTCGGCCATGCCTTCGGCAGAGTAAAAAAGCTGTTCGCTCATGGCCCTCACCCCCTGCGTCCGCCACCGCTGTGGTGGCTGTTTCCGCTGATGCCGGCCGCCAGGGCGCCGTCGGCATTTTGCAGATTTTCCAGCGCGGCCCGCAATTCGACGATATTCTGTCGGATCTTGGCGGTGGATGCCTTTTGGGCGGTCATCCAATTGTCCAACTGGGTCTGAAGCGCTTCGCCGCTGCTGCCTTTCCAGCAGGCGGCAACAGTGTCGGACAGCGCCTGGGCGGACCTGATGTACTGATAATACGCATCCGTTTGCGCATCTGCTTTCTTCAGCAGTTCCAGGGCTTCATCTACGTCCACATGGATCCAATTCATCTTGCGACCTCCCTTACGGTGAGAATACTGCCATCCCAGATGGCATGATCTGCAAGGGTCTGTGTTTCGGAAAGGGAATATCCGCCGGCGGACAGACCGGCTACGGTACCGTTTTCGAGTTGGGTTTCCAGGGCCTGCGTCAGCAGGGGGTAGAGGGTCCCGATGGGAACGCCGGTGGGGAGCCGATAATCCCCTAAAAAGGCACCGTTTTCCGATTGAAGTGTTACGATCACATATTCCGGTACCATACTCACCCTCGTTTCTGCATTTGGCGGATCCGGTCGGCCACCCGGGGGGCGGTCACGGGTTCCAGGCGGAACAGCTCCTGGCCCCAGGTGTAGGACACGTCCACATTCAATATGCCGTTTTCATTATAATATAGGGTCAAAAGATCCTCTTGGTGATCCTGGACAATGGGACTGATCTGGGCATAGCCGGCGGCGCCCCGGCAGGCATCCAGGATCAGGTCTGCCATTTCTTCGCTGCAGCCGCCGGCCATCAGTCCGGCCCGATCCCGATCCAGGATCAAACCGCTGTCCACAGTTTGAGCAGAAAGGCCGTTTTCGGCGGCGGGCAGGTCCAGAAGGACGCAGAAAACTTCCGCGGGATCGGCATCGGTGTGCAGATCGTAGCTGTGGGCCCCGGTCTGGACCAATATGGGGGTCCGGCCTTCCAACAGGTAGGCCGTAGCGGTGCGGACCGTATTGTTCCGCCGCAGGGCGCAGGAAAGGACCGCCCCGCAATCGGCGCAGGCGCCAATCAGGGTCAGCAGTTCTTCGTCCATGGAGAATTGGCCGTCCAGGTCCATGGTGCCGAGGCCATGCATCATCAGCTCCAGTTCGGTGTTCTGCATGAAGGCGGGGAGGCCGGAGGGCGGGGTGGCGCCCAGCACATTGGCAACGCCGTAGAGCTTCTCCCGCCCGCTGCGCAGCAGGGCGTACAAGATCCCTTGGGCGGAGATCCGGTAAATCACGGTCATTCCTCCTTACTTGTGATCCATTGCCTTAAAGCGGCAAAGTTTTTCCCCGTTGCGGAACCAGCCTTCGGCGGGTTTGGATACCAGGGCCTTTTGGGCGGCGGGCAGGTCCAGATTCAATGCCTGGTGGTCCATTGCTTTTCCGCCCAGGGCCACGGCAGGACCGGTGGTCAGGATGGCCGCGACGGGTTCCCGGAATTGGGCCAGAGCCGTCAGGCTCTGGGCCTGATCGGCCACCACCAACTGAAGGCCCAACGTGCTGCCGATCATGGCAAAAGCCTTCAGACGGTCAGCGCTCTGCTGGGAGATCTCGTCAAAGAACCGGCGATAGCCGTCGATCAGGAAGCACACGGGGGTCAATTTACAATGAGGATCTTCCTTCTTTTGGGCCTGCCGTTGGCTCAGGGTGTTGCGCAGGGATTCGATATAGGCATCCGCTTCGGCGCCAGTATGGAGAAGGGCGATGCCGGGCAAATCCCAATCGTCACCGCCGAACACGGTCACGGGGAAATCCTGGGCCGCCATTTGCCGGGCCAAGGTTTTGAGCAGAGTGGTCTTGCCGCTGCCGGTAATGCCGGAGATCAGCAGGTGATGGGGGCGGTCCAGGCAGAGGGTCACGGCTTCCAGGGTGTCATGCTCCATGCCCAGGATATAGCCCTCGTTTTTCGATTGCACCGAGCCGAAGGGAATGGCGGCGGGCATGACCTGCAGGCTCCGGGTTTGGGGTGCGCCCCAACGATCCAGCAATTCCTCGCCTTCCCGGCGGATGGCCAGGGTGCCGGTCTCGTCATCCCAGGGTTTGACGGGGCAGGCGATCTGGAATTCCTTCACGCCCCCCAGGTTCGCCAGGCCCCGGCCGGGGAAACTCTCCGGCAGCAAACCGCCGGTGCGGCCCACCACGGACAGATAATCGGAGGGTGTATTGAGCTGGAGGGCCAGTTTGGTCTTAAAGTTTTGTTCCAGTTTGAACCCCAGGCCGCTGGTGCTGCCGGCGGTCAGGACCAGGTAGATGCCGTAATTGCCGCCTTCCCGGCTGATCTGCAGGAAGAGGTCCTCCAGGCCGGTGGCGGTGCGGGCCACTTCAAAACGGTCCACCAGCACCACGATGTAAGGCATGGGTTCGTCGGACAGTTTCCGGAAGGCCCGCAGATTGCCGGCACCGGCATCGGCAAAGCGCTGACGGCGCTGCTGCAATTCCCGGGTCAGGATCTCACGCATTTGCTGCAGGGCATCTTCCTCACTGCCGTTGGCCACCATGCGCATATGGGGGAAATCCTTGAATGCGCCCAGACTCCAACTGCCGAAGTCCATGGCGTACAGCTCCACCTCGTGGGGGCTGTAGGTACGGCAGAGGCTCAGGGCGGCGGTTTGCAGGAACAGGGTCTTGCCGCTGCCCGGGCAGCCGAAAAGGGCCACATGACCCTGGGCGCTCAGGGGCAGGGTCAGGGGGCGCTGGGACTGGCCGGCGGGATCGTCCACCATGCCCACCACCGGCTCCAATGCGTCGGTGCCGCCTGCATTTGCCGGCAGATCTTCCAGATACAACGTGCTGCTCATGCGGTCCTGCCAAATGCGGCGGGCGGGAGGAATGCCCATCCGGGCGGTATAGTCGGCGATGTAAGAAACGATGGCGTCGATCTGGGCCACGGCCCCGGTATTGGACCGGGGAAGGCGGATCTTTTCCGCTTCGCCGGATAGGGAAATGCGGAAGATCTCCTCCGTTACGGCGGAATGATCGCCGGGGATATAGGGGGCGCCGCTGTAGAAGGATTGGACGGTCTCAAAAACTTCGTCACTGCCCACCTGAACATAGGCCCGGCCGGGATCCGTCAAATAGGCGGCGTCGGAATGGGCGCCCAGCATTTCCCAGCTGGCGGCGGGGCTGGCCACCTTCAGGCACCAGCGGAAGCGGACATTGCTTTCACTTTCGCCGGTGACAACGCCGGCGGGATTTTGAGTCATCAGAACAATATGTACGCCCAGGGAGCGGCCCACCCGGAACAGAGAGTTGACCCGGTTGGTGAAATCCGGGAACTGGGTCTTGAACTCCGCGTATTCGTCGATGATCACGAACAGATAGGGCAGGGGTTCCTGAACGGCGCCGGCCCGGTACAGCCGCAGATAATCGGTGATCTTGTTGACACCGGCGGCATCGAACAATGCTTTGCGGCGCTCCAATTCGCTGTTGAGGGCCACGAGATTTCTGGAAATATTCACATCCAGGTCGGAAATGGTGCCGGCCAGGTGGGGCAGGCGCTCAAAAGGCTTGATCAGGCCGGTGCCCTTGAAGTCCACCATGACGAAGGAGACATCCTGGGGGGAGAAATGCAGAGCCATGGACAGGATCCAGCTCATGACCATCTCAGATTTGCCGCTGCCGGTCATTCCGGCCACCAGGCCGTGAGGGCCGTGGGCTTTCTCGTGGATGTCAAAAAGAAAATGCTGGCCGTCGGCGGTGACGCCGATGGGCACTGCCATGGTGCGGCTGCAATCGGACCGGGCCCAGCGGGCGCCCAGGTCCAGATCCTCCAAGGCGGCGATGCCCTGGCTTTCCAGGAAGGGGACGGCGGTGGGCAGGCCGGTTTGGCCATCGGTCCGCAGACGGATGGGGGCCATGGCGCGGCTGAACCGGGAAAGCTGTTCCGGGGTCAGGGCGCTTTGGGAGGGTTCAAAAGGAAGTGCCCCCTGGGCGGTCTGCAGTTGGAACTGCGGTCCGTGGAGGTGGATCAGATTTCGGATGGAATGGGGGACCTGGGAAGGCAGGTCGCCGGCGAAAATGCCGGTGATCCCCAGCTCCGGCTGATTCAGAAGCAATGCCTGCCGGAGTTTGGGTCCCATGGAGGCCCCGGAATGGGGTACGATGACCACATAATGGCACGGAGCGGAAGAAAAATCCACGGAAAGGGGATCTGCCTGGGATTGCAGATGCTGCTGCGCCAAATGCTCCAGAGCTTCGGCGGCCGCCTGGTCATTTCTTCCGGTGAGGATGAAACGGTGCTTGCCGTCGCTGCTTTGGCAATGGGGGAGCCAGCGCATCCAGGCCCAATGCTCCGCTTCGGTGGGGGTGGTAAGGACCACCAGCTTCACATCTTCGTAGCTGTGCAGGGCCGCCAACTGGATCACCATTTCCCGGAGCAGCGCATCGGTGGCGGACCGGGGGCCGATGACACCGCAGCTTCCGTTCTTCATCAGATCGCAGAAGACGGGCATGTCCGAAACGGTGGCGTAGCGGTTGGCCAATTCCCTGGGCATCTGATCCAGCTCGCTTTGCCGGAGCTGCAGATGCTGGGGCGGGATCCGGACCTCTGCCTCTGCCGGGACGGTACCGGAACCGATCCGCAGGGTGAGAAAATCCGGGTCACCGACTTGCCGCTCCCACAGATCGGGGGCGGCGGCGTCCGCGCGGCGCAGACAGTCGGGGATGTCGGGATGCAGTCGCAGGGCATAGGCCCGCTGTGCTGCGGCATGATCCCGGAGCTGTTGCTCGATCTTGCCCAAATAGGCGGCATAGAGGTCCGCAAGCTGCTTTTCCTGCTTGCTGTATTTGCGCTTGCCCAGGCCGTAACGCAGGACCTGGTTGCCCAGATTCAGGGCCATGGTGGCGGGGTTGATGGAAAGACCGCCCAAACCCATGGTGGGCTTGCTTCCGATGGAGGGGGCGTCTTCAATGGTGACGGAAAGAGGCGCCGGGGGAAAAAGGACCCGGGGCGACCGGGCGTACCAGGGATAGGGGGCCGCGGCCGCCGCCAGCACAGGCCGCCGGACAGCAACGGAAAACTGCACCCGCTGATCGGTATTTTCCAGGATCAATCCCTCATCCACACGGAAGCGGTAGCGGCCCAGCTTGATCACATCGCCGCGGCAGAGCAAAGTGTCGGCCACCCGCCGGTCGTTGACGAAGGTGCCGTTGGTGCTGTTCAGATCCAGCAGATGCCAGCCGTCCGCCCTTTGTTCCACACGGCAATGATGGGCGGACACGAATCCGTCCGCCAGGGCCACATGGTTGTCTGCCCGACGGCCGATGGTCAGACCCTGCTGCCAGGGGATCATCCGGGGATCCTCCGGGAGGGATTCCAAGACCAATGCCGCGGTGTGACGGTCCCGGTCGATGACGATGGTCAGGCCCGGCGCCAAAGCGCCGCTCTGCGGACCGCAAGTGTAAGACCAGTTGTTCCTGTCCGGCGTGGCGGTGAAACCGTCCTGCCGGATCGGCGTAACCAGGGAAGAAAGATCGTGGTCGGTTATATGATCATTGTGCACAATGCGTAGGATCCCTTCCATGATGATCGCTCCTGTCTGTGTAAAATACCCGTTTCTTTTTCTATATAATATACCATACGCCTGGGGGGATTGCAAGCATTCAAACCGCAAAAGAGGATTGTATTTACCGCGGTGTGGGACAAAAAACGGGATTTGGATGGGGGCAAAGCGCTATTTTTTGGATGAAAAGAAAAAATTCGGAAAATGTCACAAAGAACCGTGGGAAAAGCGGGGGCGGTTTTGGTAAAAAGACAATTGACTTTTGCTGGCGGACGTTATAGAATGTGCTTATATTTCTGCGGTGAGCACGTGTTTTCTGTAGAAATACACCCCCAGATGTTGGGGAGAAGCAATGAAAGAGGTACGAATTATGGGAAAGAATCATGTCTGGAAGAAAGTACTTTCTGTAGTCGTGGTGCTGTGCATGATCATGGCCTGGGCCCTGCCCGCCAATGCAGCCGGCGTCTCGTTTACGAAAGTAGGCAATGACCGCGTATCTGCGAACCTGCTGAACAAGGACGCAGCATACCTCACCGGTAATCTGGAGTATGCGCCCACCGATGTTGTGCGTGTATCCATTTTCCTGGAGAAGGCCGGCGTTCTGGGTGCGGGCTTCGCCGCGAAAGACCTGGCCGATAATACTGCCGCAATGAATTATCGCGCCAAGCTGGAAAAAGAGCAGACTTCTGTGATCGGCAAGATCGAGAAGGCTACCAAGGAAAAGCTGGATGTGGTGTGGAATCTGACCATCGCCACCAACCTGATCTCTGCCAACGTGCAGTTCGGTCAGATCGAAGCCATTTCCAAGGTCAAGGGCGTTTCCGCCGTTGTGGTGGAGACCCAGTATCTGCCTGATGTCGTCAGCAGCGCCGAGGCCGATCCCAACATGGGCACCTCCAGCGCACAGACCGGTGCCATCAACAGCTACGCTGCCGGTTATACCGGTGCCGGATCCCGGGTCGCCATCATCGACACCGGTCTGGATACCTCCCACCAGTCCTTCAATGCTACCGCCTTTAACTATTCTCTGAGCAACATCGCCGGCAAGGCCGGCATGTCCCCCGAGGACTACATCGCCGGTCTGGAACTGCTGGATGCGGAAGAGATCGCTTCCGTGCTGGATAAGCTGAATGCTACCACCCGCGCCAATGTTTCTGCTGCCGATATGTACATCAACTCCAAGGTCCCCTTCGGCTTCAACTACGTGGACGGCAACACCAACGTCACCCACATGAATGATGCCCAGGGTGAACACGGTTCCCACGTTGCCGGCATCGCTGCCGCCAACTCCTATCTCTACAATGCCGACGGCACCTTCTCCAATGCGCTGGATGCGGTCCATGTGCAGGGCGTTGCTCCTGATGCTCAGGTCATCGTCATGAAGGTCTTCGGCGCCAAGGGCGGCGCTTATGAGGCTGACTACATGGCCGCTATCGAAGATGCCATCCTCCTGGGTGCAGACTCCATCAACCTGTCCCTGGGCAGCGCCAACCCCGGCATGTCCTCCAACTCTACTGCCGAGTACCAGGCCATTATGGAAGGCCTGGAGAAGTGCGGTGTCGTGGTCTGTATGTCCGCCGGTAACAATGGCGGCTGGGCAGACGCTGCACAGAACGGTTCCTCCTATATGTATCTGGACGACGTCAGCATGCAGTCCGGCGGCTCTCCCGGATCCTACACCAACTCCCTGAGCGTTGGTTCCGTGGATAACTCCGGTTACGATGCGGCTCATATGCCCATCCTGACCGTTAACGGCAAGGGCATGTTCTACTATGAGAGTGCCGAATACGGCAACACCCCCATCGCGGGTCTGGCCGGTGCGCAGGAATATGTCTTCCTGAACGGCATCGGTACCCCCGAACAGTTTGCCGCTCTGGGCGAAGGTGCCCTGGCCGGCAAGGTGGCCCTCTGCTACCGCGGCGAGACCTCCTTCTTCGAGAAGGCCAACGCAGCCGTGGAGGCCGGTGCCATTGCGGTGATCATTGTCAACAATCAGTCCGGCGCTATCGGTCTGAATCTGACCGGTTATCTGTACACTGCCCCCGTCGTGTCTATTACTCAGGCTGACGGCGAGGCCTTCAAGAGCAATCCCACCACCGATGCCGAAGGCAACGTTCTGTGCTGGAGCGGCAAGCTGGAGATCCCCACGGAGGGCCTTGGCCAGTTTGGTTCCGAATACCACACCATGAGCAGTTTCTCCTCCTGGGGCGTTCCCGGCAGCCTGGTGCTGAAGCCTGAGATCACTGCCCCCGGCGGCAACATCCTGTCCGTGGCCGGCGCTTACAAGGGCGGCGTCTCCGATCATACTTCCTACGAGGTCATGAGCGGTACTTCCATGGCCGCGCCTCAGGTCACCGGTATGGTGGCTGTGGTGGCCCAGTACATCCGCGAGAACGATCTGACCACCCTGACCGGCCTGGATGCCCGTACTTTGGCCCAGAGCCTGCTGATGTCTACTGCCGTTCCCATGGGCGACGCCAACAACGGTGGCTATTATTATCCTGTCCTGCAGCAGGGCGCCGGCCTGGCCAACGTTGGT
>SVLA01000168.1 GCA_015068175.1 Oscillospiraceae bacterium
ATCCAGCAAGGCCCCCAGGTCCTTGCCGTCGGCATAGAGTCGGTTGAACAGTTCCAGGGCCTTGCGGGTGTCTTTGGCACCAATGTATCCCATGAGCTCGCCGCATTTCTGCTCGCCGGCGATGCCCAGGCATTGATAGACCCGCACTGCGGTCAGTTCGCCCGGGGTGGCCGTTGCACATTGGTCCAGCAAGCTGAGGCCGTCACGCATGCCGCCGTCGGCCATACGGGCCAGAACACGGGCCGCGGAATCGTCCAGATCGATATTTTCCTGATAGGCCACATACTGCAGCCGCGCGGCGATGTCCTCCTGGCTGATCCGCCGGAAGGAGAACCGCTGGCACCGGGACAAAATCGTAGCCGGCACTTTGTGCAGTTCCGTGGTGGCCAGAATGAAGAGCAAATGCTCCGGCGGCTCTTCAATGATCTTCAGCAGGGCATTGAAAGCCGAAATGGACAGCATGTGGACCTCGTCAATGATATACACACGCATTTTCACCTGGGAAGGGGTGTACACCGCGTCATCCCGCAGGTCACGGACGTTGTCAACGCCGTTGTTGGATGCAGCGTCGATCTCCAGCACATCCATACACGCGCCGGAATCGATGGCGCGGCAGGACGGACAGCAATTGCAGGGGTTGCCGTCCTGGGGATTTTCACAGTTGACCGCTTTGGCCAGGATCTTGGCGCAGGAGGTCTTTCCGGTGCCCCGGGAGCCGGTGAAAAGATAAGCATGGCTCATCTTCCCGGTCTGTAACTGGGTCTTCAGGGTCTGAGTCACCGCCCCCTGACCGACCACATCGTCAAAAGTCTGCGGCCTATACTTTCTGTAAAGCGCTTGATAAGCGGACATAAGCCGCCTCCTTTCCGCAAAACGTCAATGATAAGATCACAAAATTTCCGGCTCATAACAAGATCGCACACCCACATTTGAACCTGATGAATACCCGGTATCGGTGCAGCCGGCTCGGGAACGGCAACCTCGCGGCACACGCTCCGATCCGCTTAATGCTGCTTGGTTCCCCACCTGACATGGTTCACGGGAGAACGTTGCGCAAGACCGTTCCTTCAACACCACTTACACCGTCCAGACGGTACTCAAACAAGTCCGGGTGTGGGAGTTCATCCCTGCTGTAGCGGATTGCAGGTTACAGGGCACCGCTATCTCCCCGACTAGTGCGACCTTGTTATGAGCCGGATCGCTGATAACAAGCGTATGAAATTGAGAAATTTGCGAAAGATCAGTTCAGCTTGGAATCGATGAACTGTGCCAGCTCGCCGAAGGTAGAGATCTTCTGATCCTCCAGGTCCAGCTCGACACCCAGTTCGCTCTCCAGATCCATGATCATTTCAACGATGTCCAGAGAATCGATGCCCAGGGACTCAAAGGTGGAGTCGGGAGTGATCTCGTCAGCATCCAGCTCCAGCTGCTTGGCAGCATAATTGACCAGCTTTTCGTACATAAATGAATTCCTCCATATAGGTGTAGTCTTTACCTGTCCGATTTATTTTAGTACAGCTTGCAGGATTTGTCAATCATTATGTTTCAGAGCTTCTCCAAAATGTTCCGAATCTCCTGTGAAGTGAAGGTATACACCGTATCGCAGAACTGGCAATCCACGGTGAAATCTTTACCCTCCCCGGCGATCTCCGCCAGTTCCGCCTTGCCCAGGCTGATGAGTGCCTTGGTGACCCGCTCCCGGGAGCAGTAGCACTTATATTCCACTTCGGTGGTCTCCATGAACACCACGCCCAAAGGGCCCATGACCTGGCCCAGGATATCTTCCGGCGTCAGGCCGTCGGAAAGCATCTTGGTCACCGCGCCGGCCCGGCGGATGCCCTCTTCCAGAGCGTCGATGACTTCATCCGGCGCGCCGGGCAGCAACTGCACCAGATAGCCGCCGGCCACCATCACCGACTGATCCCGGTCCACCAGCACGCCCAGGGCGCAAGCCGTGGGCGTCTGCTCGGACTGGGCAAAATAAGCCGTCACATCGTCGCCGATCTCGCCGGAGACCAGCTCCGTGGAACCGATGTAAGGTTCCTTCATCTGCAGATCTCGGATGACGGTAATGGTGCCGTCCACGCCAACGGTGGCGCCCACATCCAGCTTGCCGGGATATTTCTCCACCAGGGGTACTCTGGGCTCCGTTACCACGCCCCGGACATTGCCCACGGGGTCGGAAACCACGGTGATGGTACCGATGGGACCGCCGCCCCGGATCTGCAGGGTCATGGAGCCATTGTCCACCTTCTGCATATTGCCCATCATGGAGGCCGCTGTCAGGGCCCGTCCCAGGGCCGCCGTGGCGTTGGGGGTGGTGCCGTGGATCTGCGCCGCGCGGCGCACCATTTCGGTAGAACGGATGGCCACCACCTTCACAAAGCCGTCCAGGCTCATGCCTCTGACTAAATAATCCTTCATTTGATCTTTCCCTTTCTTGCTTTGAAATAGATCCGCTGCTCCCCGGCGGCCGGCGCCTCAAACCGGCGGTCGCCGTAGACCCGGATGTGGGTAAAACCGGCATCTTTCAAATAGCCGGCGAGCTGTTCCCGGGAATAGGCATATTCCCGATGCTCCTCAAAGGAGCGGCGCCATACCTCACCCTGCCGCTGGAACAGATCCATGCCGTAGGAGCAGATATTGGTCTCCTCATCAAATTCTCCCCGCCAGACGCAGTACACATCATCGTCCTCGTCCAGGAACACCTGCCCGTCCATAGCCCGGAGCTTTTCCGGGGTATTCACGTCAAAAATAAAGATCCCGCCGGGATTCAGGACCTTATACACCCGCCGTATGGCTTCGGCGCAATCAGCAGGGTCCGTGATGTAATCCAGGCTGTCCAGCGCGCAGACCGCCAGGTCCACTCCACGGGGCAACCGCAGTTCCTGCAAAGGCTGGCAGATGAACATAGGGCAGTTTTCCAGGTCCATGGCTTTTCCCGCTGCCACCGTCAGCATATCCTCCGAAAGGTCCACACCCACCACCTGAAGGCCCTTTTGGGCCAGCAACACGGTGACCGAACCGGTGCCGCAGGCCAGGTCCACCGCCGTACGGGGGTTCAATCCTTCTTTTTTCAGGATCTGCATATAAAATTCCACCGTGGCTTCGTAATCCACGTCATTGGTCAGGCGGTCGTAACTGGCCGCCAGGCATTTGTATGCGTCCATATGATCCCTCCTGAAAATTGTTGTTTACGGTAGCAGTAGAAATTACACAAAGTGCTGTCATCCCGACCAAGGCGAAGCCGCGTGGAGGGATCTTGGCACCGATTTTTACTGCAATCAAGAACGAAATGCGAAGATCCCTCG
>SVLA01000019.1 GCA_015068175.1 Oscillospiraceae bacterium
TGTTACCGCCGTGAAAGGGCGGTGTCTTAACCGCTTGACCAACGGGCCTGGTAGCGGCGACCTGACTTGAACAGGTGACAGACCGGGTATGAACCGGGTACTCTACCAACTGAGTTACGCCGCCATTGGTTCTTGCTGAAAATCAGCTTTGTTATTGTATACGAACTGTTCTGATTTGTCAAGTAATTTTTTCGATTTTTTCGGGAAATACTTTTCCCGGGGGTGGAAAAAACATGGGTATTTGGAAAAAAGTCGTTCTGTTTTACCTGGGCGGCGCGGGGTATATGACGTTGGAGTTTTTGTGGCGGGGCCGCAGTCACGGCAGTATGTTTCTGCTGGGGGGCGCCGGCTTTCTGCTGCTGGGTCCGGTTGGCCGCCTGCGGCGGTCCTGGCCGTGGAAGGCAGCGCTGGGCGCCGCGGCGGTGACGGGTCTGGAACTGCTGACGGGTCTGGCGATCAACCGGGATCACCGGATCTGGGACTACCGCAGTTTGCCGCTGCAGTATGAAGGTCAGATCTGCCTGCCCTACAGCCTGCTGTGGATCCCCGTGAGTCTGGGGGCCATGGTGCTGTATGACCGGGCGGAAAAATTACTGCCCTCAGAAAAACAGCAATGAGATCCAGGTGACCACGTTCTGGCCAAACTGGAATTCCAGGCCGGCTTCTTCCATCACAGGCACCACGTTGATGCCGTGGCTTTCCACGCAGGGGTGCATCCGCTCCGGGAACCGGCAGGGTTCGCCGTCCAGCCAGGCGCACCGGGGGCAGGCGGCGCAGGCTTCCGTGGAAAGGATGTAGGGGGCCAGGCCGTTTTCACGAAGGATGGCACCCACCTGGTCGGTGATGGCTTCATGCTCCGGCCGGGTGGCCAGGGTCTCGCTGATGTCGGTGATGTCCCGCACTTCCGTGACGGTGGCGATCATCAGGCATTGGCTGAAGGCCATGCATTTGGCCCGGCAGGCGTCCACTTCCCCCACCGCCGGGGGGCATGCCCAGCTTTTGTTGTACATGGGGCATTCCGTCCGGCAGATGTGGCGGATCCTGCCGGAGAATTCCAGTTTTGCCGGATCGAAAAGGTAGTAAGAGTACAGAGGCAGTTGCCCCAACGCTTCCTCGATCGTTTCCCAATTCATGTGCATTCCTCCAAAATGGCGGTACAGCCGGCCAGAATATCGTTCCAGGTGGCGGTGAAATCGCCGCTGTACCAGGGGTCGGCCACGTCCCGGTCCAGCAGCGGCCGGCACTTGGCGGCATCGGCGCCGAAGAGCCGCTGAAGATAGCGGTAGTTGGAGCGGTCCATGTAGTAGACGCGGTCGTAGTAATCCAGCTCCCGGCGGGTGATCACATGGGCGGCGTGGCTGCCGCAAGGGACGCCGTGGGCGGCCAGCAGACGGCGCACCGGCGGATAGACGCCGTGACCTTCTTCCTCCCGGCTGACGGCGGCGGAACCGATCTCAAATTCGTGGCTCCGCCCTGCTTTGCTGACCAGATCTTTCATGACAAATTCCGCCATGGGACTGCGGCAGATATTGCCATGGCAGACGAACAAAATCTTGTGCATAGCCTTTCCTCGCTTTCGTTTGGGGGCATTATAGCACAAATTTCTGCTGATTGCAACTTGTAGGGGACGGGTTCCCCGTCCCGCGGGAGGCGAAACGCCCCCCTACATCCCGTCGGCAAGAGTTACGCAGCTACAGTGGATGATGGAAGGGAGGTGAGGGGCAGAACATTTCCTATAAAAAGTCCGCTATCTCTATCATGGTCGGATTTCGACAACTGGAAGGCGGCGGTGCTAATAACCACGTATTCGTGATCGATTTGAATTCCAGAACTGTCATACAAGCTCTTGCCACGAAATAGCTATACGGTTGTAAGCGTCAAAATCTCCTTATCGAACTCACTGCCAGAAACTGCTTATGGTTACACTATCTGTTATATATCTTCATTAAGCTAAAGCAACAGCCGCCGACCATCTGGTCAGCGGCTGTTTTTTTGTGCAGGCTGGCAGATCAGATCTCGTTTGCGGCCTTGTAACCGCCGCGGACGGCTTCCATGATGCCGGCGGTGCGCTCGCCGGAGCAGTCGCCGGCGTAGTAAACGGGAACGGTGACGCCTTCCAGGTCGGGGACGTTCTTCCTGGAACCCACGGCCATGACCACCATGTCGCAGGGGATGGCGATCTCTTCTTCGCCCTGCATGGCTTTGACGCAGCCGGCCTCGATGGCGCTGACCCTGGTATTGACGTACTGCTTCACGTCATGGGCCTTGAAGTCGGCCATGATGGTGGGCAGGATGGTGGAGGACTCGCCGTTGGCGATCTTGTCCATCATTTCGATGATGGAAACGCTGCAGCCCTTCTCCAGCAGGTATTCGGCAGTTTCAGTACCCACCAGGCCGCCGCCGATGACGGCGCAATGACCCTTCACTTCGGCCTTGCCGGCCAGCACGTCCCAACTGGACACCACATGGGCGCCGTCGGCAACGGGGATGGGCAGGGCGAAGTCATGGGCGCCCACAGCCATGATCACCGCGTCGGCGGCATTCATGACCTCCTTGGTGGCGGCGGTGTTCAGGTGGATCTGCACGCCCAGGGCAGGCAGGATGCACTCGTAGTAAGCCACAGAGCGGAGCAGTTCATCCTTTCTGGGAGGAACGGCGGCGATGTTGATCTGGCCGCCCAGAACGGCTTCCTTCTCATAAAGGTCCACGTCATAGCCGCGGAGGGCAGCCACTCTGGCGGCCTCCAGGCCGGCGATGCCGCCGCCCACGATGACGACCTTCTTCTGGCCGTCGCCGGGTTTGATGGACATGGTGGCTTCTTCGCCGTTTTCGGCGTTCAGCACGCAGGTGATGTAGCGGCGGTTCTGGATGGCATCCACACAGCCCTTGTTGCAGTTGAGGCACAGACGGACCGGTTCGCCGGTGGCGGCCTTTTTGGCGATGTCGGGATCGCAGACCAGGCTGCGGCCGTAAGCGATGATGTCGGCGTCGCCGTCCTTCAGGATTCGCTCGCCGTTTTCGATGCTCAGCACCTTACCGACGGTGGCCACGGGGATGGAGACCACGGCCTTCACGGCCTTGGTCACGGGCAGGACCCAGTTGTCCTCCCGGGTGCCCATGGGCGGGATGGTGTCGGCCATATTGCCGGTGTGGTTGGCCTGGGCCACCTGGATCATGTGAACGCCGGCCTTTTCCAGCATCCGGGCGAAGGCCACCGCGTCTTCGGGATGGAGACCGCCCTTGCCACGGTCGGAACCGTCGGGATTCTTGGTGATGATGGGCAGCTTGTACTCGATCATCATCCTGGGGGCGGCTTCCTTAATGGCGGCCACCACCTCCAGAGCGTAGCGGACCCGGTTTTCCAGGCTGCCGCCGTATTCATCGGTGCGGCTGTTCATGAGCCGGGAACACAGAGAACCCAGCAGGCGGTCGCCGTGGACTTCGATTGCGTCGATGCCGGCGTCCTGAGCCCGGCGGGCGGCCTCGGCGATGTAGCCCTTGATCTGGGCCAACTGGGCGGGGGTCACGTCCTGGATGAAGTGCTTCATGTCATGGGCGATCTTGCCATGGGCCTGGCGGCCGTAGTCCTGGGACTCCTTCATCTTGGCGCCGAAGGTGGCCATGTCGCCCTTGGCCTTGGCTTCCATGCCCTCCTTGGCGGACATCTGTGCCAGGCGGATCAGACGGCCCACTTCGGGCACGTCATACTCGGGGTGGAAAAGCTGCAGAGCAACTTTGCAGTCGTATTTGTGCAGGGTGTCGGCCAGCCGCTTGAAAGCGGGGATCTGGCGGTCGTCGCAGAGCTTGGGGGTGGGGGAGGCGGTCATGACGGGGGCCACGTCACCGATGACGATGAAACCGGTGCCGCCCTTGGCCAGGCGCTCGTAGAAGGCCAGGCTCCGCTGGCCGATGGATCCGTCCCGCTCCTCGTAACCGGTGGTCAGAGGCGGGAACATAATGCGGTTTTTCAGGGTCAGGCCGCCCACCTGAATGGGCTGCAGAAGCAAGGATTCGTTGCTCATATTGAGTTTCCCCTTTCGGAAGTTTTGATAGGTAAAATATAGCATATTCCGGCAGATTCCGCAAGGGGTATGTGAAACTGCGGTCATTTGTCCGCGCCCGACGGCTATTTTTGTAGAAAAGAGGGAAATATTCAAGAAAACAATGACTTTTCATACAAAAAGAGGTTGAAAAAGTAAAACTTTTGGTGTAAGATGGTATTAATCGATATTATGCGCATAGAAAAATGCGCCCAAAAATATGCAAACTTTCTCCCCAAATAAGCACGATCATGTTTTCCCCCTTCCGCAACGGTTTGTTCAATGTTACATAAACAGAGAGGAGGAGTATGAAATTAACTTTTCATACGCAATTTTATGAAACAGCCGATTTTTAAAGCCAGCCATATCGTAAAGCAGTTCGGCCCGACCATTGCACTGAACGACGTGGACATCGAGATCTACGCCGGTGAGATCCGGGGATTTATCGGTGAGAACGGCTCCGGTAAGTCCACCATGAGTGCATTGATGACCGGCATCCATCAGAAGACCAGCGGTACCATGTGGTACCACGGCCAGGTCTGGGAGCCCAGCTCCATGATCGAGGCCCTGAACGGCGGCATCGGCATCATCGTTCAGGAAAACGGCACCATCAGCGAGATCAGCGTGGCCGAGAATATTTTCCTGGGCGAGCTGAAGCAGTTCGCCGGCGTGAACTTCTTCGAGTCTAGAAAGATCGAGGACTTCTCTCCTCTGTTTGACCTGGATATTTCTTCCCTGGAGAAGATCCGGAAGGAATATGCCGATGTCCTGGCCGCCCAGTCCGGCGCGGAAGCAAAGAAGACCCTGAAGAAGGCCCGGGCCGCCCTGGCTGCGGCGTATGCCAAGCTCCATGAGGCCCTGCTGGCCGGCAACCCCGGCAAGAAGGACCGGGTCATCCGTGAATTCAACGATCTTGCGGAGAAGGCCTTCCATGACCTGAACCGCCAGATGGAAGAGATCAACAAGAAATACGAAGAAAACGCAGAAGGTCTGGAGGAAGTCATCAAGCAGAGAAGACGGACCAACGACCTGAGCGAAGCGAAGAGATCCTATAAGCGGCTGATCAAGGGTCTGGAAAATAAGACCTACATGAAGCTGGACTGGATCAAGAAGGATGTCCAGTCCCTGAAGAACTGCTATCTGAACAACGATAACGACCTGAAGGCCGTCAACGAGAACAAGGCCCTCCGGAGCCTCAAAAACGGTGTCCTGAATGCGGTGTTCGGCCTCTTCGTCAACGGCAAGAAGCTGCGCAAGCATGCCGGCTACGCCCTGTCCAAGATCGGTGTCACCGACATCCGGCCCGAGGTCATCACCGCGGCCTACGATATGCAGCAGAGAAAGCTCATCGAGATCGCCAAGTGCCTGAACAAGAACCCCGAGATCTTCATCGTGGACGAGACCACCACCGCCCTGTCCGAGACCGGCCGTAACCTTCTGTACAAGAAGATGGAGGAACTGAAGAATTCCGGCAGATCCGTGCTGTTCATCTCCCACGACCTGGACGAACTGATGGAAAAGTGCGATACCCTCACCGTTCTGCGTGACGGCAACATCGTGGCCAACCTGGACAAGTCCAAGGGTGAATTCGACGCCGACCTGATCAAGAAGTACATGATCGGCCGTGAGCTGAAGGGCGATTACTACCGCTCCGATTACGACGGCACCTACGGCCAGCAGGTGGTGCTGAAGATGGTGGACGGCATCGAAGGCAATCAGCTGCGCCACATCAACCTGGAACTGCACAAGGGCGAGATCCTGGGCATCGGCGGTCTGTCCGAGTGCGGTATGCATACCCTGGGCAAGGCCCTCTTCGGCAACGTGAAGATCGAAGGCGGCTTCGTCTACACCGGC
Organism: Oscillospiraceae bacterium; assembly: GCA_015068175.1. Next base: position 5,895 of record SVLA01000019.1, read on the forward strand.
GAGCATCTGGACGAACTGGTCCGCAGCGAAGACTTCGCCATGAGCCGCAAGATCGGTTACCTCTCCAAGAACCGTGACGTGGAGGCCCTGGCTCTGAAGACCTCCATTTTCGACAACATCGCCATTGCTTCCATCAATAACATCGCCAAGTTCAACTTCCTGGTGACCAAGGGCAGCGAAAAGAAGCTGGTGGACCGCCAGGTGCGTGAATTGCAGATCAAGTGCAACTCCGCCGAACAGTTGGTCAACACCCTCTCCGGCGGCAACAAGCAGAAGGTCTCCTTCGCCAAGTGGATCGCCAACGATTCCGAGATCCTGATCCTGGACTGCCCCACCCGCGGCGTTGACATCGGCGTCAAACAGTTCATCTATCAGCTCCTTTATAAAATGAAGCTGGAAGGCAAGTCCATCATCATGATCTCCGAAGAACTGCCCGAGCTGATCGGCATGTCCGACCGGATCCTGATCATGAAGGACGGCCGGATCACCAAGGAATTCACCCGCAGCAAAGACCTCACGCAGGAACAAATTATTGAGCATATGATCTAAGGAGCTACGTATGGAACAGAATATGAATGTGTGCTTTAAATTCTTTGATCAGGCCCTGGTACAGCGTGTGATCGACTTTGCCGGGGATGGCAGGAAGACGAAGGAGCAGATCAAAGCCTTCAGCGCGGAGATCAAGAACCTCTATCTGGAAAAAGATGCTGCCATGAAGCAGCAGATCCGTGAGCAGCTCGCGGCCCTGAAGCAGGCCCATCTGAATGCCCTGGAAGAGCTGGACAAGAACCTGGAGCGGGACCTGGCCGCCGCCGTGGCCGCCAATTCCGACCCCAAGGAACTGCACAACGTGAAGTTCGGCCTGGAGACCGTCCGCAAGAGAGCCCGGATCAAGGAAAAGAACAGCTATAACGAGCAGACCAGGGAACTGAAAATGCAGCGGGTGTTCCTCCATGAGGAATACACCCGGCTGATCTACAATGTGACCGGCGTCATCTCTCCCATGGAGAGCCTGCGCAACAAGTCCATCGAGTCCAAGGCATCCTTCAACCTGAAGGCCACCCTGACCAACAAGCAGTTCTATGTGAACCTGGTGCCCATGTGCATGCTGCTGCTGATCATTGCGGCTTATTTCATCGGCAAGAGCATCACCGGCTACGCCGGCGACCTGGGCGACGTCATCAACAACAGTATCTTCGTGGCGGTGGTGGCCACCGGCGCCGTGTTCATCTATTCCCAGGGTGGCTTCGATATGTCTCTGGGTAACGCATCTCTGATGTGCGCCACCGTGGCGGCCCTGACTTACAACGCCACCGGCAACCTGGCGCTGTCCCTGGCTCTGGCCGTGGTGGTGGGTGCCGGCCTGGGCATCCTCAACGCCATCCTGGCCACCATGCTGAACCTGCCCGTCATGGTCATGACCCTGACCATGATGAACATCATCGCCGCGGTCCACGAAGCCGTTCTGGACAGCTACGGCGGCCTGATCACCGTTAACAAGGGCATGAACTCCAACGCCTGGTTCTTCGCCATTTTCCTGGCGGTGTTTTTCGCTCTGTGCTGGTTCATCTTCAACTATACCAAGGTGGGCAGAAGGAACAAGTTCATCGGTTCCAATAAGGTGGCGGCCCGGTTCAACGGCATCAACCTGATGCGCGCCGGTATCATCTCCTTCGCCATCTCCGGCGTGGGCCTGGGCATCTGCGGCTTCCTCTTCGCTTCTTCCATGAGCGGCAGCATGTACGGCGCTTCCACCGTTCTGGGCCAGGTGGGCCTGAACGTGGTCATCGCCATCGTCTTCGGCGGCATGACCACCAGCGGCGGCCCCAAGTCCAAGGTCAGCTGCGCGGTGATCGGCGCATTCTTCTCCGTCTTCCTGGACGAGTTCTTCGCAGCCATCTCCACCCCCGCGTTCCAGGTGGGCGATTACTCCTACATGGTCAAGGGCGCGATCTTCATTCTGATCTCCCTGGCAAATATGTGGGACACCAGAACAAAAATGTTGGCATCGGGAGGTAGTATTCAGTGATGAAATATACAAGTCCTGTAAAGTTTAATCACTCCGTGCTGAGTGACCCCAAAACCAAGCGTTTGGGTACCAAACTGTTTTGGTCTTTATTCTGCCCCACTTTGATGATCGTCATCGCCTGCATTCTGTCCAATGCCAACGGCGTGGGCCTGTTTATCATCGGCGATGCATTCGACAACTTCAGCAACATCATGATCATGGGCAGAACCGCCGTCATGACCCTCATTGCGGCCCTGGCCCTGAATACCAACCTGAACTCCGGCAGAATGGACTTCTCCCTGGGCGCCACCGGTATTCTGGCTTGTCTGTTTGCTTCTCTCATCGTGCCCGGTGTGGACACGGTGGAGCATATCTTCCAGTTCCTGCTGCTGAGCATTCTGTTCGGCATGGCGCTGGGCTTTGTCCATTCCCTGGTGCTGATCACCACCAAGCTGCCCCCCATCGTCATCTCCCTGGGCATGTGCCTGGTGTATGAAGGCATCGCCAAGGTGGTGGCCACCTCCAACGGCTCTTCCGGCACCGTCAACCTGGCCATGGGCCCCCACACCACCAGCTTCTTCCAGGAGCCCATCATCCTGATCCCCCTGCTGCTGATCGTCTGCGTGGTCATGGCTTCCGCCCTGTGCTATACCAGATACGGCTATAACAAGCTGGCCCTGGTCTACAACCAGAAGATCTGCGTGGAGACCGGCATCAACGAGATCTCCCACTGCATCATCAGCTTCATCATCGCCGGCGCTTTGATCGCCATTTACCAGGTCATGAGCTCCTGCGGCACCGCCAGCATCACCGTCAACGTCAACCTGGCTTCCAGCGGCACCGTGTTCAAGAACTTCCTGCCCATCTTCGTGGGCGGCATCCTGGCCCGGTACAGCAACCAGATCGTGGGTCTGCTGCTGGCCGTCATCGGCACCACCCTGCTTTACACCTACGGTTTCGATAACGCCCTGACCGCCACCGTTTCCAGCCTGATCAACGGCTTCAGCGTCTTCGCGGTCCTGGTGTACATGGTGGATAAGTACAGATTCCTCAACTGGGTGAAGATGAGAAGATACATCTGGAAGGAAAAGCGGTTACAGTACATTGATAAAGGAGACACCCGGAATGAAGCATAATACAAAATTCGCAAGATTGCTGGCCGTGGTGCTGGTGCTTGTGATCTCCTGCAATACCCTGGCAGCCTGCAGCAGCATTGAGGATCTGTTCATCTTCGGCGGCACCCAGGGCAGCACGGAGGCAAATCCCAACATCGAGACCTTTGAAGGCACCAAGAATGCGATCTTCTTCGCCCTGTATAACTACTACGGCTATGAAGGCCAGCATTTTACCAACAAGTGGCTGGGCATGAACGATGCCCTGGCCGCCCACGGCATCACCGTCACCGGCTATGAAGGCCAGAAGGATGCCCGTAAGTTCAAGATCACCCGAGAGCCCGATTGCGACCTGCCCGAAGATACCGTGATCTTCATGGTCAACAATCAGAACTGGGACTCCGGTATCCAGTTCACCAAGCCCTTCGCGCAGCACCATCCCATGGTGGTCATCTCCACCTGCAACGGCGTGGAGTTTGCCTCCTCTCCCATTTTGTCCTCCGGTGACAAGATCTCCAATGCCACCATGGGCGGCTTCTCCGATACTTATCGCGAAGCCTTTGTCAACGGCTCCCTGACCTACCTGGTGGCCAAGTATTCCGCTCACCTGGCCCCCATCTTCGCCGCCGCCGTCAACGCGGTGGAGACCGGCGAGGTCATGAGAAATGCCGACGGCTCCGCTTTGCACCTGAGCATCTCCACCTGGGCCATCCAGACCCTGGAAGAGTATGACGAGATGAGCGCCGTGGATTCCATCGACGCCGCCCATCCCACCGTCCGGAAGATCAACATCGATGAGTTCTTCGATCCCACCAGCCCCAACTACGGCGCGGAAAAGCTGGCCGAATGGGTGAGCAACTCCACCAAGGAGAACATCAAGGCCCTCTACGAGCTTAACGGCACCAACGCCGCCGAGGACGAGGCTTCCTACCGTCAGGGCGAGGAGATCAAGTGCGGCATCATCGCCCCCTCCAGCATCAATGACCAGGTGGGCAAGTACATCACCTACATCCAGGATTACCTGGCCAATGCCTACAACGTCACCATCCTGCCCCTGGGCTCCGTCACCAGCGTCAACACCCAGAGCATGGTGGCCAAGCAGCTTTGCAACCAGGGCGCGGATTTTATCATCTCCCTCCAGGACGACACCGACCGCAACAATGCCGCGAAGATCTGTAACGACCTGGGCGTTTACTTCGCCATCGGCGGTTCCTGCCAGAACGAAGTGGACTATGCTGAGATCAAGGATCTGCCCTACTACGTCGGCTCCATCGGCACCTCCACCGCTGAGGAAAGAAGATCCGCCTACGAGATGACCGAGTACTACCTGCAGTGCCTGATCCACAGAGCCGAAGGCGATCTTGTGGAATTCCAGACCGAGTACAAGGGCCTGGAAGTCAATCCCGAGGAGCCGGTGGTCAGCAGAAATAAGCGCAGAGAAGAGGAAGAAACATGGCTCTGTTAACGGTGGATTTCCACACGAAGTCCCTGGCAAGACGGACCCGGATGGATCTGTTCATCCCCTCGCTGAATCTGGGCGGCTGCCTGAAAAATCAGGATCCCCAGTATTACCGGAATCATCCGCAGACCTATCCGCTGGTGGTCTTTCTCCACGGCTTCGGCGATAATGAAAAAGCATGGCAGATGAATACCCAGATCCTGAAACTCTGCGAGGATCATAAGATCGCCGCCTGCTTCATCAACGGTGAAAATAAGTGGTACCTGAATATGGGTCCCATCGAAGACTACTACACCCTGGTGGAAGAGGAGGTCCTGGATTTCCTCTACGGCAATTTCACCTACCTGTCCGAGGATCAGCCCCTGGTGATCGCCGGTGTGTCCATGGGCGGCTACGGCGCGCTGTACCACTACCTGAAAAACGTGGATAAATATGCCGCCTGCGTGGCCTTGTCCCCGGCCATCCGTCCGGATCGGCTGGACGAGACCAAGTTCGGCACCCTCCGGGAGCTGTTCCTGGAAAATCAGGGGAAAGCGCTGAATGTCTACCTCTCTGTGGGTGAAAGCGATTTCATCATCGACAGCTCCAGGGCGTTTAACGACTTCCTGCTGGAAAACAAGTTGGGCGTGGAATACAAGTTCATCCCCGACGCGGACCATTCCTGGTATACCTGGGCTCAAGAGATATTTCATGTGATCAAATATCTTGAGAATATAATCAAAAAATAAAAAAGGAGTAAAAGTGTAATGAAAAAGTTCATGAGCAAAACCATCGCAACGATCCTTCTGCTCGCAATGCTGGCCACCGTCTTTGCCGGCTGCCAGCCCAACGGGACGGAACCCACGGATCCTCCCGCATTTGATGCCGCTTCCACCATGGCCGGCTTTGCCGACAAGCTGGAAGGCACCGTCAAGCTGACCTACGTCACCAACTATAAGGTCGACGTCGTCCGTCCCGGCGAAGAGGGCTCCGGCGGCATGGACAGCTTCAAGCGCGACGTGGTCGCCACCGCCGTGGTGGAGATGGACCTGGGCGAAGACCTGTACATCAAGGTCACCAAGACCCGTCAGGACAAGCTGATTGAAGAGACCGCCACCGTCACCGAGGAGATCCTCTACAAGAAGGACGGCAAGTACTTCTACCAGACCAGCTCCGCTGAGGCTGTGGAAGTGACCGACGCCGCTGCCAAGCTGGCTGAGATCTTCGAGGCTGCCACCTACGAGCAGATCGGCGGCCTGACCCTGGATTCCCTGCTGTACAATGCCACCGACAAGGCTTACGAGCTGAAGCTGTTCGGTCTGTCCGACACCTTCATCGAGGACGACCTGGTGGATCCCACCTATGCTGCCGGCGAGAACGGCGGCCTGAAGGTCAACTACAAGCCCGAGTACGTCGGCTACAGAACCGACGGCGGCTGGTCCGACTTCAGCAACCAGGATGCCGGCTATGCTGCCGACGTTGAGATCCTGACCAACAGCAAGGGCTTCGTCACCAGCATGAAGGAGACCTACAACAGCGCCAGCCTGGTGTTCAACATCATGTCCAATCCTCCCACGGTCACCATCACCGGTGAGAGAAGCTTCACTGCTTCCTACGGCGATGCCATCACCAAGGCTGAGAGCGTGGACTTCGCCGCTTCCAAGGCCGTGTTCACCGAGGCTACCGGCGGCACCTTCACTGTGATGACCTGCGCTATGGGCGATTTCGCCAACCTGGTTCCCGTGGAGAATGGCGGCGCTCTGGAGCTGGGCAAGCTGATCTGCGTCAAGCCCGCCGCTGCCGAAGGCTATGAGATCGCGAAGGTCATTGTCAACGGCAACGAGACCCCCATCACCGATCCTGCCGCTGCCGGCGGTTTCTACTGCTTCTACGTTGCTCCCGGCGACAACACCGTGGAAGTGATGTTCAAGGAGACCGATCCCTCCACCGGCGTTGTGACCGTGGACAACAAGACCTCCTATGAGTACAAGGTTCAGAGCTTCACCTATGCCAACGGCGCGCCCTCTGACTACAAGGATGTCACCGACGGCATCATCGAACCCGGCGCAGCCATCTTCGGTGCCATCGTCATCGACAGCACCAAGGAAGTCACCGTCACCGTCAACGGCGTGGAGACCAGCGTCAACATTCCCGCCGGTCCCACCACCTTCTACTGCTTCTCCGTCAAGACCGGCGGCAAGTATGAGGTCGTCATCACCGAGAAGGGCGCTGCCGCTACCGGCAACGGCATCGTGACCGTGGAGAACAAGACCTCCTACGAGTACCAGGTCCAGAGCTTCACCTACGCCAACGGCGCGCCCACCGATTACCAGGTGATCACCAATGGCGAGATCGTGCCCGGCGCTTCCATCTTCGGCGCCATCGTGGTCTCTGCTGAGACCCCCGTCAGCGTTGTCGTGAACGGCGCTGCCACTTCCATCAACATTCCTGCCAACGGCGTGATCTTCTACTGCTTCGCAGTGAAGGAAGGCGGCGCTTATAACGTCGTCATCAACCCCGCTGAGTAATTATGTTGAACCGGCAGGCAAGGTTCCCTTGTCTGCCACCCCAAAAAAACCGAAAGGCTTACCGTATTTTGCGGTAAGCCTTTTTCCTCCCCCCCTAATACCTTCCCCCGGGGGCGGTGCCCCGCCCCCCCTTGCCTCTCCCTTTGGGAGAGGTGGCATTTGCGAAGCAAATGACGGAGAGGGCAGTACCAAAGCCTTCTCCTGGAAGAAGGTGCCCTCGCAGGGGGCGGATGTGGTGTAGCCCCGCAGGGGCGTTGCAATGGCAGAATTCCAACCGCGCGGCGGGCGCAAGCCGGCGCCCTGCAATAGCGCCGCTCTCCCAGCAACCGTCAAATATTTAGTCTAGCTTTAGCCGGGGATGTTATGCTATACTATAGGACACCAAACTAACCCATTCCCACCGCACCGAAAGAGGTATATGATGAAAAAAGTTACAGCACTTCTTCTGTGCCTGTGCCTGCTGCTGGCGGGCTGCACACCGAAGTCCGGCGAGCCGGTGAACCCCGGCCCCCAGGAGACCCAGGGTCCCTCCGCGGACCTGGGCGGCGACGACACCGGTTTCGGCCAGGATCTGAAAGAAAGCGGCTTTTACGACGGCTATTTTGAAGGAACCTCCGCAGACCTGCAGATCCAATGGATCTCCGGCACCAAAGATGCCTGCAAACTGGAAGGCACCACCCTGACCTTCACCGCCGTGGAGGAGGAGACGGTCTACGCCCTTTCCGGCACATTCTCCGGAAATATCGTCATCGACGTGGGCGACGATCAAAAATTTCAGCTTGAATTGACGGGCCTGGCCCTGGTCAGCAGCAAAAACAGTCCCATCACTGTCCTCAGCGGCGACAAAGTGACCATCCAGGCCAAAAAGGACACCCAAAACTATATCTACGATACCCGCACCGCGGCGGAAGAGGGCCAGTATGCCGCGGCCATCTATGCGGAACCGGACCTGGAGATCAGCGGCAAGGGCGCGCTGACGGTGGTGTCGGAAAATAACAACGGCATCCGCTCTAAAGATGACCTCCGGGTAAAAAATCTGACTCTGTCGGTGGCCTGCCGGGATAACGCCCTGAAGGGCAACGACAGCATCCGGATCGAAGGGGGCAAAACGGTCCTCATTGCCGCGGCCGGCGATTGCATCAAGACCGAAAACAGCGATATTTCCGAAAAGGGCAACCAGCGGGGCACCGTCACCGTGGCCGGCGGCACCCACGAGCTGTTCGCCGCCTGCGACGGTATCGACAGCGCCTACGATGTGGTCATTGAGGACGGCACCACTACCCTCAGCATCTACACCGACAAGTATTCCAATTACTCCCAGGAGGTGGCGGACTCTTCCTCGGATGTCAACTATATCCGCTTTACCGGCGATCAGTATTATTACTCCGTGAAGTACTACAATTCCGAAACGGATTACCTTTGGGTCAACGCGGAGTACCATTCCAAAGTTTCCGGCGGCAGAAGCACTTACTATTACTATTCCTATCCCAAAATGCCGGAATACGCCAAACAGCAGTTCTTCATTTACGAATTCGCCGCGCAGCAGGGCCAGGATCAGGAATATCTGGTCATGTCCGACTATCTGACGCCCAATGCCGGCTGCGATACCTTCGCCCTGAGCCAATCCTACAATGGCTTGCGCTATGAGTGGACCAATTACACCACCAAGGTCCAGGATGGGGGCTTTGGGGGCGGTCCCGGCGGTGGTCCCGGCGGCGGCCCCGGCGGTTTTAACGAGGGCAACTCGGATAAAAGCGACCACTCGGCCAAGGGCATCAAGGCCGCCAATGCCATCGTGATCCACGACGGCACCCTGACGATCAAGGCCCACGATGACGCCATCCACGCCAACAGCGATACCGCCCTGGAAAACGGCGCCGCGCCTCTGGGGGATGTGACCGTCCACGGCGGAAATCTCACCTTGTACAGCAGCGACGACGGCATTCATGCCGACGGCACTCTGAGCGTCCACGGCGGCACCGTCAGCATCACCAATGCTTACGAGGGCCTGGAAGGCACCTGCGTCCGGATCACCGGCGGCTATGTTTCCGTCCTTGCCAAAGATGACGGCATCAATGCCACCGCCACCACCGGCAATGCCGTGACCGTCAGCGGCGGCACGGTGTATATCTGCTGTGCCGGCGACGGCATCGATGCCAACAGCCGCACGTCCGGCCAGGGCATCATTTTCTCCGGCGGCCGGACCGTGGTCATCTCCAATTCCGGCATGAATTCCGCCATCGATACGGAAAACGGCTACACCTATGAAGGCGGTGCCGTGCTGGCGGTCATGCTCCGGGGCGGAATGTCCAACGAAGCCACCCATTGCGCCAATTTTAACAGCATCGGCACTACAAAACAGATTTCCCTGAACAGCGGCGCGTATCTGCAGGCGCGGATCGGTGACGAGACCGTCACCGTCCAAATGCCCGTATCCCTGTCCGCCCTGGTCATTGCCCTGGGGGATAAGGGTGCCGATATCCGGACGGTTTCCGCCGCCGAAGGGACCCCGGACAGCAACGGCGTCACCTGGCGCTGATCTCTATTTTCCCCTGGCTGAACAGTCAGAAAGGAGGCGTTTTATGCGGATCCTCATTGCAGAAGACGATCCCAAGCTGTGCAAAAGCCTGGTGCATATTTTTGAACATGACCATTACGCGGTGGACAGCGTAGACAACGGCGTGGATGCCTTTGAATTCGCCGCCACCGATGTCTACGACGGCCTGGTGCTGGACATCATGATGTCCGGCATGGACGGCGTGACCCTTCTGCGGAAACTCCGGGCCCAGGGCATCACCACCCCGGCCTTGTTTCTCACGGCCCGAACGGAGATCCATCAGCGGATCGAGGGCCTGGATGCGGGGGCGGATGACTATCTGCCCAAACCCTTCTCTACCCAGGAACTGCTGGCCCGGGTCCGGGCCATGCTCCGCCGCAAGGACAATTTCACCCCGGATCTGCTGTCCGTCGGCACCCTGACCCTGAACCGCTCCACCTACGAACTGCAGTGCGGCGATAAAGTGCTGTCCCTCAGCGGCAAGGAGTTCCAGGTCATGGAAATGCTGATGCGCCATCAGAATCAGATCCTCACCGCCGAACAGCTCATCACCCACATTTGGGGGTGGGATGCCCGTGTGGATACCAGCGTGGTGTGGGTCCACATTTCCAATATCCGCAAAAAGATCGATGCCCTGGGGGCCCCGGCCGTCATTCGCTTCATCCGCAATGCCGGATATGTATTGGAGGCGGCCCCATGATCTATAAACTGCAGCGGAAGTTCATCCTCATCAGCACCGTCTCTATTTTTACCGTGGTGTTTATTGTTTTTGCGGCCATTGCGCTGTTTAGCATTACCTCCATCAATCACACCTTGGACATCCTGGCGGATTCGGTGTCGGAGGGCGGCGGACGCTTCCCGGATTTCGGCATTTCCGGCATGAAACCGGGCAGGCCGCCCCAGGAACCCCAGTTTGAATTCATTACCCCGGAGACCCCGTTCTCCACCCGCTATTTTACCGTCCGTTTTGACAGTTCCGGCCAGGTGACCGGGACCAATACCGATTCCATTTATGCCATCGACGAGCCCCAGGCCCTGGAATATGCCGCCCAGGCCATGGAAGAAGGGGATTCCGGCGGCTGGATCTCCAGTTACCGCTATAAGATCTATACCACGGAGTTTGGCACCGATGTGGTCTTTATCGACGGCAGCGCCAACCTGGCCATGCTGGCCCAGTCCATGACCATCGCCGGCGTGGTACTGCTGATCTGCGTGACACTGGTGCTGGCGCTGATCATTCTGTTTTCCAAGCGGGCGGTGAAGCCCATCGCTGAAAGTTATGAAAAACAACGCCAGTTCATCACCGATGCCAACCATGAGCTGAAAACACCCCTGACCCTGATCCTGGCCAACCTGGACATCGCGGAGGAGGAGCTGGGCCGCAACGAGTGGCTGGAGGATATCCGGGCCGAGGGCCTGCGGCTGACGGAACTGGTCAACCGCCTGGTGGCCCTGTCCCGGATGGATGAGGAGCAGTATGCCCTGCGCAATGACCGTGTGCCCCTGGGCAAACTGGTCACCGATACGGTGGTGGAGTTTGAGCCTCTGGCAGCGGACCGGGGGAAGACTCTGGAATCCCAGGTGGATGAGACCGTCTTCCTTCGGGGCGACGAGGAACTGCTGCGGAGCCTGCTGGCCATTTTGCTGGATAATGCCATCAAATACTGCGATCCCGGCGGACAGATCGTCGTCCGGCTGATCAAAGGCAGGCACATCACCCTGACCGTTGAAAATACCTACGCCGCCGTGGGGGACATGGAATTGCACCGGCTGTTTGACCGTTTTTACCGCGCGGACCGGGCCCGGACCTTCACCGGCGGCTACGGCGTGGGCCTGTCCATGGCCAAGTCCATCGTGGAAAAGCATAAAGGCAGCATTACCGCTTACCAAAAAGACGACACCCATATCGGCTTCAAAGTGACCCTCTGAAACCACCCTCCCCTGGGAGGGTGGCCTTTTTTGGCGGGAGACAGCCGGCGCCCTACGATATTGCCGCACCCATACCTTCCCCCGGGGGAAGGTGGCATTTGCGAAGCAAATGACGGAGGGAGAGAACCACTACCCCTCAGGCGAAAATCAAAGATTTTCGCCAGCTCCCCTGACAAGGGGAGCCAAGGCGGCCTCCGGCCGCTATATCCACGAATGTTTACATCTCCGTCACAGCTTTCTTTAGGGCGTCTTTAGCCGCCAATGATACATTGTTCCCACGAACTTCAAGGAAAGGCTGACGAAACTTATGAAAAACAAATGGACCTTCCTCGCCTGCACCCTGATCCTGGCCCTGACACTGACGCTGTCGGCCTGTATCCCCCAGACTGCCGTGGGCATTGCCGATGCCCGGATCAATATCGACGGAGAACTGATCCTGGTCTACGATGACGGCCGGGAGCAGAATTTGGGCAACGTCGTGGGCAGCGACGGCGCCGCAGGCCCCAAGGGCGATGACGGCAGCATGGTCATCACCGGCGACGGCGACAGCATCCCTGCGGCCAGCGCCAAGGGACTCCGCAGCGCTGTCAGCATCGTCTGCAATTTTGAAACCACGGTCCGCCAGGGCGGCGGCTGGCGCCCCGGCTACGGCAGTACCACCACCAAGGAGTATTCCTCCGCCGGCTCCGGCGTGATCTACCGGCTGGATCAGGCCGCCGGTGATGCGTTCATCATCACCAATTACCATGTGGTCTACGATGCCGACAGCAACACGGAAAACGGCATCAGCGATGACATCCGGATCTACCTCTACGGCTCCGAGATCCAGGAAAAGGCCATCCCGGCCACCTATGTGGGCGGTTCGTCCTACTATGACATCGCGGTCCTGCGGGTGGAGGACAGCGCCCTCCTGCAAAGCGCCGATGTCTGCGCCGCCCAGGTGGCCGATTCTGATAATGTCAGCATAGGCGATCACGCCATTGCCATCGGCAACGCCCAGGGCTACGGCATTTCCGCCTCCAGCGGTGTGGTCAGCGTGGATTCGGAATACATCACCATGACCGCGGCCGACGGCCGGTCCGAGGTTTCCTTCCGGGTCCTGCGGGTGGATACGGCCGTCAACTCCGGCAACAGCGGCGGCGGCCTTTACGACGGCCGGGGCCAGCTCATCGGCATCGTCAATGCAAAGATCGTGGACGACGGCGTTGAAAATATCGGCTACGCCATTCCCTCCAACGTGGCGGTGGCCATTGCGGACAATATCATCGACTATTGCTTCGGCACCGACGTGGAGCAGGTCCAGCGGGCCTTGCTGGGCATCACCGTTACCACCGCCGATTCCAGAGCGGTCTACGACGAGACCACCGGGCGGATCCACATCGAGGAAACGGTGTCGGTCTACGAAGTGGCGGATGATTCCCTGGCCCAGGGGGTCTTGGAAGCCGGCGATGTGCTGATCAGCGCAGCGGTGGGGGACCGGACCGTTGCCATCACCCGCCAGTACCATGTGACCGACATGATGCTCACGGTCCGTCCGGGGGATACCGTGGTCCTCACGGTCCTTCGGCAGGGGACCGAGCAGACTTTGGAGATCACCGTGACCGAAGAATGCCTGACGGCCTACTAAGGCACCGAAACGTAAAAAACGGGTATGTCCACGACCGTTGTTCTTTCATTGACCTCTCTTCATTTTTCTTTCATTATTGGCAGACCCGTTTTACCGCCCGCCGGACCGACCATCCGCCGGGCGGTTTTCTTTGGACAAAAAACGAGGTGCTGTCTCAAAATGATTTTACAGGATCATAAGAGGCAGCACCTCTTTCTTTTTCTTTGCAGCAACGAAGTTGTGGAAAAAGCATCTCAAAATTCGAAAAAACAGCGCACTTAATCTGAGGGGC
>SVLA01000169.1 GCA_015068175.1 Oscillospiraceae bacterium
TGGCGGTCAGGCCGTCACGGTAAAAGGCCCCCGGGCCACCCTGGCCGACGGCACCCTGGCCGGGTCGGTGACCTTTGCCTGGGAGGGCATGGTGAACCTCATCCGCGCCGGCGTTCCCATGGGGCAGGCCGTGGCCACCGCCACCTCCGTCCCCGCAAAGAGCGCCGGTTTGGAGGAGGTCTGCGGCTCCATCGCTGTGGGACGGCCCGCTGACCTGGTGCTGTGCGACAGCGACTGGAACATCCGGCAGGTTTATCTGGCGGGCGATCCCGTTCTGTGAGGAAATCATGATGTCCGCCATCAGACCTGCCAAACCGGAAGACCTGGCCCGTATTGCGGAAATAGAGATCTTCAATTACCGGCTGAACTTTTATCCCATTTTCCGCTATGATCCCTTCTATTTTGAAGAGCTCCAGGTGCCTTCCCGGATGGAATATTATCAACCTCTGCTGAACACCCTCTGGGTCTATGACGACGGAGTGGTGAAAGGCTTTTTCCAGGCGGAAGGCCAGGAGCTGAAAAAGCTCTTCGTGGAGCCCGTCCTTCAGGGACAGGCCATCGGCGCCGCCCTGCTGGAACATGCCGTCAGCGCCCTCCGGGTCAACTGCCTGTGGGCTCTGGAGAAAAACACCCGGGCCATCGCCTTTTACTCTCGCCACGGCTTCCGGGTCACCGGCCGGCGCAAGCCCGAGGACGGCACCGAAGAATCTCTGATACAGCTGGCCCACCCTTGACAACTGCCGTCTGTCGTGCTATCTTGTAATCGTAATCTTCAGGGCGGGGTGAAAGTCCCCACCGGCGGTAAAGCCCGCGAGCCTTTTGGCATGATCCGGTGTAACTCCGGAGCCGACAGTACAGTCTGGATGGAAGAAGATATGGCTTTGCGCAATCACGCCCTGTTATGCCCGTTTTGGGTCTGACAGGGCGTTTTTCGTAAAATTTCACAGCCATGTCTGGCGGGGAGCGCCTGTCCCTGCCGGAAAGGAAACACCATGTCCGCAAAAACCCAGAACACCCGCAAACTGGCGGGCATCGCCATGCTCAGCGCCGTTGGCTTCATCCTCATGTTCATCGAGCTGAGCGTTCCCATCATGCCGGCTTTCATCAAGCTGGACTTTTCCGAGCTGCCGGCCCTGCTGGCCTCCTTCGCCTATGGCCCCCTGGCGGGCGCCACTGTCTGTCTGATCAAAAACCTGATCCACATCTTCATCGGCGGCACCACCTTTGGTGTGGGCGAGCTGTCCAACTTCCTGATGGGCGTGATGTATGTTGTCCCCGCCGGTCTGATCTATCGGAAGATCAAGAGCCGCAAGGGCGCCCTCATCGGCTCCATCGCCGGCTGCGTCATCTCCGCGGTCTATTGCCTGCCCCACAACTATTTCCTCATCTACCCCCTCTTCGGCAAGTTCGTCCTGCCGCTGGAGGCCATTCTGGGTATGTATAAGGCCATCAACCCCAATGTGGACGGTCTGTTCCAGGCCATCGCCACCTTCAACGTGCCCTTCACCTTCGTGAAGGAACTGCTGACGGCGGCCATCGCCTTTGTGATCTACAAGCCCCTGTCCCCCATCCTCCACGGAAGAAAGTGAGCATTATGGAGCGTTTAAAGGAATTTTATAAGCAGGAAAACGCCATCCTTGTGGATGTGCGTCAGCCGGATGAGTTTGAAAAAGGCCGGATCCCCGGCGCGCGGAACGTCCCCTCCCAGAAGCTGCGGGACTTCTCCCTGGAGATCACGGACAAGGACACCCCCATTTTTGTCTACTGCCTGTCGGGCGCGCGGTCTGCGCGTGCGGTTCGGGCTCTGCGGGGCGTTGGCTTCACCAATGTACATGACCTGGGCGGGATCAACGCCTATGTTGGTGAATTGGAAAAATAAAGATCAGCACCCCCCGGCTTTTGTCGGGGGGTGCTCATTTCTGCCCTGCTTTCGGCAGAGCATCCAATAACGGCCTAAAATGGCTTTCTCTTCCAGCCTTACATTTACTTTTTCTGAAAATTATGGTATGTTCTATAATGATTGAAGCCACAAACATTGCAGAGGGAGAAGACAGATATGAATTTTATGGAAGACCGCATCGTAAAAGACGGCATTGTAAAGGCAGGCAACGTGCTGAAAGTGGACAGTTTCCTGAACCACCAGATGGATATTGGCCTGATGGAGGAGATCGGCCGGGAGTTCAAGCGCCGTTTTGCCGACAAGCAGATCACCAAGGTTCTGACCATTGAGGCATCCGGCATCGGCATCGCCGCTTTTGTGGCGAGAGAGTTCGGCGTCCCTATGGTATTTGCCAAAAAGTCCAAGTCTATCAACATTGAGGGCGATATGTATGTTGCCGAAGTGGAATCCTTTACCCATGGCAACAAAAATCAGGTCATCGTGTCCAAGAAGTTCCTGAACGAAGGCGAGCGTGTTCTGATCATTGACGATTTCCTTGCCAACGGCTGCGCGCTGCAGGGCCTGATCTCCATCGTGGAGTCTGCCGGCGCCATTGTGGAAGGCTGCGGCATTGTCATTGAAAAGGGCTTCCAGATCGGCGGCCGTGTCATCCGCAATATGGGTTACCGAGTGGAATCTCTGGCCATTGTGGACGCCATGGATGCCGAGACCGGCAAGATCACCTTCCGGGCACAGGAGAACGCATAATGTCTAACATGAGCACCAAGGCCGCGGCCTCTATGGAAAACATTTATACCCTGGACGGCAAGGTGCCGTTTCTGAAGTCCATCCCCTTTGGTCTGCAGCATGTGCTTGCCATGTTTGTGGCCAATATCGCCCCCATTATGATCGTTACCGGTGCCTGCGGCCTGAGCACCCAGGAGACCGCTTCTCTGATCCAGACCGCCATGATCATGGCGGGTATCGGCACCCTTGTTCAGCTCTTCACCGTATGGAAGCTGGGGGCAAAGCTGCCCATCGTCATGGGCATCAGTTTCACGTTTGTTTCTGTATTCTGTTACGTTGGCCCGAAGTGGGGCTACGGCGCTGTCCTTGGAGCCGTCATCGTGGGCGGCATCCTGGAAGGCATCCTTGGCTTATTCGCCAAGTATTGGCGCAAAATCATTGCGCCCATCGTTTCGGCCTGCGTTGTTACCGCCATCGGCTTCAGCTTGCTGAGCGTCGGCGCCAATTCCTTTGCCGGCGGTGTGGGCGCTGCTGATTTTGGAAGTGCCCAGAACTGGATCCTCGGCAGCATCACACTGGTCTGCTGTATCCTGTTCAACATTTTCGCAAAGGGTCATTTGAAGCAGCTGTCTGTTCTGTTCGGCCTTGTGGTGGGCTATATTGTCGC
>SVLA01000020.1 GCA_015068175.1 Oscillospiraceae bacterium
CGGGAGCCACCCGGCGGGGGACCGGTTCGCCGGTGATGGGGGCGGTGTCGATGCGGCTTTCGCCCCGGACCACGGTGCCGTCCAGGGGGATCCGGTCGCCGGGACGGATCAGCAGTTCGTCGCCGGGACGGGCCTGATGGGCGGGGACGGTCTCACCGGTGGCCAGGGTCACCACTTCCGGCCGCAGGTCCACGGCGTCCATGATCTGCTTGCGGCTCCGGGCCACGGCTTTTTCCTCGAAATATTCACCGATGCGGTAGAACAGCATGACGCCTACGGCTTCGGGGAATTCGGCAATGAAAAATGCGCCCAGGGTGGCCACGCTCATGAGGAAATGTTCGTCCAGCACATGGCCCCGGACCAGATTTTGGCCGGCTTTCAGCAATACCTGGTGACCCAGGAGCAGGTAGGCGGCCAAAAAGATCCCCAGGGGGATGTAGGGGATATGCAATGTGCTGAGGATCAGGCCTGCGGCGAAGAGCGCGCCGCCCAGGAGCAGATTTCGCAGATTGTGGTTTTTGGGGGCGTGGCGGTGTTCGTGATGATGGCCGCAGGCGCAGCCTTCGTGATCGTGATGGTGGTCATGGCCGCAGGCGCAGCCTTCGTGGTCATGCTCCCGGTGGGGAGCCGAACCGATGGTGATGTCCGGCTCCGCCTGCCGGGCGGCAGCCAGGACCTGGGGCAGCAGGGCATCGGGATCCTCAGCAGTCAGGTGGAGCTGCCGGGTGGCAAAAGCAATGTCGGCGGCGTGAACACCGGGGACCTGACGGATCTGCGCTTCCGCTTTGGCGGCGCAATGGGCGCAATCCAGATTGCCCACGGTATAGATCTTGGTTTTCATAAGGAGACCTCCTATAAACTAACATATGAGCAAGTGTGCAAGTGTTTTTCTTTCAGTATATACCCCATTGCTGCCCATGTCAAGTCTGATTTGAGGATCAAAGTGTGTAGAAAAAGATGCTGATAAATTGCAGCGCAGAACCCAGTACCACGAAAATATGGAACACGCTGTGCATCCACTTCTTTGTCTTTCCCAGGCCGTATAATACGGCGCCGATGGTATAGGCGATCCCCCCGGCCAGAAGGAAGCCAAATCCGGCCCCATCCAGGGCAGCCATGGCCTGCGGCGCAAAGGGCAGGATGGCCCATCCCATACCGATGTAACAGACCATGGAGAAGACCCGGTACTTTTTCAAATCGATGGCGGTGAGCGTCACGGCCAAAGCGGTCAATCCCCATTCCAAAGAAAAGAGGCCCCAGCACAAACCGGGATCGGTCCGATGGATCCCGGCCAGCAGTACAGCCGAATAAGTGCCGGCAATAAGCAGATAAATGGTGCAATGATCCAGCACCTGCATTACTTTTTTCGCCGTGCCGGGCCCCAGGCCATGATAGACGCTGGACATGGTATACAGCAGGATCATGCTGATGCCATAGATCAGGCAACCCGCCAGGGCAAGACGGCTGCCGTGACCCAGCGCCTTGAGGATGCACAGCGCGGCGATCACCACAGCCATGCCGCCGCCGACAATGTGAGTTACAGTATTCATGGTTTCTTCAGCTTTGGAATAGACCGGAAGGAGCCGGTCGGAAAGTTTTGTGCGTTTCATCCACAGCACCGCCTTTTTTGGGGATGCGCTTATTATAGCGCAATGTACGCCAAAGAAAACCGACCGTGGGATGGAGGGGCGTCGACGGTCAGGAGAATGGGGTCCTACTGCCGGGAGAGGATAAACTGGGGATTGACAAAAGGGAGGGAAACGTGTAGAATACACACAACCATGGCTGAGGCGCGAGGTCCATCAGTATCGTTCCGGTTTGGCAATTGCCGGGGCAGGAAAGGGGACATCGCCGAAAAATGCGTTGCTTGCCAAAGGGCGCGTTTTGGGCCTGCACGGAATACGTGCAGGACTGTCGTTCGAAAGAACGGAGTGCTGACCGGGGGATGTGGACGGTGTCCGCCCTGTGTCGCTTTGACATGGGGCGATTTTTATTGAGAAAAAGAGGTAACCGTATGAAAAAGACACCATTCCTGACCCTGGAGCAGGCCCGGCAGATCAGCCGGGAGATCCCCACCCCCTTCCACATTTATGACGAGGCCGGCATTCGCGCCAACGCCCGGGCCCTCCATGCGGCTTTTGCATGGAACCCTGGGTTCAAGGAATTCTTCGCCGTGAAGGCCACCCCCAACCCCTATATTCTGCAGATCCTCCATGAGGAAGGCTGCGGCTGTGACTGCAGCAGCTACACCGAGCTTCTGCTCAGCGAAGCCGTGGGCATCACCGGCCGGGAGATCATGTTCTCTTCCAATGTGACCCCGGAGATGGATATGCGGAAGGCCCTGGAACTGGGGGCCTACATCAATCTGGACGATTCCACCCATGTGGATTTTTTGGAACGGATCTGCCAGGGGCAGGTGCCGGAGACGGTGTGCCTGCGGTACAATCCCGGCGGCTCCTTCTCTCTGGGCAACACCATTATGGATATGCCCCGGGATGCCAAGTACGGCATGACGGAGGATCAGATGGCCGGCGCCATCAGCCGGCTCATGAAGCTGGGCACCAAGCATTTCGGCATCCATGCCTTCCTGGCCTCCAATACCACCACCAATGAGTATTACCCGGAGCTGGCGGCCATTCTGTTCCGGCTGGCGGTGCGCCTGCGGAACGCCACCGGGGCCCATATTGCCTTTGTGAATCTGTCCGGCGGCATCGGCGTGGATTACCGGCCGGAGCAGCCCCGGAATGACATTGCCGTCATCGGCGAGGGCGTCCGGCAGCGCTATGAGCAGATCCTGATCCCGGAGGGCATGGGGGATCTGTCCATCTTCACGGAGCTGGGTCGGTTCATGCTGGCGCCCTATGGCCACCTGGTGTCCTCGGTGCTGCACAAGAAGCACATTTACCGGGAGTATGTGGGTCTGGATGCCTGCGCCGCCAACCTGATGCGGCCGGCCATGTACGGCGCTTACCACCACATCACGGTGCTGGGCAAGGAAGATGCGGCCCCGGATCATGTTTATGATGTCACCGGCGGTCTGTGCGAGAATAACGACAAGTTTGCGGTGGACCGGAGTTTGCCCAAGGTGGAGATCGGGGATATTCTGGTGATCCACGATACGGGCGCCCACGGATTTTCCATGGGTTACAACTATAACGGCAAGCTGCGCTCGGCAGAAGTGCTGCTGCAGCCGGACGGCGGCTTCAAGCTGATCCGCCGGGCGGAGACTCCTGCGGACTATTTTGCTACATTCGATAGTTCGGAATTTCGGTTCAATTCGTAATTTGTGCAAAGTATATAAAAAACGGCGTGAATTTTCGGCACCTGAAAAGGCCCTCGGACACAAAATTTTCATGCTACAGCGCTTTTGATGTGCTATAATGAGTATGGGCAGTGAAAAAGCCCAAAGCCAAGCGCAAAAAGGAGTCAGTATGAATAATATTTTGTTTTTTCTAACACCCAAGGCCATGTGCGCCTTTTTGTACGATGATTATACCATGCGGCAGGCATTGGAGAAGATGGAATCCGCCGGCTATGTGACCCTCCCCATCCTGAACAAGCGGGGCGAGTATCGGGGGACCCTCAGCGAGGGTGACCTGCTGTGGGGATTGAAGAATCTGTGTTACATGGATATGCGGCAGGCGGAGGCTCATCGGATCATGACCATCGCCCACCGGCGGGACTATCAGCCGGTGCGGGTCACCGCTTCCATGCAGGACCTGGTGGAGCGGGCGAAAAATCAGAACTTTGTGCCGGTGGTGGATGATTTCGGCAGTTTCATCGGCATCGTGACCCGCAGCGCCATCATCAAATACTGCAGCGACCAGCTCTTCCCGGAGGACTGACCCACAGCGCCCCACTTCGTCAATAATCAAGCAGGATGGGCGCACAGACCATCCAGTACCCCTACGGAACCCACACCACCATCGAATATTCCCTGACCTATACCGGCTTCAAGGAAGATATCGTTGTGTCCCGGTACACCGGCGAGGATATGACTGTTTCTTATACCATGGACATATTTGGTACCTTCCGTGCCTCTAAAATCACTATCGGGAGAGATGAATATGAGCAAGAATAAACTGAGATTTGTTTTGGTGCTAATCTGGATATCGTGTTTGATTGTATTGCTTCTTGCGGATGCGCTAATATTAAGTCATCCAACCCAAAATGGTTTGTATGCCCCCCATCGCTTGGTGCTTCCGTCCCCTGAAATTGCCATGTCTATACCAGAAGATATGTCCAGAGCCGATGTGATCAATATCCTTGGTTATCCGACAGGTTATGATCCGTCAACTTCTTCTGCGCAGGTCTATTGGGATCTTCAATTTGGTTACCGACTCCGAAGCATATGGACATCTTCGGGATATTGGAACTATTTTTCTGGTCAGCAGGAACATTATTCTTGGCTCATTCTTCCCGGAATTATGCTTTTGGTCGCAGTTATTGAAATTATTGTTTACCTCGTCATCTCTAAGGAACAATCTGGCAGTAAATAAATGCTTTTGCCACCATATTGCTATGAATGATGTGGGAGATGGGGCAGGAAGGTCATATGTGCTGCGGCTGACCACCGCATAAGCACCGGAAGATCGGAAACGTGCCCGGTTGCAAGGTCAAACACAAGCGTTGTCCCTCCCGCCCCCGGCGGTAAGCCGGGGGCGGGTTACTTTTTTGTTGCAAAAATGGCCGGGAGGTGTTAAAATAACATCAGTATACCTTGGAGGGAACCTATGGACGGCGAGAAACTGAAAAATCAGATCGGTAAAAATATTACTGCCCATCGCAAGCGCTGTGGCCTGACCCAGGCCGGTCTTGCGGAAAAACTGAATTACACCGATAAGGCCGTGTCCAAATGGGAACGGGGCGAGTCGGTCCCGGACGTCATGACCCTGATGCAGTTGGCGGCCCTTTTTGAAGTGACCGTGGACGACCTGCTGGCCGATCCCAACAAACTGCCGGAGGATGCCACCCGGGTCCAGCAAGCCATGGAAAAAGTGGTGGAAAAGACCCTGAAACGGAAGGCCAACAAAAACATCATCCTGGGCCTTTCGTCCCTGTTGGTGTGGTCCGTGGCCCTGGTGATCTATGTGGTGCTGGGCAGTTTCGGCCTGGAGCAGAGCGCTCTGGCATTTTTGTTTGCTATTCCTGCCAACGCCATCGTGCTGCTGAGCCTGCGGTCGGCATGGCATGACTTCCGCTGGAACAAAGCGTATATTTCCGCTATCGTGTGGGGCTGTCTGCTGAGCTTCCACATTACGGTGCTGGTATTGGCCAACGTGAATCTGTGGCGGGTGTATCTGCTGGGCATCCCCGGCCAGATCGCCGTACTGTTGTGGTTCCGGATGTTCCGTTCCGGAAAGTCGGAGGAGAAAGATCA
Organism: Oscillospiraceae bacterium; assembly: GCA_015068175.1. Next base: position 5,381 of record SVLA01000020.1, read on the forward strand.
TGGACAAGCAGACCCTGCGTAAGCAGATCCGGGAGAAAAAACGGGCCATGACCCCGGCCCAGATCGAAGAGAAAAGCCGTATTCTGGGGGAGCTGTTTGTGCAGACCGAGGAATACCGCCGGGCCGTCACCATTTACGGATACCTGCCCTACAACCAGGAAGTGCGGACCGTGGCCATGTTGGAGCAGGCACTGCGGGACGGCAAAAAGGTGGCGGTGCCCAAGTGCTACGGCGATGAGATGCGCTTCATCTACATGGAGGATCTGTCTGCGGTGGCCCCGGGTTATGCCGGGATCCCGGAGCCGGTGGCCGATGGGCCCGTGGCCCAGGACGGGACCGCCCTGGTGCTGATGCCGGGGTTGGCTTTTGATCCCCAGGGTCATCGGATCGGTTACGGCGGCGGATTTTACGATCGCTTTCTGGCCCGGGAACCGGGTCATCCCACCCTGGCCCTTTGCTACGATTTTCAGATGCTGCCCCAACTGGACACGGAGGAATTCGACATCCCCGTGGACCGGGTGCTGTGGGCGTAAGGAGGCACTATGCACATCCCCAAGGGAACCACGGCCCAACTGGAGCTGGTGACATTCCGGCAGGCCCTGGCGGCGGCCAACACCCCCAGCGCGGACTATGACATCGAAAAGTGGCTCTATGCCCCCAATTTTTACTCGGAATATCGGTACATCCTGGGCACCAGGGGCAAAAAGCCCCTAATCTGTATCGGCATCAATCCGTCCACGGCGGAGCCGGACAATCTGGACAACACCCTGAAGTCCGTGGAGCGGATCGCTCTGGGCAACGGATTTGACAGTTTCATCATGTTCAACGTCTACGCCCAACGGGCCACGGACCCGGATACCATGGAGCGGCAATGCAACGACCGGCTCCACAGAGAAAATCTGGAAGCCTTCCGCTATGTGCTGTCCATCTCCGAAAATCCGGCGGTCTGGGCCGCCTGGGGCGCCATTATCGAAAAGCGGGACTATCTGACCCGGTGCGTCCGGGACATGGTGGCGGTGGGGCAGGAGTACGGCGCAAGCTGGTACTGCGCCGGGGCCATCACCAAAAAGGGCCACCCCCATCATCCGCTGTACCTGCGGAAGGATGAAAAGATCCGCCCCTTCAATATCGAAGGGTATCTGGCCGGGAGGGACTGAAATGGAAGAACGGGATTGCGAAACCTGCTGGTATTACGATTATGATGAGGAATACGACGAGTATTACTGCATGATGGACCTGGATGAGGATGAGTTTGGCCGATTCCTGGCCAGCGGGAAGAATAAATGCCCCTACTATCGCCAGGGCGATGATTATACCCTGGCCCGGAAGCAATAAGAAACAAAAAACGGCCTCCTTCGGAAGAAGGAGGCCGATTTTTACTCAGCCGGCCAGAATTTGTTCCGGTTCGGTTTGGAGCAGGGGGATGACCAGGCACTCTTCATCACCCAAGGTGCCGATGTAGGTCACCACCAATCCCCGGGTGGGATCAAAGGTGTAGGTGGGGGTGTCGGCGTTGCGGTAGTCATAGACGGTGTAGAGGAGGATGTTGGGTTCATCCCATCCGCCCGGCTCCCGGATGCCCACGGAGATCACATAGATCCGGCAGGAATTTCCTTCGCCGCTGGAGGCCTGAACGCCGGTGACGCTCATGCCGGCGGCATAGATCGTGGCATTGCAGCGGGTACAGATGCAGTAGTGGGCGCCGTTTTCGTCGGTGCCCCATACGGTAAAGCTGTGGCCCGTGGCGGCCAGGGGATCCCGATGTTCGGCACCGCACCGCTGGCAAACATAACGCTCAAAGCCTTCCTCGTCGCAGGAGGGATACTGGGTCTCCACCAGGAGGAAATCGTGTTCCAGGGCGGGGACGATGTCCCGGCGCTCTTCTGCGCCGCAGGCGGTGCAGCAGTAGAGCTGACAGCCTTCGGTCTCACAGCCGGGGTGGATCTGCTCGGTCAGCACAAAGCTGTGGCCGGCGGCCGGCTGAATATTGCGGTCCTCGGCGTAGCCGCAGCGGCTGCAGTGATAGCGGGTACAGCCGTCGGTGGTGCAGCTTCCGGCGATCAGTTCTCCTGCGCCGAAATTATGACCCAGGGGGTCGGAGGTCTCTTCCGTGGGGATACTCTGCTGGCCGCAGATGGCGCAGGTATACAGGCTGTAGCCATAGGTGGTGCAGGTGGCGTTGGCGCTTTCTGTCAGGACATAGTCATGGACATGGTCCGAAGGCTCCGTAGGCGGCACCGTGGGCAGGGTCGGCATGGGTGGCTCTGTGGGGTCCGTGGGGGCCGCCGTTGGCCCGGTGGGGTTTGTGGGGATGGTGGGCGCCGCGGTGGGGTCTGTGGGTACGGTGGGCGCCGTGGTGGGTTCAGGAGTGTCCGTTCCGCCGAAGAGCTGGTTGATCCGGACCAGCAGTACACAGGCCAGGACCACCACAAGGACCAGCAGGGCGCACAGAATGATGAAAGCCAGTTGTTTTTTGGTCATAGCGGGGACCTCCTTTGAAAAGAATAAAACTATTATACCGCTTTTTCGAAAGAAAAGCAAGTGGTAATAAAATGTGGGCATTTTGCTCCGGGATTCCGGGTTTTGCTTGCAATTGTTTGGCCGCTGTAGTATGATGAGGTTGCTGATTTTTTCCAAAAAGGAAGGGAAACGATATGAAAAAAGTATGGATCATGATCCTGGCGGCGGCCATGGTGCTGAGTCTGTGGGCCTGCGGCAAGGATGATATACAGCCGGAGGATCCGGCCCCCACCACCTGCGAGCATAGCTATGCCGATGCCACCTGCACCGCCCCCAAGACCTGCACCAAGTGCGGTGCCACCGAGGGTGACCCGGCGGGCCATACGCTGACCGCCGTTTGTGCGGCCTGCGGCCAGACCAATGCCGGATTTGTGGCGCTGGAGGATGCATCCTGGGTGGGCAAAGCGGAAGCAGATGGCAGTTTGACCGTGACCACCTTCTATTTCTATGAGGAGGATGGGACCCGGGGCGTGCAGATCGGCTACAACCAGTATAAGAAGCTGGAAGTGCTGGCCCAGGAAGAGGGCAGAACGGCCGAAGAGATCCGGGCGGAATATGAGGAAATGGAAATGCTCTATGAGTTCGACGGTGTGGAGTATGTCTACGACGGCTGGGGCATGGATAACTGGAGCGGCCGGACCTACACCGAAGAGAACGGGACCGTGACCGTGGAATTTTTGAGCCTGGATTGGAATGATGCGGACGAGGAAGTGTGGACCGTGGAGAAGACCGCGGTGCTGACCCGGACCGGCATGGATGAATTGACGGTCACCGGTGGCGACTACGGCAGCCTGGGTCTGGTGCTCACCGCAGAAGAAGAAACGGAAGATTTTGAGTACACGATCTGCGACGGAGAAGTAACGATCCTTAATGTTTTGACCACGGAATCGAATGTGGTTGTTCCCGCAACGATCGAGGGATGTCCCGTTACCGTTATTGGCGAGAATGCCTTTTATCAAAAGGCGAATTGCGTTTCTGTGGAATTGCCTGACTCGTTGCGACGGATCGAAAATGGTGCGTTTTACAGATGTTCCAACCTGCAACGTATTTGCATCCCGGCCGGGGTAACGTTTGTTGGGGATGATGCCTTTTTTCGAACCGGTAGTCTGGAGCGGATCGAAGTTCAGACGGGGAATGCCGCCTATTGTGCAGTAGATGGGGTTTTGTTCAGCGCCAACAAGACGACGCTGGTGTGCTATCCTGAAGGGCGGACGGCAACAGAGTACATAGTCCCCGAGGAAGTGTTGACCATTGGGGCCGATGCCTTCGGTTATCATCCGCTGGTCCGGCGGATCGTGATCCCCAATACTGTGGTGAATTTCCCGGAAGGACCTTTGGCGGCCATTACGGAAGAGCTGACCATTGTGGGAGAGCGTGATTCTCCCGCTGAAGCATATGCTCAAAAATGGGAAATCGCGTTTGAATAAGGAAATTGGGGCAATCCTCAGTTTGGTCTGAAACGATGCGATAGCTACTAACAAGACCCCGAGACCGGGCTGTATCACCCTTAGACTGACAAACGAGGTATCCCCGAGTGGGGATACCTCGTTTGTGGTGCCGGTGACCGGGATCGAACCGGTACGCTTTTTACGGCGAGGGATTTTAAGTCCCTTGTGTCTGCCTGTTCCACCACACCGGCGGCTATCACAAAGCATAGCACATTTTGCTTCGGCCGTCAAGCCTTACAGTTGGTCCAGGTTCAGGGTGAAGGGGGGCAGGCAATGCTCCAGGAACCACTTCAGCTCAGGGGTGCCCTTGTCCTGCATGGCTTCCCAGGTCTGCCGGGCGGCGGTGTCGAAATCCGTATTGCCGCCCTTCTGCTCTTCCAGGCATTTGATATGGGCCGAGAGCTTGTCGGCGGCCTTGACGATCTCGTTGACCTGAGGATCGGATTCCCGGATCAGGGGGGCGTAGTAGAGCCGCAGAGCCTCCGGGATCATCTCCAGCAGGCGGTCCCCGGCGATCCGCTCCACCTGCTTATAGGCGGCCTTGATGTCGGCGTTGTAATACTTGATGGGGGTGGGCATATCGCCGGTGAGGGTCTCGGTGGCGTCGTGATACAAGGCGGCCACGGCGCACCGGTCCGGGTCCGGACCTTCCAGGTGCAGGATCTCCCGGCGGATCAGCGCCAGGGCATGGGCCAGCACGGCCACCTGGTGGCTGTGTTCCTGGATGTTTTCCACGAAGCTGTTGCGCATGAGACCCCAGCGGGTGATGTAGCGCATGCGTCCCATGAGGGCGTAAAATTCATTGGCCATAGGTAACCTCGATAATGGATTTGATGATGGCGGGCAGATCTTCGGCCTTGTGGCAGAACCAGCGGGCGCCGGCTTTTTCCAGGTCTTCCCGGTCCCGGAACCCCCAAAGCACCGTCAGGCAGGGAGCGCCGGCGTTGCCGGCGGTGACCAGGTCCACTTCGCTGTCGCCCACGCAGATGCAGCGCTCCACGCCCAGCTCCTTCATGGCGTGACAGATCATATCCGGGGCAGGCTTCCGGGGGATCTCCGGTGTTTCGCCCAGGGCAAAAATCCCGGGGAAATGCCGGGCGCAGAGGGCCGATGCGGTGGCGTGGGGCTTGTTGGTGATGATGGCCATGGGATATTCCCGGCCCAAGATCTCCAGGGCCTCCAAAATGCCGGGGTAGGGGCCGGTCTTCAGGGCGCAATGGCTCTGATAATAGGGCTTGTATACTGCCAGCACCGCCTGGGGATCCGGGTCGTCGGCATTGCCCGGCAGAGCCAGGGTCATCTGCCGCAGGGCGCCGTTGCCTACAATGCTGCGGATATGCTCCAGGCTCCGGGGCGGGCAGCCGAATTGCGCCAGGGCGTAATTGGTGGCGTCGGTCAGGTCCCCCAGGGTGTCCAGCAGGGTGCCGTCCAGGTCCCAAATAATTCCAGTTTTCATCATTTACAGTCCTTTATTCTTCAGGATACGGATGTCCTCACCCACAAAGGGCAGCATGGCAAAGCCGCCCCGGAGCCGGGAGGCGATCTGAGGGGAGTAGCGGCGGGCCAGCTCATCCAGGTTCAGGTTGGTGGAGAGGATCATGGGTTTGCCGGCCAGGAGCCGGTCGTTGATGAGGGTATAGAGGGTGGCGGTGACGAACTGGCTGGGCAGTTCGGTGCCCAGGTCGTCCAGGATCAGCAGGTCGCAATCGTTCAGCCGCTCGGCGTCTTTCCTGGCCTCGGGGTCATTGCTGAACCGGGCCTGCTCCAGCCGGGAGAAGAGGTGGCCGGCGGTCTCGTAGCGCACGGAGCAGCCACGGTCGGCCACGGCCCGGGCGATGCAGGCGGACAGGAAGGTCTTGCCCAGACCCGTGCCGCCCACGAAGAGCAGATTGCCGGAGGCGGGGGTGAAGGTGGTGGCGTAGCGGCGGCAGTTCAGAAAATTCCGTTCCATGATCTGCCGGGGGCTGGCGCCGTATTTGCTGTCATACTGGTCGGAATAGTAATCCAGCCGGAACTGGCTGAAATTTTCCTTACCGCCGGAAAGGAGGGACAATTCCTTTTTCTGCTCCTGCCGGCACAGCTCCAGGAGGCATTCGCACATGGTACTGCCGATGTAGCCGGAGCCGCCGCAGCGGTCGCAGATGGGGGTCTCATCCAGAAATCCTTCCTCAAAATGGAGCTGGACCAGCCGGGAACGCTCCTGCTGAAGGTCCAGATTCTCCCGACGGATCCGGGCCATGGCGGCCTGGACATCGGCGCCCTGGGAAAAGGCGGCCTGGGCGGCCTGGGCCATGGTCTGCCGGAGCTGATTGTCGATCTGCTGCAGCCGGGGGACCTGCTTATAGGCAATGGCCAGATGCTGGCGGTTTTCCGACTCCCGGTCGGCTTTGGCCTGGGCCAGCCGGGCCCGGGCTCTTTTTACAACTTCTGCACTGTATGCCATGGATCATTCCTCCTGAAGTACTTTGCGGATGGCGTCCAGTTCGGCCTGGCCCAGTTCGCCGGAAGCGCCCTTGGGCACCTCGGGTTTCCGGTCGCCGGCCCGGATATCCGCTGCGGATTTGAAGCCGGCTTCGTGCCAGCGGACCAGGATCTTGTTCATATAATTCCAGTTCAGGCCGCCCACGTTGATGCAGGTCCGTTCATAAGCCAGGGCGATGACCTCGTCGGGCAGGTCCATGTCCAGCCAGCTTTGGGCGTAGCGCTCTTCCGCGGCGGTGAGGCTGCGGCCGTGGATCTGCAGGAGGCGCATCAGATGGCCCAATCTGGAATTGCGGAGATTCTGATTGTGGATGTAAACGGCGGCTTCCTCCAGGGTGTCAATGCCCTGCTCCGCCCAGCGGTATGCTTCCTTTTCAATGGCCCGCAGGCTGGGATTGCGGCCGGCGCCCTTCTGACGGGCCCGGTCACGGCAGAAAGAGACCAGCACGGAGATCACTTCCCCAGGCAGGCCCAGGTAGCGGATGAAGGACAGCAGGATCTTCAGCTCCTCCGTGTTCAGGCTGCGGCCCAGCAGACGCTGGACTTCGCCGTAAAGCATCCGGAAGGAGGTGTCGGTGTCCATGGCATCCAGCACATCCTTTTCGGAGTAGCTGGGGCGCTCGCCGGGGAGGATGGGACTGCGCCGGTCCTCGGGCCAGAGGCCCAACTGCCGCAATGTGGCGGCGGCGCAGGAATAGCGGCTCTGGGAAAAACGGAGGGCCTTTTCCGCGCCTTCGGGGGCATTGCCGCCGTGGATGTATAAGTACAGCAGGGCGGCATCGCCGCTGCAGCTTCCCAGGAGGCGCCGCAGATCGTTGGCGGGGATGTTCAATGCGTCAAAATTCATGGATGTACCTCATAAATCGTCAATTACAACCATTATATCATAGTTTTTTTCCCTTCTCAACGGTTTTTGCACTATGAAAAAGCGAGAAAATCCACACCGTTTTTTGGATGGCTACAGCATCTTGTGGCCGGGATGCCACGGGGACACAAGGGGGGAATGGACTTCCGTCCTGAAAAGCGAAAAAAGTTCCGGATTTGTATTGTACTTTGCCGAAAAGTATGATAAAAATAAATTGTAAGGATCAAAACCACGGAAAAAAGCGGAAAGGAGAAGAGGAATATGTCATCTTGGGAAGAATCCCGCAGACGGGTCGGAGCGCAATATGAAGAAATGGAACGGCAAAGACGGCTGGGGGAGCAGTACAAACACGAAAATGATTGGATGAAACCCAGAAGCGGCTCGGGTAGCCGCGCATCCGGCTCCGGCAGCAGTGGAGGATCTTACACCGGTCCGGCTGCGGCCCCCATTCCCACCGGCCGCATTATCGCGATCTTCCTGGCTCTGGCGCTGATCGTGGCCGGTGTGTCCGTTGCCATCGGCTATAACAGCTACTATAACGGCGAATGGACGTATGCCACCCCGGACAGGCAGTCCGGACGATCTGCGGAGGAATACCGGGATTATCTGCTGTCCCTGGACACCGAGCACACATATTGGCACGTTACCTATGAAAGCGCGCCGACGGATCTGTGGAATTACTTACTGGGCCTGGTCGATCTGGATAAGGCCGTCGGCTATGCCATCGGCGGATATAACGTCGGGGGCGGCCATGTGTATGATTACCACTTTGAGGGGGATGACGCCGGGACCGGCATCCCCGACGGCCGGTATACCTTAACCACGCTGGATGGGATCCGTGTGCTGGTCGACGAAGACAACAAAACCATTTACAAAGAAGGGGCCGAATTTTACGATACTTACGCGCCGAAACTGCTGGAACTGACCCACGATCAAACGCTGGCTGTGGTTCTGGAGAGAACATCCGGCGGCGAGCATGCCCTCCACGGCACCAACGATTTTTGGATGGAGTATATCCGCAGGGACGACAGCATGGTCTATTCCTATCTGCTGTCTGAGGACGAAACAAAGATCAGCGGCGGCGAATTCCGCGCCATCACCCTGTATCCCCAGGAGCAAAGGGAAGAAAGATGGTACTTCACCTACGGCAACGGGGAATACACGCCTGAAGATTGGGCGGGGTTCGTATATGCCGACGACACTGCATTCCAGACGAATGATGCATTGGGGAAACTGATCCAAAAGAGTTTCGATGACTTTGGCAATGTGGAATTTTTCAAAAACGGCGAATCGGTCCTGGAGATCGATGTGTTCTACCTGGCCAACGGCTATGACTTTGAGATCGACGGCGTGGCAGAAGGCTACGGCAACGGGCTGGAAGAAGATATGGTGTACCGCGTGAATACCACGGCCAAGACTTTGACGAAAATTGCCAATGAAGGAGATTCGGACGAAGTGCAGGAGGAGATGCCCCTGTCCGAACACCAGGCGCTGTACGATTTCCTGCTGAGCATCGTTCCCCATACCTACATCCGCAGCATCATGGACATGGACCGGGCGGCGGTGCGGAAGGAAACCTTGGGCCTGATCACGGTCTATGAAATGAAGGATGAAAACGGGAAGGTTACCGCGGATCTGAGAATAATGTTTGGGGTCATCGGTGAAGTGAACCACTATAAGGCAGAAGATGAGTATGTGAAGATCCAATTGGAGTATTGATCTGCGGCGAAAGAGGGGCGTGTTGCAAACAGCGACACGCCCCCTAAAACCTTCTCCCCGGTGCGGCCTGCGGGCGAGCCACGGCGGTTGCAACAGTCCACCGGACTGTTGCCAAGAGCCGCCTTTCGAGTCCGCCGTTTTCATCATAAAAAAACAACCATCCGGATGGATGGTTGTTTTTTTATGGCGACCCCGAACGGACTCGAACCGTCGACCTCCAGCGTGACAGGCTGGCGTGCTAACCGACTGCACCACAGGGCCAGGTGGTGGAACGGATTGAATTATAGCAGATGATCGGCCGTTTGTAAAGTCTTTTTTGAAAATATTTTTATTTTTTCATGGTTTTCAGAACATAGAACTGGATGGGAATGGCGCACAGCAGGGTCAATGCATCGGCCCAGGTTTGGGTCATCTGGACACCCAGCATGCCCCAAACGGAGGAAAGGATCAGCACCAGGGGGATGAAGAACAGACCCTGGCGGGCCACGGACAGGAACGTGGCCGATACGGTGCGGTTGGTGGATTGCTGCATCATGTTGCTCATGACGATCCAGCTATGGGTGGGCAGGGTCAGGCATTGCAGCCGCAGGGCCAGGGCGCCGTATTCGATGACCTGGGGGTCATCCCGGAAAATACTGATCAGCTCCGGGGCGAAAATGAACCCCAGGGCCGCGATGCCCACCAGGCCCACGGAGGAGATCTTGACGCTGAACCAGAATCCCTTCTTGACCCGGTCGTAAAGGCCGGCGCCGTAATTAAAGCCGCAGACCGGCTGGAAACCCTGGCCGAAGCCCAGCATGGTGGACGCGCCGAACATCATGACCCGCTGCACCACGCCCATGGCGGCGATGGCGGCGTCGCCGTAAGGACCGGCGGCATGGTTCAAACTGATGGTTGCCAGGCTCTGGAGGCTCTGGCGGGCCAGGGAGGGCAGGCCGCCCCGGAAGATCATGTAGTAATACTTCCACTTGAAGCGGAAATTCTTCAGCCGGATGCGGATGTTGCTGCCCCGGCTGCAGCCGGTCAGCAGCAGGCAGAAGCTGACGAACTGGCTGATGGAAGTGGCCCAGCCGGCACCGGCCACGCCCATGTTGCAATAGAAGATCAAAATGGGATCCAGGGCGATATTCAGTACCGCGCCGATGGTGATGCCCACCATGGCATACAGGGCGCCGCCCTGGAAGCGGAGCTGATTATTCAGCACGAAGGAGGCCACCATGAAGGGCGCGCCGCAGAGGATAGCCTGCAGATATGCTTCGGTGTAGGGCAGGATGGTTTCCGTGGAACCCAGGAGCCGACTCAGGGGGCCTAAAAAGGACTGGCCCAGCAGGCAGATCAGCAGACCGATGAACAGAGCGGAGAAGAGGCCGGTGGCGGCCATTTCCTTGGCGCTGTCGTAATCCTTCTGACCCAGGGCCCGGGAGATGAAGGTGCCGCTGCCCTGGCCGAAGAAAAAGCCTACGGCCTGGATAATGGCCATCATGGAAAAGGCCACGCCCACGGCGCCGGTGGCCTCGTTGGAATGGAGCTGACCCACGAAGAAGGTGTCGGCCATGTTATAAAAGGAAGTGGTCAGCATGCTGATGATGCAGGGCACCGCCAGCTTGCAGATCAGTTTCTCCACCGGCGGTTCCGTCATTTGCTTGAATTTCAGTTCTTGTTCGTCCATTTTTCCGCCTTCTTTGACATAATATATAGCTATTATATTGCTTTTCGGCCCCTTTTGTCAAGGCGAGTGGCCCATAATAAAAACGGGACCGGGCAAAGACCCGGTCCCAAATGGATGCGATTACTTACGCTTGAGGATGATGACGATGGCAACAGCGGCGGCAGCCACAATAGCAACGATCAGGACGATGTAGATCAAGTTGCTGTTATCGGCGGGTGCGGGCGCAGGTGCCTGGGGGGTGGTAGCCTGAGGCTCCGTAGCTTCGGGTGCGGTAGCCTGGGGCTCGGTAGCGCCGGGGACGGTAGCTTCGGGCTCGGTGGGCTTGGGTTCCGTGGGCTTGGGCTCGGTGGGCTTGGGTTCCGTGGGCTTGGGCTCGGTGGCCTGGGGCTCGGTGGGCTTCGGCTCAGTAGCCTGAGGCTCGGTGGGCTTGGGCTCGGTGGGCTTGGGGGTAGTTGCGGGAGGATCGGTGGGATCGGGCTCCGTGTTATCGCCGCTGGGTGCGGTCAGGTTCAGACCGCAGACGAGCTTGACCTGGCTGAAGGTCTTGGCAGAAGCCTTGGAGCAATCCACGGTGATGGCGCCGGGGGCCTGAACGGCGGTGTTGCTGGCGCAGTTGTTATTGAAGAAATCAGAGGTGGCCTTGATGCCGGTGCAATTGGAGAAGTCACCGCCGGAGATGACCATATTGACAACGGGCGTTATATCAACGCCATCATTCTTCACGGGAATACCGCCGTTGGTAGCAGCCACTTCGCCGCAGATGGTGCCGCCGGTGATGGTGATATTGATAGCACCGGTCAGACCAAAGCCGTGGTTGTTCTGATTGTCACCATAGATGCCGTTGACGGTACCGCTCTTGATGGTGATATAGGCATTGCCTTTCTGATTCTTATTGGCGTAAGCCAGGTTGCCGTAGATAGCACCAATGGTGTTACCGCTGCCGATGTCCACAGTGATATCCGTATTGGCATCGAAACCGAGGATGGAGCTGTAATTTCTGTGACCGCCGATGACCACGGGCAGCTCACCTTGAGCGTTGGCTACGAAATTGGTGCCCTTACCCAGGGTCAGGGGGTTGTAGCCGGCGCAGACGTAGTTGTCACGGTTGTCGCCGGGATTGCCGCCGGCAACCACGGTGATGTCCTTCAGAACGGTGGCAGTGGGGAAGGTGATGGAGGTGTTATTGTCGTCGAAGATCAGCTTGGCACCTTCGGTCTGGCGGTAGTCCACACCGTCCCACACGCTGGTATAGGTGATGGTGACTTTGGGGTTACGGAACCAAGAGGGCACGGACTGCTCGCCCATCATGATGTCGGGTGCGCCAAGGGTACGGGAGGCATCGGCCGCGTTCAGGGTGTAGGGACCGCAGATGACGATGGTGCCGCCGGTCTCCTTCAGCTCTTCCCAAGCCTGGTACAGGGGGGCGTCGGCATAAGCTTCGCCGCTGTCACCCAGGCCCAGAGCTTCTTCGGGGCTGGAGCCGTCGCCTTCACCGCCGTCACGGATGAAGATGACCTTGCCGGTCTCCTCGGTGGCGGAGGTGGAGAAAACGCAGAGGGACAGGACCATTGCCAGGACAACAATGATAATTCCGAGCTTTTTGAACATGATTTTTCTCTCCTTGTGGGATATATCTGGGGAATGCTATGGGGCTATTATATTTTGCAAAGTATTTGTTTGTCAAGGAAAAATGAGGTGGCGCAGCTTCTGCTGCGCCACCTGCGGAAGCTATGGGATCGCTATAAACGGATGGATCAGAATGCGCGCTTCTTCAGGACCACCAGGCCGGTAGCGGCCACAGCCATCAGAGCGATGACCATGCTCAGAGCATCGCCGGTAGCGGGGGCGGTGTCACCGCTGGCGCCGCCTTCGGGCGCGGTCACGTTCAGGGAGGTCAGGCTGGCGACCTTGTCGTAGACCTTCTGGGAGGCCTTGGAGCAGTCGATGGTGATCTCACCGGGGGCCTGGACGGCATCCTTGTAACCGCCGACAGCAACGACCTCGTCATAGAAGGAGGAGGTAGCCTTGATGCCGGTGCACTTGGAGAAGTCGCCGCCGGAGATGGTGATGTTGACAACGGGGGTGACGGGCTTGTCAAAGGCGTTCACGGGGATGCCGCCGTTGGTGGCTGCAACTTCACCGACGATGGTACCGCCGGTGATGGTGATGTTGATGGCACCATTCATGCCGTAACCGTGGTTGTTCTGGTTGTCGCCGTAAATTCCGTTGACGGTGCCGCTCTTCACGGTGATGTTGGAGCCGCCGTACTGATGCTTGTTGGCATAGCCCAGGTTGCCGTAGATCTTGCCGACAGTATTCTTGCTGCCGATGTCCACGGTGATGTTGGAGTCGCCGTCAATAGCCTTGATGCCGCTGTAGTTCCGCTCGCCGCCCAGGATCACAGGCAGTTCGCCGTCGGCATTGGCCACAAAGTTGGTGCCCTTGTCCAGGGTCAGGGGGCAGTAAGCGGCGCACAGATAGTTGTCGCGGTTGTCACCGGGGTTGCCGCCGGCAACAACAGTGATGTCCTTCAGCACGGTGGCGGTGGGGAAGGTGATGGAGGTGTTCATGTCGTCGAACAGCAGCTTGGCGCCGGCAGTTTCGCGGTAGTCAACGCCGTCCCACACGCTGGTATAGGTGATGGTGACGTTGGGGTTCGTGAACCAGTCCTGCATAATGATGTCAGGCGCGCCCAGGGTACGGAGGGCGTCAGCGGCCTTCAGGGTGTAGGGGCCGCAGATGACGATGGTGCCGCCGGTCTCTTTCAGAGCTTCCCAAGCCTGATACAGAGGAGCGTCGGCGTAGGCTTCGCCGCTGTCGCCCAGGCCCAGAGCCTGGTCGGGGCTGGAGCCGTCGCCTTCGCCGCCATCTTTAATGAAGATGACCGTGCCGGTTTCGGTGGCGGATGCGCTGAAAGCGCAGACGGACAGGACCATTGCGAAGACCAAAATGATGATTCCGAGTTTCTTGAACATGATGCTATTTCCTTTCCTTTTCATAATTTTATGTTTAAGCAGATGCTATAAACAACGGGGGGTAGGGGTTTACTTGCCGGTGAAACCGTTGGCGGTATCTTCGGCCACTTTCTTGTTCCACTTGTCCCGGGCGGCCTGGTAGACGGAATCGGGAACGATGGGTTCGCCCTGAGAATAGGAGGGCACCCACATGTCGCCGGCCTTTTCGGGGTTGGTGCAGGTGGTATCGTAGCGGTACTGCTCCCGCACCAGCTTGTTGCGGAAGTCGGGGATGG
>SVLA01000021.1 GCA_015068175.1 Oscillospiraceae bacterium
CTTGGTCTCGTTGTAAACGGTCTGGGTCTGGTTATAGTCGTAGTGCATGAAGCCCAGGTCATGCTCCAGCATAGTCTCGGTCTTCTCAGCGGAGCCGTTGATGAAGGAATCGGAGATCAGGCCTTCCTGCGCCATGGCGTTCATACGGGCCAGGGCCTCATAGGTGTCCTCTTCCTGACGGGCGTCATGGAGCTTGCCATCGGCGCCGACGTACAGATAATCCTGACGGGACTCCAGGCCGCGGACGCCGAACAGCGTGCCGCAGAAGCGGAACATATCGACGCGGCGCTGGTTGTTGTTGTCCTCACGGGAGAACAGACCTTCGATGTTGTCGGTGCCGTTCAGGGTCTGGGCATTGGCAACGACGCAGCGCAGCAGAGCCACCAGTTCGTCAGCGTCCCAGGCGGCATTCTGACCGATGAACAGATCGGCGCGGTTGGTACCGTAGTAGCCGTTGTAAGCGGTGTCGATGTAGTCGCGGAGCATATTGACGGCGGCAACGCCATCAACGGTACCGGCGGCCAGGGCATCATTCATGGTCTTGATGATGTTGCCGGCAGCATCATAGTCCTTGGTCACAGTCTCGGTGCCGGAGGCATCGGCCTTGACAACGTCCACAGTCAGCTTGCCGCTGGTGGGCATGTAGGGGGTGTAAGCGGCGGCGGCCAGGTTACCGGACTTGGCAGCGGTGAAGTCGCCTTCGCCGTTCAGCAGAATCTGGACCCAGTCGGTACGCATCAGGGGCATACGCTCGATGTCGTTAACACCGTCGAAGTAGGGGCTGAAGTAGATGGCGCCGGTTTCGGTGTTACCGGTGATGGACAGCAGGACAATGGGGTTCTGCTCCAGGTACTTCTTGAAGTTGGGCATCAGGTCCAGGTACTCAGCCAGGTTGATCAGCGCGCCGTTCTCGCCGTACTCGGAAAGCTGAGAAGCAGTACCGCTGATCATGTCGATCTCGTTCAGGCGGCTCTGCCAGAACTCGAATTCCTTCTGGGCGGAGTTGCCCTGGTAGAAGTTCTCGAACTGCATGCCCAGGCGGTCCTGAACGGCAACCCAAGTGGGCTTCAGATCGCCCGTGAAGTAGGTTTTGCCATCGGCCAGGGTGATGCCGTCGCCGGCGACCTCGGCGTCAAAGAACAGACCGGTCTTCTTGGAGTTGTAACCGGTAGCCATACGCAGGACAGTGCCGGCGGCAAAGGGCAGCAGGTCCACATCCACGGGAACCGTGGGATTGGGATCGGTAGCGCCAGTGGTGGGGTTATTGTTGCCGGTGGTGGGCGTCTGGGGCACCTCGATGGGCGCGCAGCCCGCGAACAGGCAGACGACCATGCAAAGGGCCAGGATTGCGGAAATCAGCTTTTTCATTTTTTTCTCCTTTACATTATTGATTTTATAATCATCCGGCGCGGCCGGATATTATACGGGAGGATCATTCCTTCACGCCGCCCACATTGACACCCTTGGCGAAATACTTCTGGATGAAGGGGTAAATGATCAGGATCGGCACGATGGAGCAAACGATCAAAGCATAGATCACGGAGTCGGAAGAATAGAGCTCGTTCCAGCCCACCATAGCTTCCGGATCGGTGAATTCTTCCAGCTTCAGGCGGATAAAGACCTGCAGAGGATGCTCGTTGGCGTTGGAGATCATCTGGCGGGCCCAGAAATAGCCGTTCCAGCGGGAAATGGCGAAGAACAGCGCCACGGTGGCGATGGTGGACTTGGTCATGGGGATGTAGACCTTGGTCAGCACCTGGAATTCGGTGGCGCCATCCACCACGGCGGCCTCTTCAATATCGGAGGGGACACCTTCGAAGGCGTTGCGCAGCAGAATGACGTTCATGGCCGCCATACCCATGGCGATGACCACCAGCCACTTGTCATCGGTAATGCCCAGGGCGCCGAAGACTTCCTTGGTATCCAGGTAATTCAGATACTGGGGGATCAGGCCGGCGGAGAACCACATGGTGAACACCAGGAAGAAATTGAACACCCGGCGGAACAGCAGGCGCTTCTTACTCAGGGCATAGGCGCCCAGAATGGCCACCAGCAGAGCCCAAACCGTACCGTAAAAGGTCAGGAACAAGGTGTTTGTGTAGGAATTCCAGAACATATTGTCATTGAACATTCTGGAAAACGCCTGGAACTGGATATTCTTAGGGAACAGGATCACCTGGCCGTAGTCCACTTCGTACCGGCCGCTGACAGAAGCGGAAATGGCATAGACGAAGGGGTACAGACAGCACAGCGCGAAGACCGTCAGGCAGGTGTAGCTGATGATCTTAAAGATCAGTTCTGTAATTTCAAGTTTTCTTTTCATAGCGCCGCCTCCTTAATACAGAGATACATCCGAGGCTTTGCGGGAGATGGTATTGGCGCCGATGACCAGCATCATGCTGATCACGTTGCTCATCATTTCCGCTGCGGAAGCAATGCCCTGGTTGGTGGAAGAGCCGCCCATGCCGTAACGGTTGGCAAAGGTGGAGACCACATCAGCGGTGATATATGTATTGGGGTTGTACAGCAGCAGGACCTTTTCATAGCCCACACTCAGCAGGGAGCCGATGCGGGTGATGAGCATAATGACCAGAGTGGACAGAATGCTGGGCAGGACCACATACTTCATCTGGGCCATCTTGTTGGCGCCGTCGATCTGGGCCGCTTCGTAGCTGGTGGGCGAAATGGCGATGATGGCGGCGAAGAACACGATGCTGTCATAACCGGCCGTCTCCCAAATGCCGCTGATCTGATAAATGGCCCGGAAATAATCGGGGTTATTCAGCAGACCGGCATGGGCCACTTCCTCGCTGATCCATCCAAGGTCCACAAGAAGCTGGGACAGAATGCCCATATTGGTGGTCAGGGAGCCCTGCTTGACCAGCATGGTGACCAGCGAAGTCATAACGACGGTGGAAATGAACTTCGGCAGGTAGGTCAGCACCTGGTAGCTGCTGCGCAGGAGATTGGACTTGATCTCGTTAAAGAACAGAGCCAGGATCACCGGCATGGGGAAGCCGAACAGCAGACCGTAGAAACTCAGCAGGAAGGTATTACGCAAGGCCCTCCAAAAATCGGTGGACATGCCATCGCCGCTGAACAGCAGGCGCTTGAAATAGGAGAAACCGGAGAAGAACTGATCTGCCACCGGCTTGACCTGGTCGTATACCTTGAAGCATCCCAACAGTTCGTACATGGGGAAGTATCTCCAGAACAGGAACACCAGGATCATGGGGATCAGCATCACATACAGACGCCAGTCCTTAATAATGGTGCGGACGACGTTGCGCCAGTAGTGCTTCTCCACGTCATCACGGACCACCTGCTCCGGATCGGTGTGATAAGTATTTGAGGATTTGTCGTATACCAGGAAATCCCCGGCTAAGGTTTTTTTCACAACTGTTCTCCCCCTTCAGCGGTTTTGCTCTCTTTGGATGCGGAGCAAATATTGTATTTGATCTTCGAAAAGACCATCCATTCGCCGGACTGCCCAAATGCCGCATACCGTCAGCAGCACGGAAAGGACATCCGTCGTAATGAACCCTACACAGACTGCGGCCTCAAATCTGAGAAGCGCAGCGATGGCGGCCCGGCCCAGGAGCATCAGCGCCTGCACAAGCACCGCGAAACCCATGGAATAGACCACATTTTGCCGGACCTTTTCTTTGCCCGGGATCTTGAATAACAGCAATGCCAGCAACGCGAACAGATTCCCGCCGCCGTAGATCAGCATCTGCTGTCCGTTTCCGCCGGCCAGGATGCAATGGAGCACGCCGCCCAGCGCCGCATGGATGGCGGCATAGCCGCTCCAGCGCATCATCACCAGGGCCACGATCAGGGCCACCGGCGACACCACATACAGCTGATCCCGGAACCATTGGGATGCCGCAAAATGGATCAGCACCTGCACGGCGGCCATGGCCGCCCCCAGGATCCCAAGATCAATGGTCCGGTACTCGCTGACAGAAATTTGTCGTTTCATAAAAATACCTGCAACAATGTTTCTTCTTGTTTTCATAAGGAAGCCGTGTTATCATAGGTACAGCAAAACTTCCGGGAGGAATCGAAAGATGAGGATCTGCGCATCGCCGGCAGAGGATCTGCAGGCTGTATTTGACCGGGCCCCCGCGGGCAGTACCGTGATTCTGGCCCCCGGCACTTACCGGCAAAAACTCATGATCCGGACGCCGGGTTTGACGGTCATGGGCGCCGGTGCGGACCGGACCGTCATCGTTTATGACGATCACGCCAAGAAGGCCCATCCCGTGGGCGGAGAATACAACACCTTCCGCACATACACCCTGGCCATTTGCGCCGACGGCGTCACTTTACGGGATCTGTCGGTGGTCAACGATGCCCTTCAGCCGGAGGTCAAAGGGCAGGAAGTGGCCCTCTCTGTGGTGGCAACGGATTTCCGTATGGTCCATTGCCGCTTGAGTTCTACCCAGGACACACTGTTTATCGGTCCCCTGCCCTCGGATCTGATCGGCCGCTATGAAGGCGCTTTTGAGGATGCCCTCCGGCAGGGTTATCGGATGGTTCAGCATTTTGAAAACTGCACCATCGAAGGGACCGTGGATTTTATTTTCGGCTGTGGGGAAGCGGTTTTTGAAAACTGCATCATCCGCTCCCTTAAAGACGCACGGAATGTGGGTTACATCGCCGCGCCGTCCCACGAACGGCGGCAGGAAAACGGATTTCTCTTCCGCCGCTGCCGGCTGACCTGCCAGGATGGGGTCACCCCCGGCAGCATCTACCTGGCCCGTCCCTGGCGGGACTACGGCATGGTCCGTTTTGAGGACTGCACCTATGGCCCCCACATCGCGCCAGCCGGCTTTGATCCCTGGAGCGACACCCGCCGGGACCGGACCGCCCGGTTTTATGAATCCCCGCCGGTACCCGGCCGGGTGGATTGGATCAACCGGTAAATCTGCTGTGCTTCGGCTTTGGCCGGGGCACATTTTTTATACCTGAGCCCAAATGCTGCGAACGGTCTGCACCGCATGGGGCACATCGTCCCCGGTAGTCCCTTCCAGGACCAGCACCGCATGGGGATCATAGGCCTTGATCCGGCTGATCACGGCCTTCAGGTCCAGATCGCCGGTTCCAAAGGGTACCTGCTCGGGCTCTGCGCCCGGACGCAGGAGGCAATCCTTCATATGGAACAGCAAAATGTCCCCGGCGAAGGTCTCCAGACCTTCCTCCAGGATGGACAGATAGTCCATCTGGTTGTTTGCATCCAGATAATTGAACAAGTCAAAGATCACCTTGGTGGGCCGGTCCATCATCTTCCGGACCCGGGCCAGGGTGGCCACATTGTAGCACACATGACCGGCGGCGCCTTCCATGGCCACGGTGGCGCCATGTTCCGCCGCAATATCGCACAGCCGGGCAAAGGTATCCGCCACGGCGCGGCAGGCTTCCTCCGTACGGTTCTGTGGATGATAGACCCAGGGGTCATCGCTGTAAGAACCGGTCTCCGAGCCTACATGCAGGCTTCCCATGGCCCTGCAATGGGCCAGGTACTCTCCAAACACCTCGAAGCAGCGGCCGGCCTTGGCCCGGTTGGAATGGACGGGATTGAAGTATGCGCCCACCAGAGAGATACACTTTCCGGCCTCGGCAAAGGCTTGGCCGATGGCCTGGGCCTTGTCCGCCGTAATGGCGCCGGGTGCGTAGGGAATATCGTCGTAAGCCTTGTAGCAGACCATCTGCACACCGTCGATATCCAGTTCCCTGAGCCGCGCAAGGATCTGCTCCGTCCCCCGAACGCCCAGGTCATGGGCGCGGATACATAATTTCATACATTGATCCTCCACACAGTACACATTATATACCAATATATACCGTATCATATTATACCACATATACAATGTCAACTAATTTTCGGATCTGCCAAACGCATTTTGGCACATTCCACAATCTGAAACATGAAAGTTTGGTGAATATTTCGGGTCATAAAATATAGATTTTGACTCCTTCCCTGCCCATAGGAACGACACGGGACCGGGCATGATGCCCGGTCCCGACAGAGGGTCATATTACTTTTTCAGCTTGGGGAGCAGGAACTTGATCACCGCAAACGCAGCCGCTGCCAGAACCAGCAGCGCAACGATCACGACAGCCACGACCGTACCGCTGTTATCGCTGCCGGTGTTACCGGGTACAGAGGGATTTGCCGGAACGGTGGGTTCCGTCTCTTCCTGCCCGCCGGTGGTGGGCGGCACGGTCTCGTTGGTGTTTTCCCAGTAAGTGGAGACAGCCGCTCTCTTGAAACCGCAGTCGGCGCACTCTTCATGCTTCTTGCCGGGGGTGGTGGGGGTCGCCTCGGCATCGATGATCCACTGGAAGTTATGGGGCTCCATATGGCCCTTGGCGCCGCATTCGCATTCATGCCAGTGGTAGCTGTCATTGTCGCTGGTCCACTCGGTGCCGTAGTTATGCTCCATATCGTCTTCCAGGTCGTAGATGTCCGCCGCGGAAGGCGTTCCCTTGCCGATGACGCCCACGCCATCGGGGGCGGTATCATTCAGTTCCAGGAAACCCTGCATATTGACGGTACCGTCAGCATTCCGGGCAACGCCCTTAAATTCCAGACTGACAAACATGGAAGCCTTGATCTTATCGCCCTTGGCGTTGACAGAGGAGCCGCCGGCCCAGTAGTAATTGGTCTTGCCCTGGTACTTGGAAGTCTGCTGGGTACCCTGGGGGCTGATCTTTTCACCCACGGACACATCGCCGGCAAAGACCTTGTCATCGCCGTTGCGGAAGGAGATCAGGCCGTCGGCATAATAGTCCGTATTTTTGGAGGCCACTTGGGTATAGAAGGCCACGTTATGAGAGCCGTTGTTATAGCTGACGCAGTTGATGACCTGGATATCCGGGCAGGAGTTGGAGTCGATGCCCTTGGCCTTGTTGTAGAATGCGTAGCAGTTCTCCAGGGTATGGTAACCGGTGATGCTGTCGCCGCCCATCTTGAAGCCGTTGCCGTTGCCGGCGTCGGTGCCGTCTTCCAGGTAGCCGTTGGCATAAGCAACGGAATTGCGGATGACCACCTTGCCGATGGGGCCGGTCTCGTTCTTGGCGTAAAGGTCATAGCCGTCGTCGGCGTTATGGTGGGCCACGCAGCCGTCCAGGACGTTGCCCTCGCCGGAGGTCAGCTTCACGGCGAAACCGTCGGCGTCTTCATAGCCGGGGTCGCAGTTGGAATAGGAGGTGCAGTTGAGGACCAGGTTGTAAGAGGGCCAGTAATCCTTCAGATCGGTGCCGTACATGCGGCTGATCTGAATACCGGAGTTGCCGTTCTTGTAGGTATTGATCTGGTCCAGGGTGTTGTAGTTGCCGGAGACCTGGAAACCCTTCTGTCCGGGGGCGGAATTGGTCACATCGAAACCGAAGAAATACCAATAGTCGCCGCCGTGGACGATGCCGCTGCCGGTCTGCTGGAAGTCCAGCACCGGACGGGTCTTGGCATCGATATCAGGGATCATGTAAATGAGGGCATCGGCGGTGCCGTCCATGCCGCGCTCGATGCGCAGGGTGTTGGGCAGCTTATAGGTGCCTTCCATCAGAATGATGGCCTGGCCGGGTACCACCACCTTCACGGCGGTGTAAAGATCGTAAGGATATTCCTTGGTGCCGTTGGCACGGCTGCCCATGATGGGATCCACATCGGGAGAGACATAGATCGCCTTGGCATGGTGGTTGCCCTTATACCAGAACACCGTCAAGGTAGCGCTGATCTCTTTGCTGGAGCTGAGGACTGTATCGGGGCCCAGGTCCTGATCGGGATCCGGCTTGAAGAGGACACGGACTTCGTTATCATCATATTCCTTCAGGTTGATGATGCCGCTGTAGCGCTGGCCGCCGGTGATGGGCACGTTCTCCAGGACGTTGCCGCGGTCCACCTGAACGGTGATGGTGCCGCTGACGTTGGTATCCACCAGGATCTCATATTCCTGAGAGGTGCTGACGGCGCCGGAGGTGATGGTCACGGTGGGGTCGATCTTGGTCACGGGCTTCTCTTCCGCGGGGGCATCATCCTTGGGCAGAACGGTGCTGATCTGTACATCGGAGAAGGTGGCGGTGGCATTGCGGGAGGCGAAGAAGCCGACGTAGACATAGTCCTCGTCCAGTTGATTCAGCGCATCCCGGTCATAATACTTCTGGCGGCACAGCACATTGCCGTTTTCATCATAATAGGTGACGAAATAGCCGGTGTTGTTCCGCTGGATCTCCAGAATAAAGGTAGTCTTCACTTCCAGAGGCAGATTGGTCTGCTCGATGTTGCCGGATGTCTCATTGCCGACGATATTGTATGTACCGGCTTCCTTGCCCCAGGAACCGGCAGCCCATTCCAGGGTCGTGGTGGTAGAATAAGTCTCAAAAGCCTTGCTGTCGGCAAAGCTCGCCTGATTCTTGGGGGTGACGCCCACGCGCTCGATGACGCCCAGGCCCAGCTTCATGGAATACTTGGTGCCGCCGGCAAAGCTGACATCATAGACCTTGAAGCTCTCATCATCGCCTTCGTATCGGTACTCGATCTTTGTACAGCCGGCCAGATAGGAGTTATTATAGAAGGAAGAGGAGTCGCCGCTGACGCCCAACTGGTCTGTGGCCATCAGGCCGAAGCCTTCCTGGCCGTTGGAATAGAGCCAGGAATCCACGGTGACCTTGGCCCGCAGGGTGAAGTTGTACTTTTCGGGAATGGCGGTGTAATAGAAAGCCACGCCGTCGCCGCTCTTGGGCTGGATCTTGCCCTTGCCGCCGGTGGAGAACACGGTGACCTTGCCGTCCTCGTTGAGAGAACCGGTGTAGCCGTTGCCCGCCGCATTGGTGGAAGGACCGTAATAGGTAAAGCCCCAGGTCATCTGGGCGTCCTTGGTCACGGTGGCGCTCATCTGATTGGAGGTGGTTCGATCATTGCCGCGGACGGCCACCACATGGAAGGTATAGGACTTGCCCACCTTCAGGCCGGTAACGGTAAATTCTGTCTTGTCGGTGGTATCCTTCAGGACGCCGTCGCAGTACACTTCATAGCTGACAGCCTCAGCAACAGCGGTCCATTCCACGGCCACCTTGCCGTCACCCTTGCTGGTGGCGCTGGTGAGCACGGGGGTGCCCAGGGGGAAGATGAAATCTGCGGCAGCAGGAGCAGCCGCTGCCTTGCCGGTCTCCCCTTCCCGATTCAGCACGGCCTTGAAGGTATAGGTGCCGGAAGCGGTGGGCTCAAATTCGATCACATGGCTGCTCTTTTCGCCCACGGAGCGTTTGCTGGCCACTTCCTTGCCGGCGGCATCGTACATGGTGACCAGGATCTCGTCGCCGCCGTCGGGGCCCACCAGGGCATTGACGGTGACTTCGATCTTGCCTTCGCCGTTATCTGCGGCGCTGACGATCTCCGGGGCCGCCACGGAAGACCATTCCGCCCGCTGGGCAGGGCCGGAACCGCCGCCGGTGATGGTGACTTCCACCTTAAAATAATAGTTGTTGCCGCCCACGTTGCCCAGGAAATATGTACCTGCTTCGTCCACGGTCAGTTCGGAAATGTAAAGGCTGTTCTTGACGGTGTCCTCGCTGGTCTTGCTCAGAACAGTGCCGGTAGAACTGTAGATGGCCTGCTGGCGGCCCACATCGCCGCCCACCCACCAGACTTTGATCTTGGCGGCGCCGGTGGTCTTGAACATAATGGCGTTTTTGGTATTGTCGCCCACCACGGTACTTCCGCCGAAATTGATGCGGGTGGTGGTACTGTAGCCATCGTCGAAGTTCTTGTTGCTGCCGTCTACGCGGCTCTTTGCGCTGTAGAAAATGGTAAAGAAATCATCAGTACCGGCAGTCTCCGTCTCGCCGTCAGCCTTGGCGCCGGTATCGAAGGTTGCCACATCCTGGGCCACATCCAGCACATACTTTTCCCCGGCCGCAAAAACCTGCAGCGCGGTACCGGGCAGCATGCCCAGCAGCATGACCGCCGCCAATGCAATGCTGAGCCATCGATTCAGGATCTTCCTTTTCATTCCATTATCCTCCCTTTTGATCGGTCCGACGGGGCAGCCCCCCCTGTAAAGGACCCTTTGTAAATGTTTTATCATATACATGTAACATTTTCAAGGAATATTATGGATTATGCAGAAATTCTATGCAGGATGTTATAAAACGCCCTGAAATTTTTTTCGCTGAAAAAGAATTTTTTTAGCATTCTGCTATTGTTTCACTTTCCAAAGTGTGTTACAATATTAAAAATTATGCGTTTGGAGGGTCAGGATATGCCGCACGGGACCTATGAAGGCAGCGAACCTTATATTTTTGTCAGCTATGCCCACAAGGATTCTGCCCGTGTTCTTCCTGTCATTGAGGGCCTCCAGGCCAAAGGCTTCCGGGTCTGGTATGATGCAGGCATCGAGGCCGGCACCGAATGGCCGGAGTATATCGCCGAGCATCTGATGGGTGCCAACTGTGTCATCGCCTTTATCTCCGAAAGCGCGCTGGAATCCCCAATTGCAGGCAGGAGATCTTCTTTGCCATGGATGAGCGCAAGCCCATACTGGTGCTGTATTTGGAAGACATCACACTCTCCCCCGGCATGCGGATGCGCCTGGGCTCTTTGCAGGCGCTGTATCGCTTCCGACACAAGACGGAAGAATCCTTCATCCAGGCATTGGCGGATGCCCGGATCCTGCAGCCCTGCCTGAATAGCGCTGTATCGGAGCCGACACCTGAAATTGTGCCGGAGATCATGCCGGAACCTGTGGCAGAACCTATACCGGATACCCTTCCGGAATCCGACAAGGCCCCGGATATGGAAAAGGATCCCACCGAGACTGCC
The DNA here is from genome assembly GCA_015068175.1 of Oscillospiraceae bacterium. The sequence continues at coordinate 10,826 of SVLA01000021.1, forward strand.
GTCACCCCGGAGGATGCCTATAAAAACGGCCGGGCCGCATATAATGCCCAGCAATACGAAGAAGCGGCCCGCTGGTACACCATCGCTGCCGAGGGTGGGCATGTGGAGGCGATGCGGCAACTGGCATACTGCTACAGTTACGGCCGGGGTGTTGCAACCGATTACAGCCTCTGCGTGCGGTGGTTTCGGGCTGCGGCGGAATTGGGCGATGCGGACAGCATGAAGGAACTGGCCTGGCGCTACGAGATCGGTAGTGGCATGAAGATGGACAAGGAGGCAGCCGTCCTTTGGTACCGCAGAGCCGCCGAAAAGGGGCACACTGTGGCCATGGGATATTTAGCCTCCTGCTACGAAAAAGGCAGCGGTGTGGCAAAGGATCTGAATGAAGCCATTCGCTGGCATCGGAAAGCAGCCGCAGCCGGGTACAGTTACTCAAGAGACCGGCTGAAGGCATTGGGATTTGATCCGTCTCCTGCAGCCTGCTTCGAAAAGGGCAAGCGGCTCTACGATGCCAAGGAATATGCTGAGGCGGTGGAATTCTTCCGTATTGCGGCGCAACAAGGTCACACGGACGCACAGTACTATTTAGGTAACTGCTACTACACCGGCAAAGGTGTCGACAAGGATCCGGCCGAAGCCGCAAATTGGTACCGCAAAGCGGCCGGGCAGGGCCATCCCGCCGCCCAATACGCCCTGGGTTTCTGCTATGCCCATGGTGCGGGCGTCAAGCAGAGTCATTCCATGGCATTGATGTGGTACAAAAAAGCGGCTGAAGCCGGCCATACAGCTGCGATCAACAGCGTAGCCTGGCACTATGCCTACGGCGGTGCCGCCGGTGTGAAGCGGAATAAGGAAGAAGCGATCCGCTTGTTTCTGATCAACGCAAACAAGGGCGACCAATACGCCATCCGGCAGCTTCGGGAACTGGGCTATAAGATTTAATCTATAAATAATACCGGGAGGTTTTTACATATGGCATTCAACATCTACGAAGGCGGCGAGCCTTACATTTTCATCAGCTACGCACACCGGGACATGGACAAGGTCCTGCCCATCATCCGGGGTCTGCAGAGCCGGGGTTTCCGGGTCTGGTATGACGCCGGCATCGAAGCAGGTACCGAGTGGCCGGAGTACATCGCCGAGCATCTGGCCGGCTGCGCCACCGTCATCGCCTTCATCTCCCCCGCCGCCCTGGCTTCCCAGAACTGCCGCCGGGAGATCAACTTCGCCATTGAGCTGGGCAAGGACCCGCTGGTGGTATACCTGGAGTATGTGGAGCTGAGCCTGGGCATGCGGATGCAGTTGGGTTCCCTGCAGGCCATGTACCGCACCCGCCACGACAGCGACGAAAGCTTCCTGGATTCTCTGAGCAAGGCCCGCTGCATCCAGCCCTGCCTGGGTGCCGTCGCCGCCGCCCACGAGCCGATTTTCTCCGAGAAGTTCTTCCCCACCCTGAAGGATCCCGAAATGCCTGCTCAGGAAGCCTATGACGCAGGCGTCAGCGCCCATAACGCCGGCGATTATAACGAAGCCGTCCGGCTCTTCCGGATCGCCGCCGAGCAGTCCCACCCTGAAGGCACCTGCTTCCTGGGTTACTGCTACGAGTATGGCCAGGGCGTTCCCGCCGATCTGGGCGAAGCCTTTGCGCTGTACCGCCGGGCCGCCGAACTGGGTTCCGCTTCCGGCCAGCGAAATGTGGCTCTGTGCTATCAGAACGGCACCGGTGTGCCCAAGAATGACGGCGAAGCATACCGCTGGTTCAAGGCTGCCGCCGACCAGGGCAGCATCTCCGCATTGAACGACCTGGGTCTGTGCTACGAGCGCGGCATCGGCGTAGCCAAAAATCTGGAAGAAGCCGTGAAATGGTACCGCAAGGGCGCCGAGGGCGGCAACAAGCATGCCCAGCGGAACCTGGCGCTGTGCTACAAGTATGGTACCGGCGTAGCCAAGAACCTGAACGAAGCATTCCACTGGTTCTCCCAGGCCGCCGAACAGGGTCTGGCCTCCGCCCAGTGCGACATCGGTCTGTGCTACGACGAGGGCCTGGGCGTTGCCAAGGATGAGGCTGAAGCCGCCCGCTGGTATCGCCGCGCCGCTGACAACGGCAGCGTCCACGCCATGCGGAACCTGGCCATCAGCTACAAATACGGCCAGGGCGTCACCAAGGATATTAACGAAGCCGTGAAGTGGTACCGCAAGGCAGCCGAAAACGGCCTGGCTTCCGCCATGAACGATATGGGTCTGTGCTACGATAACGGCAACGGCGTGCCCAAGGATGAAGCCGAGGCTGTCCGCTGGTACCGCAAGGGCGCTGAAGCCGGCAACATGCACGCACAGCGGAACCTGGCCATCAGCCTGAAGACCGGCTCCGGCTGCGTCAAGGACGAAGTGGAGGCCATGCATTGGTACCGCAAGGCGGCCGACCAGGGTCTGGCTTCCGCCATGAACGACATGGGCTTCAACTACGAGCATGGCATTGGTGTCAGCGTGGATCTGTCCGCCGCCGTTTACTGGTATCGCAAGGGCGCTGAAGCCGGCAACATGCACGCACAGCGGAACCTGGGTCTGTGCTACCAGAACGGCCGCGGCACCGCCAAGAATCCCGGTGAGGCATTCCGCTGGTTCAAAAAGGCCGCCGAGCAGGGCAGCGTTTCCGCGCTGAACGACGTGGGTCTGTGCTATGACGAAGGCATCGGCGTTCCCAAGGATCAGGCCGAGGCCGTCCGCTGGTACCGCAGAGCCGCCGACGAAGGCAACCTCCACGCCACCCGGAACCTGGGTCTGTGCTACAAGTACGGCACCGGCGTGCAGAAGGACCTGGCCGAGGCTGTCCGTTGGTTCCGCAAGGCCGCCGATCAGGGCTTCGCTTCCGCTCAGCACTCCCTGGCGCTGTGCTATGAAAACGGCGAGGGTGTGTCCAAGAGCATCACCGAGGCCGTCAAGTGGTACCGCAAGGCTGCCGCCCAGGGCAATCAGAAGTCCAAAGAGGCCCTGTCCCGCCTGGGTTACTCCCTGTAAAAGCATAAAATTTTGCGGCACTTCCGTTTTGGAAGTGCCGCGTTTGCTTTTATTCCGCAATGATAATCGCAGCAGCAAGCTGCATATCGATGTTATACCGCCCATCCTTAATGGCGACGGTGCAATTGTTCCGTTTGCGGGCCACCACCGTAATGGGCTCGCCGCTGTAACAACCAAGCGAGAACAAGAAGGCGTTCAGCTCTTCATCGTCGGTGTCGACGCGCACAACGGTGTATTCCTTTCCCTCGACGGCATTACTCAAATTCATATGATCACCTGTTTCTTCCTAATGGAATTAGCCGCAGCTAACTATCCCTATCATAACGGTCCATCCATGTTTTGTCAATCCCCCGATCCATAATTTCTTTTACATTTTTCTTGTGTTTTCGACAGAATATGATATAATGATTTGCATAAGTAGTAAAGGAAGTGTAGCACTATGAAAAAGATCCTTTCGTTGCTGTTGGCAACCGTACTGATCATCAGTTGTTTCTCCGGCTGTAGCGAATTGCTGACACCGCCGGATACCGGCGGCTCCGACGATACCGCACCCCGGCCCACTGATCCCAGTACCGGTGAGCCTCTGCCCACCGACCCCAGCACCGGCTTGCCCACTGACCCCAACATCCCGGTCCAGCAGGGCAACATCACCATCAATGAGGTGATGCCGGACAACAAAAAACTGGTCCTGGGGCACGAACTGGACTGGATCGAGCTGTATAATGCCGAGGATGTGGATGTGAGCCTCCATGGCTACTACCTGGCCGATAATCCTGAAAACACCACAGAATTGCCGCTGTCCGGCTTGACGATCCCGGCAAAGGGCTACCTGGTGATCACATTGGATGAAGCGTCTTCCTTCCGGCTCTCCGCCGACGGCGAAACGGTTTATTTGTTCCGCAGCGGCGAGGTAGTGTCTCAGCTTACTTACGGCTTGGCGGAGCATGGCGAATCCTTTGATGCCAACGGCATCTGCGCCTACCCCACCCCCGGTTACCCCAATAACGAAGAAGGCTACATGGCTTACCTGGAAAGTCTGACTCTGCCGGAGCTGATCATCAGCGAGGTCATCTCTTCCAATTCCAAGTACCTGCCGGTAAACGGCACCTGCTATGATATGGTGGAAATCCGTAACAATTCCGACCATCCCATCGATCTGTCCGAGTATACGCTGTCCGACAAGCGCAGCGAGCCTGCCCGATATTCCTTCCCCGCGGTGACCCTGCAGCCCGGCGAATACTTCATCGTCTACTGCTCCGGTATGCCAACTTTGGGTAAGGACCACACCACCTTCAAGCTCAGCGCCGACGGTGAGACCGTGTATCTGAGCAAGAACGGCACACTGACCGATGTGGTCACCGTTCCCGCCAATCTGCAGAAAAATGAAAGCTATGGCCGTGTGGGCAACATTCTCATGTACTTCCCCACCCCCACCTTCGGTGCGGACAACACCGTTGGCCACCTGACCGGCGTGGCGGTTCCCCAGGCGAACCTGCCCTCCGGACTTTACGGCGAAGCCGTCACCATCACCCTCAGCGGTGATGGTGACATTTACTACACCACCGACGGCAGCCGCCCCACCACCGCTTCCACGAAGTATACCAACCCCATTGTGATCGATAAGGCCACCACCATCCGTACCTTTGTGGTCAGCGGCGAGCGGATCAGCCTCACAACCGCCTATACCTATATCATCGGCGCGGAGCATGACCTGCCGGTGGTGTCCATTTCCATCCCCCAGGAATATCTCTCCGGCGACAAGGGCATATTGAACCATCCGGAGGAAACCTACGAATACGAAGCTGTGCTGACCTTATTGGAGGACGGCCGGGAAAAATTCTCCGTTCCCTTCGGTTTCCGCCTCCACGGCAACGACAGCCGCAAGGAACCCAAGCAGAATTTCCAGCTTCGTTTCCGCTCCGAATACGGCGTCAGCGAACTGAACTACAAAGTTTTTGAGGAGCTGGATATCACTTCCTTCAATTCCCTGCTGCTGAAGGGCGGCAGCGAGGACTGGTACGGCTCCATCATCCGTGACGAGATGGCCACCGCCATCGTCACAGGCACCACCAATCTGTATACCCAGGCCATCAAGCCCGTGGTGCTGTACCTGGGCGGCGAATACTGGGGTGTGTACTTCATTCGGGAGCGGTTCAGCGATGATTATGTGGCCAGCCATTTTGATGTGTCCACGGAATCCGTGGATCTGCTGTATTCCTCCGGCGGCTATGTGCAGAACGGCTCCAGCAAGGACTTCCAGGCCCTGAAGAAGTTCTGCCAGAACAACGATATGTCCAAGGAAGAAAATTACGAATACCTCTGCTCCCAGATCGACGTGCTGAGCCTTATTGACTGGTACGTCTGCCGCAGTTACATGGGCGACAAAGACATTGCCAACATCCGCCGGTTCCGCACCTCAGAAGGCGACGGCAAGTGGCGCTGGATGTTCTTCGATATGGACTGGTGTTTCATCCATACCACCGACGACCCCATCACCTCCATTATGGCCAAGAGCGGTGAGAATGTTCTGATGAAGGCAGTTCTGAAGAGCAAACAGGGCCGGGAGACCTTCCTGAAACGCTGTGCGGAGCTGCTGAAAGAGACCCTGAACGAAGAATACATCACCAGCGTGATCGATTCTCTGGCAAAGGCCATCGATTCCGAAATGACCCGGGACCGGGAACGCTGGGGCTACAGCTACAAACATTGGCAGAACAAGGTGCAGAAGCTGCGGGATTACGTGGCCGATGGCGCCCGGACCAAAAATTTCCTGCGGGATCTGCAGGACTACTTTGATCTGTCCGATGCGGAAATGGAATCCTACTTTGGATAAGAAACAGGCCCGGAGCCGCAGCTCCGGGCCTTCCTTATACTCATCCAAGCAAAACGTCCGAGATCAGCATCACGCAAAATCCCACCAGCAATGCATAGGTGGCGCCCCGCTGCTCGCCATGGGCATGGGTCTCGGGAATCATTTCATCGCTGATGACATAGAGCATGGTACCGCCGGCAAATGCCAGGGCAAAGGGTAGAATGGCCGTGGCCACCGTAACTGCCGCGTAACCCAGCAAGGTGCCGATGATCTCAATAACACCGGTGGCCGCCGCGATCAGAAATGTCTTCCCGGGTTTGACGCCGGAGGCCAGCATGGGGGCGATGATCACCATACCCTCCGGGATATTCTGCAAGGCGATACCGCCGGCGATGAGAAGGGCCTCGGCATCGTTGCCGGAGCCGAAACTGACACCGGCGGCAATACCTTCCGGCAGGTTGTGGATGGCGATGGCCATGACAAAAAGCAGAACCTTACTGAGCTTTCCGTTGGCCTGGTGGCTCTCATCCTCGGCGCCCACCATGCGGTGGAGATGGGGCACCAGTTTATCCACCAGATTCAGGCAAAGCGCACCGGCAAAAATACCGGCCACCGTAATGATGAGGCCGTATTCTCCGCCGTAGTCCAGCGACGGCAGGATCAGACCCAGCACCGCCGCTGCCAGCATGACCCCCGCCGCAAAGGACAGCACGATGTCGCTGAATTTATGGGAGATTTTCTTAAATACAAAACCGATCACCGCGCCGATGATCGTAGCACCGCCCACACCCAGGGCAGTCAGCAAAACCATTTTCATGAATGTAAACCTCCTTTGGGTATTTTATGCGTCAAAGTCAATCGGCGTTACAGCGACCGGAACAGCAACACGACCAGCCATAGGATGATGACGACAAGCAATGCCAAAATCAGCTTTGGGATCACCATAACCCGGGATCCCGTTTTCGACTCATGCTTTTCCTTCCTCTTCCCATAGCTGACCGGCACTGCAGGGGCAGGTGCAGGCTTCGGGGTAAGTTGCGTCGCATGGCGGTACTGTGTCAGGGGATCCGTACCTTCCATGATCCTTCGATGGAAGTCCTCCAACCATAGTTCATCCTCGTCACTGCACATATTGCGCTCATCGCAGTCTGTCTCATGGGCGATCTGGTTACGGATCCAGCGATAGTTCTTCAGCTTTTTCAGATCATTTTCCCAGCCGGGAACCCGCCAGACCGCACCCGGGATCCGACTCATCTCCTCGATATAGGCAGATATTCCGCGACCGTTTTTCATAATATCAGCGCAAAGCCGATCCAGCCGCTTATATGCTTCCATGAATCCCATGGACTCAACTCCTTCGGTGAATGTCTTTCCTCCGTTATACCACAATTGGCCGGGAAGTTCAATCTTTTTCATCGGAAAAAGTAAGGATCCCGAATGCAACGCATCCAGGATCCTTGCCTTAAACGAGTGAAAAGGTGTCTGAACATAGGTAAAAGCGAACAAAAGGTGTCCAAAGGTCATTCTTCAATCAAAGCTTTTCCTTCTTTTTCATTTTCATCAATAATATAAATAAAACAATTTTCAAATTGATTTGAATAAGATTCACCTGTTTTAAGCTTTTCAGGGAAGTAGTTATATTTTATTACTACTGATAATTGATTCGGCAATGATTTTACCGTTAATGGTGCAAAGTCGTATGGCGAATCAGTATTATTGTGAGCGTGAGTGCCATCTTGCGTTGAATCATATACAATTATTGAGTTGCCACAAGGACAAACAGCTTTTAGAATTAACTGTCCATTTTTCTTGATAATAAAAGGAGCGAAAATGCCTCTTGTTTGTTTGCCTGTATGTGAGAATTCAAAATTCGAACATCCGCAAGTACATTGCAACTTCGCGGACAAGGAAACGCCATTGTGTTCTTTTACATCTTTTATGTAATCAAGTATTCTTAACTTCATAATATCACTCCCTTCGAGAGTATTATTTTATATTTTGTAAGGTAATTCAAGAGCTTTGTGCATCCTCGCTTCCCAATCACGCCGTAAGGCGTGTATATCATCCTGTTCCGCAGGAACGGTATATCATCAACACGAAGTGTTCCTTCATATGTCGAAGGCATATATCATCGCTCGCAGAGCGATATCATATCGAAGATATATCACCCGTTCCGAAAGGAACAGATATCATTGAAAAAAGTCACCTTTGTCGGTAGACAAAGGTGACTTTTTTCATGGCGGAGAGTGTGAGATTCGAACTCACGGTGGGTCGCCCCATCACCAGTTTTCAAGACTGGCTCCTTAAACCGCTCGGACAACTCTCCATCGGTTCGATGATACCATTTTGTGCGCCAAAAGTCAAGTGCGGTCCTTTCGGAAATCTTTTGACAAAATACGTTTTTGCCCTTGACAAACCTCCCCCGCCGTGCTAGAATACTTTGGCAATCAACTGAACATCCCCTTCTTTGATTCGGAGTGATACCCAAGAGGCCGAAGGGGCTCCCCTGCTAAGGGAGTAGGCGTCTAAAAAGCGCGCGAGGGTTCAAATCCCTCTCACTCCGCCACGAAAGAAACCTCTTTTGTCTACCAAGACAAG
>SVLA01000170.1 GCA_015068175.1 Oscillospiraceae bacterium
GAAAAGACCGTGCAGGCGTTGTTGGCCCTGGATCGCAGCGGTATCAACAGTTTTGAGGCCGCCGATGCCATGATCAACGCCGTTGCCATGAAGGTCGGCCTGGAAAATCGCCGTGAGATCCGCGGCGGCGCGCCCTTCGGTGTCTATGTGGCGGTGGGCGACAGTATTTCCCACGGCGAGACCGCGGTGAACAAGGCCACCGACGGCTGGGTGCCGCTGTTGGCGGAACTGGTCCGTCAGGCCCAGGGCGCACCGATGCAACTGATCAATAAGGCCATTTCCGGCACCAGAATGTGTACTATTACGGACAATAAGATGTTCCCGGCGGCAAAGGATACGGTGCAGGAGTACATCGTGGCCAATAATCCCGATCTGATCACCATTTCTTACGGCATCAACGATCTTCATGCCGGCACCAGCCTGGACGAATTCATCACCACCTACCGCGGCTATCTGACGGAGGTCACCCAGGGTTGCCCCGATGCCCTGATCATCGTCTGCGGCCTGAGCGCCAAGGGCGGCGATGCGGACAGCGGCACCCTGAAAACCTGGAACATCGCCATCAAGGAACTGGCGGAGGAATTTGGCCTGATCTACAACGACAGCTATCAGGATACCCGGGGTGTGGAATGGCTGCTGTCCGACGGATTGCACCCGACCAATGCCGGTTACCGGGTTATGGCCAATGCGGCATTCCGGACCTTGTGCGCCAATGTGGATCTTTCCGGTCAGTATCAGCCCGGTGACGTTGTGGATCCGCAACCCACGGATCCTCAGCAGCCCACGGAAGCACCGGATGTTGAACCGACGGTACCTCAAACGCCCGGCGATGCCCCCGCAAAATCTGTGAGTCCGTTGCTCATAGGCGCCATTGCGGCGTTGGCGGTGGCGGCTGCCGTAGTGGCGGTGGTCGTGATCCGCAAAAAGAAATAAACGGCGAAAGCACCGCTTCGGCGGTGCTTTTTCCCGCTTGGAGCAAAGAAAAAAGTCAAATGGATTGACAAATGAAGGAAGGCCGTTATAATAGTAGTATCATGGATACTACTATAGATCACTGGGAGGACATACAGATGACACATATGGATGCACCGTGGCTCAGGCCTGTGTTTTTCAAGAGAAACCGAGTGTTCCGCGTATATTTGGGCGGAAAACTGTTTCACGATTTCCTGGGCGATGCGCCGGAGGATGGCAATGAGCCTGAAGAGTGGATCGCCTCTTCGGTCCGCGCTATCAACCCCGGCCATACGGATCCCCTGGAGGGACTTTCCCTGCGGCGGGAGGATGGGGCGCCCTTTGACCGGCTGCTGAAGGAGCATCCCAGGGAGTACCTGGGGGAACGGAAGGATCTGGGCGTTCTGGTCAAATTCCTGGACAGCGCCATTCGCCTGCCGATGCAGGTACACCCCACCAGAGATTTTTCCCGCCGGTATTTTAACAGTCCCTACGGCAAGGCAGAAGCGTGGCTGATCCTGGCCACCCGGCCCGATGCCTGCATTTATTTCGGTTTTGACCGGAAGGTCAGCAAGGAAGAATTTGCGGCGGCCGTGGAACAGAGCGAGGAGAATAAGGATGCCATGACAGCCTTCGTGAACCGCGTTCCGGTACAGACCGGCGACGTGTTCTTCGTGGATGCCGGTGTGATCCATGCCATCGGTGCCGGTTGTATGCTGTTGGAGGTCCAGGAACCCACCGACTTTACGATCCAGCCGGAATATTGGTGCGGCGATTATCACCTCAATGCCCAGGAAATGTATCTGGGTTTGGACAAGGACATCGCTCTGGATTGTTTCAATTTCGATCTTTACGGCAGCGGTGTGGTGACGGCGGCCAGGAAGATGCCCAGAGAAAAATATCGGGATGACCATGTGGTCGCTGAGACCCTGATCGGACCGGAGGATACCCCCTGCTTCTCCATGGATCGTTACTGTCTCCAGGGCGGCAGAGTGCGCCTGGATGCGCCTGCTTCCATCTGGATCTGTGTGGAAGGCGAGGCCGTGGTGGAGGCGGAAGGCTTCCAAAAAACCATCAAAACCGGCGACTATTTCTTCCTTCCTGCGGCCGCCGCTGAAAAATGCAGTATTTTTAGTGAAAAAAAGGCGAAAATTGTGTGCTGCATGGGTGGTAAATAAGGGAAATATCGTATATAATGACCATAGCTGAACGGAAAACCGGAAGGGAAGATGCGAGCTATGGTAAAAAAGACAAGAAATGCGGAATACACCAAGGAATACAACCGGAAGATGTTCCTGAGGATTCTGCGGTCCACGCCTATGTCCCGTGCGGATATTGCCCGGAAAATGGGCCTGACCAGAGCGGCCACATCGCTGATCGCTGATGAATTGATGAGCGAAGGCCTGATCGAGGAGACCACCGCAAACGCCACCTGCAGAGGCAGAACGCCGGTGCCGCTGACCCTGCGGCACGATGCCGGCTATGCCGTGGGCGTGTATTTGAACCGCGATGGCTGTACCGCAGGTTTGGTGGACATATGCGGTACCGTGCTGGCCAAGGAGCGACTGTTGCTGGAAGGCGCCGGAAACTGGGAAAAGCTGGAGATCCTGGCCAATGCTATCGATGCCATGCTGAGGCGAATGGATATCCCCCGCGGGAAAGTGCTGGGTATCGGCGTTTCCGCCCCCGGCCCCCTGGACGGAGAAGGCGGCCGGATCCTGAATCCGCCCCGCTTTGATATGTGGCATTATGCGGAACTGGGTACCATTCTGCGTCAGCGCCTGGGTCTGCCGGTGTATCTGGAAAATAATGCTTCCTGCCTGGCCCGATATAACCAGGGGAAAGCGGAGGTGCGCGGCAGCGAGAACTTTCTGCTGCTGTTGGTTGACAGCGGCGTGGGTTCCGGTGTGGTGACGCACGGAAAAATTCTGAAGGGCGCGGGCTATTTTACCAGCGAACTGGGACATACTTCCATCGATTACAAGGGCAGAAGCTGCACCTGCGGCAATTTAGGCTGCCTGGAGGCTTACGCCGCCATCCCCAATTTGCTGCGGGATACGCCGTTTGCCACCTGGGCCGATGTGATGGACCATGTGGACGAGGATCCGCGGGCGGCCCAATTGCTGGAGCTGGAAACGGACTATCTGGCAGCCGGCGTGGCCAATATGACCAATATGGTCAGCGTGGATACGGTATTGGTGGCGGGCGATCTTCTTTATGGTGCGGAGAAGCTCTCGCCGATCCTGGAACAGAAGATCAACAGACGGACGATGCGGCGCAGTATTCTGCCGGTGCGGGTGCTGCCTTCCTGCTCAGGTCC
>SVLA01000022.1 GCA_015068175.1 Oscillospiraceae bacterium
GGTGAATATGGGCGTGCTGTGGCAGGCGGTGGCCAGCGACGCGGGCCCTGACGTGGCTATTTTGCAGGGCCAGGCCCAGCCGCTGAACTACGGCGTCCGTGGGGCCTTGCTGGATCTGAGCAAATTTGAAGACTGTGACGAAGTGCTGAGCCGGTTTGACGAAAGCGCTGTGGTGCCCTTCTGCCTGGGGGACAGCGTTTACGGCCTGCCGGAGCAGCAGGTGTTTACCATGATGTTCCTGCGGACGGATATTATGCAGGAACTGGGCCTGCAGGCCCCCCAGGCCTGGGACGATGTGTACAAGCTGGTCTCTACTTTGCAGGAACACGGCATGGAAGTGGGCCTGCCCCAGCCGACTTCGGTCCAGTCCGGCAGCGATTCCACGGCGCTGAACCCCATGTTCACCAGCCTGCTGCTGCAAAATGACGTGGCCATTTATGATGAGGATAACCGGCTGTGTGTGCTGAATGAGCTGGAAGCCGTCAATTGCTTCGTGGAGTGGTCGGAATTCTATACCAAATATAATTTCACCAAATCTTACAGCAACATCAACCGGTTCCGCACCGGCACCATGCCTATCGTGCTGGCGGATTACACCTTCTATAACTCCCTGGTGGTGGCCGCGCCGGAGATTGCCGGCGCCTGGGAAATGGTCCCCATTCCCGGTACCCTCCAGGAAGACGGCTCCATTGCCCGGGATACCTCTTCCAGCGGTTCCGCCTGCATGATCTTTGCCAATACCCAGGATGAAGATGCTTCCTGGGAGTTCCTGAAGTGGTGGACCTCTACTGAGACCCAGGTCCAGTATGGCCGGGAGCTGGAGACCATCCAGGGCGCGTCTGCCCGCTGGCCCACCGCCAATCTGGAGGCCATGGAGCAGTTGGGCTGGACTTCCGCGGCCTCCAAGGCCCTGAAGGAGCAGTGGAGCTATGTCCACGGAATTCCGGAAGTACCCGGAGGTTACTATGTGGGCCGTACCGTGTCCAACGCCATCAAGTCTGCCATCAACATGGGCGAGAATCCCCGGGAGATGATCCTGGATGCCGTGGAGGACATCAACGAGGAGATCCTCAGCAAGCGTAAAGAATTTGGATTGGAGGGAGAGGAATGAAAACAAACCGCACACCCGGCCGTTTGGCCCGCACCTGGCGGGAGATCTGGCTGCATCGCTCGGCCTATGTGCTGATGGCGCCGTTTATGACCATCTTCTTCGTCTTTACGGTGCTGCCGGTCATCATGACCATCGTCCTCAGCTTTACCCAGTACAACATTCTGGAAGAGCCGATCTTTGTGGGATTCCAGAATTATCGGGAACTGTTTGTCAACGACGACGAATTCGCCATCGCGTTGCGGAACACCGTGGTGTTCGCGCTGATCACCGGCCCGGTGGGGTACTTTCTGTCCTTCTTTGCGGCCTGGATCATCAACGAATTCCGTCCGGTGATCCGCGCGATCCTGACCTTTATCTTCTATGTGCCCACCATTTCCGGCACCGTGTATACCATCTGGGGCATCATTTTCTCCGGTGATATGTACGGCTATGCCAACAGCTTCCTGCTGAAGCTGGGCATCATCGACAATCCCATTGAATTCTTCGCCACCGATGCCTACATCCTGCCCCTGATCATCATCGTTCAGCTTTGGATGAGCATGGGTTCCGGCTTCCTGGTGATGCGGGCCGGTACCGCTTCCGTGGACCAGCAGTATTATGAAGCGGCGGCCATCGACGGCGTGAAGAACCGCTTCCAGGAAGTGATCTATGTTACCATCCCCATGATGGCGCCCCACCTGATCACCGCGGCGGTGCTGCAGATCACCGGCATGTTTGCCAATGTGGGCGCTTCCATCGCCCTGGCCGGTTTCCCCTCCACCAACTATGCGGGCCATTTGATCATGACCCACCTGATGGACTACAGCAGTTACCGCGTTGAACGCGGTTATGCATCGGCCATCTCCGTGGTGCTGTTCGTGCTGATGATCTCCATCAATGCGCTGGCCGTGAAGGCCCTCAGAAAGGTGGGTACCTGACATGGCACTGAAAACCGCAAGACGCCGCGGCAAGCGGCTGCTGGGTTCCGGCTCCCGGCTGAACCGGAAAGCATCCGGCGACGTGTTTATGCTGGTGCTGGTGGGCATCATGGCGGCCTTCAGCTTTTTCCCCTTGCTGATGGCGGTCAGTATGTCCCTGAAGCCCATCCATGAGCTGTTCTATTATCCGCCCAAGCTGCTGGCGGAAAATCCCACCCTGGACAACTTCAAAATGCTGCTGAGTCTCATGCAGAACACCCGGGTGTCCTTCTTCCGCTATGCTTTCAACACGGTGTTTATTTCCGTGGTGGTCACCATCGGCCATGTGTTTCTGGCGTCCATGGCGGCCTATCCGCTGGCCAAGCTGAAGATCCCCGGCGTGAAGACCATCAACAGCATGATCATGCTGAGCCTGATGTTCGTGCCGGCGGTGACGGATGTGGCCAACTATCTGACCATTAGCTGGCTGGGCTGGCTGGATGACTACAAGGCCTGCATCATCCCCGTGATGGGTGCTTCCCTGGGTCTGTTCATTATGCGTAATTACATGTCCACTATTCCCGATTCTCTGCTGGAGGCGGCCCGGATGGACGGCTGCAGCGATTTCCAGATCTACTGGCGGATCGTGATGCCCCTGTCCAAGCCGGCGTGGCTGACGGTGGCGATCCTGATGTTCCAGCAGGTGTGGAGCATGGACAACACCAACTATGTTTATGATGAATCCCTGAAAACGCTGCCCTATGCCTTGAGCCAGGTCACCAGCGGCGCCATCGTCCGGGCCGGTGCCGGCCAGGCGGTGGGCGTGCTGATGATGATCGTGCCGGCCATCGTTTTCATGGTGAATCAGGCGAAGATCATCGATACCATGGCTTCCGCAGGTATCAAGGAGTAAGGAGGGATCGTTCTGAAACGGATCGTTGTGATATGTTTGGCGGTGCTGATGCTGGCAAGCCTGGCATTGCCCGTGGCCGCCTCCGACCCTTATCAGGGCTATTCCTATTCCTCCGATGACGAGGGAACCATCGATGTGGCGGCGCCCCAGGCTTATCTGCCCAAGTCGGTGTATACCGCGGCGGATCTGGGGGTCCCCCTGAGTTCTCCGGAGGATTTGCTCTTTGACGCGGAAGGAAATCTGTACATCTGCGACGCCGGCGCCAATGCCATTTTCGTGTTCTCGCCGGAGATGAAGCTGATGAAGACCATTGACTCTTTTACCCTGGAAGGAACTGCCCAGACTTTCTCCCAGCCTTACGGCATTTTCCTGACCGATAATGGGGAACTGTATGTGGCCGATTACGGCAACAAACGGGTGGTGGCCCTGGACAAAAACGGTGAGGCGTTTCTGATCCTGGAGAATATCCAGTCGGATCTGCTGACCTCCGGTTTCGTATTCCAGCCCCAGAAGGTGCTGGTGGACAGCACCAACCGCATCTTCGTCCTCTCCAAAAACGTCAACGAGGGCATGATGCAGTTTACGGAGAGCGGCACATTCCTGGGCTTCTACGGCTCCAACGCCGTTACGGCCAATTTCCTGGACATGATCTGGAAAGAGATCATGACGGAGGAGCAGACGGACAAGCTGGTCCAGTTCGTGCCCATCGAGTATACCAATTTTTCCCTGGATCATAAGGGATTCATCTATGCGGTGACCAAGGCGGCCGATGTCAGCGACCCCATTCGCCGGCTGAATCTGTTCGGCGGCGATGTGCTGGTGCGTAAACCCATCGACGGGTCGGAAAAGGTGTTGGGCGACGTGTCCTATCCCTGGGGCGGCGTGACCGGCATTACCGGTCCTTCCCGTTTTGTGGATGTGACCTCCGACGATCTGGGCAACTACTATGCCCTGGACGACAAGCGGGGCCGGGTGTTTTCCTATGACGATGAGGGCAATCTGCTCTTCGTGTTCGGCGCTTTGAATTCCGGCCAGACCGGTTCCTTCGTGTCCCCGTCGGCCATTACCTACCGGGACCACAAGATCTATGCTCTCGACCGGGGCAGCGACGAGCTGATCGTCTTTGAGACCACGGAATACGCCCAGCTCATGGAGCAGGCTATGGAACTGTATCTGATTCAGGAATATGAGCAGAGTTTGCAGATCTGGGAAGAGATCATCAAGCGGAACAACAACTGTGACCTGGCTTATTACAAGGCCGGCTACTGCCTGTACCGCCTGAAGGATTACACCCGGGCCATGGAGTATTTCAAGCTGGTCAACGCCAAGGAGGCATACTCCAATGCCATGGCCAAGCAGGCCCAGCGGGAGCTGAATGAACACTTTGAAATTTATGTGGCGGTGATCGCCGGTGTGGTCGTTTTGGCCGCCGGTACGGTGATCCTGATCAAGCGGCGCAGAGGCCGGAAGTGAGGTGGGATGGGCTTATGAAACAGGCACTTTACATTTTAAGACATCCCATCTACGGCGTGTGGGAGATGAAGCGGAAAAAGACCGGCCGCTATCGGGACGGTCTGATCCTCATGGTCCTGGCCATTGCGGCGGTGACCTTTAACCGGCAGATGCGGGCCTTTGTGTTCAACAATGCCTACAATGTGCCCCTGGATATGCTGAAGCAGGTGGCCATCGTGGTGCTGCCGGTGATGCTCTTTACCCTGGCCAACTATTCCATCACCACCTTGTCCGACGGCAAG
Organism: Oscillospiraceae bacterium; assembly: GCA_015068175.1. The sequence continues at coordinate 4,675 of SVLA01000022.1, forward strand.
GGCGGATTCAAGGATATTTTCATGGTCACCTGCTACAGCCTGATGCCCCTGATCATTTTCCAGGTGGCTACCCCCATTTTGACCCATGTGATGTCTTTGAACGAGCTGACCTACCTGACCATCATCGATTTCGCCGGCTATGCCTGGACGGGATTGATGCTGCTGCTGGGCATTCAGGAGATCCACGAATATTCCCTGAAGAAGATGTTTTCCACCATTGTGCTGACGGTGATCGGCGCGGCCATTATCGTTTTTGTGGCGCTGCTGTTTTTCAGCCTGCTGCAGGAATTGGGCAGCTTCATCTATTCCATTTACCGGGAATTTTCTCTGCGACTGTAAAACCGACACGAAAGGATGATTGAGCGTTATGCGTAATAAAAAATGGCTCCGGATCCTTGTGCCGGTGATCGTTGTGGCGGTGATCGCCGGCGGCATTGCGGCCATGATCCTCTTCGGTTCTGCCCGGGAGAAGCTGGTGGACCGCTACAGTTCCGCGCCGGAACTGACCAATAAGGTCAGCGCCAACGAAGAACAGCCCCTGATCAGCCGCAACGGCATGAAGCTGTACCTGCTGGAGGACATGGCGGTCCGGATGGAAGATCAAAACGGTACCGTTTGGTCCACCAACGGCCAGGGATTGGACGGAAATACCACTAAAAATCAGTTCACGCTGTCTTATTACACTGCCAATGCGGCATATTCCTTTATGGAAAGCCAGTATGACAGCGTGGATAAGGGCCAGGCCCAGGCGTTTTTGGAGGACGAAGTGCTGTATGTCCGCTACCAGGTGGGCAGCTACGGCAAGACTGTGGATGCGGTGCCCCAGTACATGACCGGGGAGCGGTTCCAGGAGATGTTCGCCAGCCGACTGAACGAAGAAGACCTGGCGGAAATGGAAGGATACTACAAATATTATAAAGATGACAACGCCTGGCGCATCCGTTCCAAGGGCCGCAACAATTTTGAGCGGATCCTGGTGCTGATGGACAAGGTGGGCTACACCGATGAGGACCTGGTGCGGGACAACGGCGACGGCGGTATTACCACCGACGTGTCCTCCAAGCCCTGGTTTACCATCGTGCTGGCCTATGAACTGACGGAGGACGGCTTGTCCGTTTCCATGCCCGTGGAACGGATCGAGTTCAATGCGGATTTCCCGCTGTATGAGGTGGAATTGCTGCCCCATTTCGGCAAGGAAGTCCAGGATCCGGAAGGCTATGTCCTGCTGCCCGACGGCAGCGGTGCCCTGATGCATTTTACGGACACTTACAACAGCCGCGCCACCAGCCGGATCCCCATTTACGGCCTGGATTGGTCCGTGGCCAGCGATACTCTGGCTACCGGCCAGTATCAGTATGAGAATGCGGCTCTGCCGGTCTTTGGCATGAAGGACGGCCAGGATGCTTATTTCGCCGTGATCGAAGGCGGCGATACCAAGGCGGCTCTGGTGTTCCATCAGGCAGGTACTTATCTGAGCCGGAACGAAGTGTATCCGGTGTTCCGCATGGTCAACAAGGACAGCGTCTATCTGTCCGGCAGTGACAACAGCTCCAAGGTGATCCTGTTTGAATCCTCCCTGGCGGAGGAGACCTGCGCCGTCCATTATCGGTTCATGGCGCAGGGAAGCGGTTATGTGGAAATGGCGGCCCTTTATCGGGATCTGCTGTTGGCTGACGGTACCTTGACGGAGCTGGAAAGCGGCAGCGTTTCCCTGCTGCTGGAGACCATCGGCGGTGTTATGAGCAACAAGAACCTGCTGGGCATTTCCTATGAAGGTGTTACGGCGGCCACCACCTATGAGCAGAACCGGCTCATTGCCGAGGATCTGCTGGAGGCCGGCGTGGAAAATCTGGATCTGAAGCTGATCGGATGGTTCAACGACGGCGTGTATCATGATTACGCCGGCAATATCAAGCTCAATTCTGTCCTGGGCGGCAAAAAGGCATGGCTGGCTCTGGTGGAATATGCCCAAAGCGCCGGCGTGGGACTGTATCCCGATGTGGATTTCCAGCGGATCGAGGAGATGGATTGGGGATTTTTGCCCACCACCGATGCGGCCATCCGTCTGGATTCCAATGAGGCGACGTTCTCCATCCTCTCCCGGGCATTGCTGCTGGAGAAGGAGGACATCGGCCTGACCCCCCAAAAGCTGTATTTGCTGTCCCCGAGGCGGTACCAAACGGTGGCGGAGTCCTTCCTGAAGGATTTTGCGGCCATCCGCACTTCCGGTCTGTCCCTGCGGTCCACCCGGGTCTATTCCGATTTTAATTCCCGGAATATGATCTCCCGGCCCGAGGCCCTGGAACTGCTGCTGCAGCAGTTGGAACTGCTGGGTAAGGATCAGGACCTGATGCTGGAATCCGGCGCCCGGTATGCCTTCGGCTATACCCAGAAGATGTCCGGCGTGGCTTCCGATTCCAGCCATTTCCGGGTGGCGGACCACACGGTGCCCTTCCTGCAGATGGTGCTTCATGGCTCCATGCAGATGTACACCAGCCCCATCAATCTGGCCTCCAACTCCGAGACCGCGGTGCTGCGGGCCATTGAGTACGGCATGCTGCCCAATTTCCAGGTGACGTATGCCCCCTCCAGTGTGCTGAAGAAGTCGGAGTATACCGATAACTATGCCTCCGGCTACGAAAGCTGGCGCGGCGATATTCTGAAAGCCTATTCCATGATCCATGACAGCCTGGAAGGCTTGATGGATCAGCCCATTACGGACCATACCCAGGTGGCGGAGGAGGTCTTTGCCACCACTTACGCCAACGGCGTTGTGGTCTATGTCAACTATTCCGAGTCCGACGTGACGGTGAACGGCGTGACCGTTCCCGCCCGGAGCTTTGCTCGTCAGGGAGGTGCAGGCGCATGAAACGCAGAGCTTTTTCCTTATCCAGACGGCGCGCGGCCAGCGCCTACGGCTTTCTGCTGCCCTGGCTTATCGGCGTGGCCTTCGTCTTTGCGGCGCCGCTGGTGCTGTCCATTTCCTTCTCCCTCTCCACGGTGACGGTGGACAGCAACGGCTACAGCCTGGTCTTTACGGGCCTGGAGAACTATCGGCAGGCGCTGTTCAGCGACGAGAAATTCCTGCAGTATTTCGCCACCACCATGGGCGATCTAATGTATGAAGTGCCCATTATTCTGGTGTACAGCTTCCTGGTGGCCGTACTGCTGAGAGGGAAGTTCCCCGGCGTGACGGTGTATAAGTTCGTGTTCTTCCTGCCGGTGATCTTGTCCTCCGATCTGTTCTTCCGCCTGCTGAACAATTTCGGCAGCACCACCGGTTCCAGCCTGGATGCGGTGATGAACAGCGCCGCCTCCACCGGTATTCTGCAGAGTTTGAACCTGGAAAAGTACCTGACGGAGCTGGGCCTCAGCCAAAAATTTGTGGATGCGCTGATCTCGCCGGTGGATAAGGTCTATGAGATCGTCACCTGCTCCGGCATTCAGATATTCATTTTCCTGGCTGCCCTGTATTCCGTGCCGCCGGATCTTTATGAAGCGGCCCATGTGGAAGGCGCCAACGGCTGGGAGCAGTTCTGGCTCATTACCTTCCCCATGGTGACCCCCATGATCCTGGTCAATGTGGTCTATTCCATTGTGGATACCTTCGTATCGGAGAGTAACCTGGTGATGGAATATGTGTATAACCTATCCTTCCAGAATTTCAATTTCGGATTGTCCAGCGCCATTACCTGGATCTATTTCGCGGCCATTGCGGTGATATTGGCCATTGTTTACGCCATCATCTCCCGCAAGACCTTCTACTACACCTGATGAAAGGAGAAACCGGCCCATGAAAAGACGACTGAATCGGGACAAGCTGAAAGCGCGGCTCCTGAAGACCGGCATTGCCATTTTGCGTACGGTACTGCTGACCGGTTTTGCCTACATCGTCCTGCACCCCATTATTCTGATGATCTCCAAGGCTTTTATGGCCCAGGAGGACGTGTTTGACAACAGTGTGCTGTGGATCCCCCGAAATTTCACCCTGGACAATCTGAAGGTGGCCGCCGAGACCATGAAATACGGCAAGGCCCTGACAAACTCCCTGCTCTATGCGGCGATCAGCACCTTATTGCAGGTGGTGCCCTGCATGATGGCAGGCTATGCCTTTGCCCGGTTCAATTTCAAAGGCAAGGGATTGCTGTTTGCGGTGGTCATCCTCACCATTCTGGTGCCGCCGCAGCAGTTTATGACGCCGCTGTATCTGCACCTTTCCCGGTTTGACATTTTCGGCATCGTCAAGTCCCTCAACGGCGGCAAGGCGCTGAACCTGACCACCACCTACGTTCCTTATTTTCTGCTGTCCATGACCGGCTTCGGTCTGCGGAACGGTTTGTTCGTATTTTTGTTCCGGCAGGCATTCCGGGGCATCCCCCGGGAGACCGAGGAAGCGGCCATGATTGACGGCGCCGGCCAATTCCGGATCTTTTGGCAGATCATGCTGCCCAGCTCCGTTACCATCATGGTCACGGTGATGCTCTTCTCCTTTGTTTGGCAGTACAATGACACCTATTATTCCGGCATGCTGGCGGACGGTTTGCGGACCCTGCCCCAGGCGTATGGCTTGTTTGACTCTGCCATCACCGGCTGGAACGGCGATATGGCAGTGAACAATTTGCTGTCGCAGTATGTGCTGGATGATCCCAAGGTGTTGTCCTTGCTGCGGAATTCCGCCATGCTGCTGATCCTTGCGCCGTTGCTGGTGGTGTACGCCTTCGCACAGAAGTATTTTATCCAGAGTATTGAACGCAGCGGATTGGTAGGTTAAGATGATGAAAAGAGTATTGGCGATCCTTTTGCTGGCGGCGCTGCTGATGTCCTGCGCCGGATGCGTGGAACAGCCGCCGGTGGATACCGGGGCGACGAAGGAGAGTGACCCCATGGAAACGAACCCCAACGAGACGGTGCCCGGCGCCACGGAAACGGATCCCGCGGATCCCACGGTGACGCCCTCTGCGCCCACGACCCCTGCGCCCACGACCCCTGCCGCCACGGATCCTGCGGAAACCAAGCCGGCGGACACCAAGCCGGCAGAAACCAAACCCGTGGAGACCAAACCGGCGGAGACGGAACCGGCCCCCACGGAGCCGGCGGCGACCCTGGTGGCTCCGCTGGTATATCCGGAGGAGACCCTCAAGAGCCTGGGACTGCTGAACATCCGGCTGAAGTCGTTCATTGCCCGGGCGGCCCAGGAAACCAGCTACACGGGCAACGGCCATTATGACGGCACCAGCTTGTGCGCGTCGCCGTATTTCAGCGCCACGGTGGAAGGGAAGACCTTGCCCATCTACGGCACGCCGGTCTATGTGGCCGACGGCAACTACGGCGCCCTCCATTCCTTCGCATCGGTGGATGTGCAGTTCGGAAAACAAGGAACCGTGACCCTGAAGCTGAAGGCGGACAGCTCCGTTTCCGTGAAATCTGCGGAAGTGTTTTGCCATGACGATTGCAGCATGACCGTCACGGGGCAGGAAATTACGCTGCAGGTCTCCAACCACGGCGTGTATACCGTGGTGATCAACGACGATCAGCGTTATGCGGTGAGTATCTTCGTCCGGGAGTACCGGGATGAGGAGGCGGAGATCGCCGCCTACCGCGCCCAGTACGGCGCGGAGAACGTGATCGTCTACGAGCCTGGCCTCCATGAGATCAGCTATCTGCATCTGAGCAAGAATTCCGTGCTGTATCTGAAGGCCGGCGCCGTACTGCTGCCGAAGCATACCTTTGATATTAAAGACGACAATGCGGCGGCCAATACGGCGGAAGAAAATGCCCAGAAATGCAACGGTATCGGCCTGAACCGGTTCCCGGTGATCAACACTTATGCGTCCAACAATGTGACCATTGCCGGCCGCGGCACCGTGGATATGACCGAGATGGACTGGCATGAGCGCCGGGGCATCGTATTTACCATGTGCCAGAACATCACCATGGATGGCGTGATTCTCATCAATCCCTGCGAGTGGGCCTTTATTACCTACCGCTGTGAAAATGTGACCGTCACCCAATGCGCGGTGATGGGTTATCGCACCAATTCCGATGCCTTTGCCATCTGCAACACCGTCGGCGCCACGGTCACCGATTGCTTCGCCCGGACCGGCGACGATATGTTTGAAGTGAAGACCCTGGGCGGTGTGGACGGCGCGGTGAGCAAGGACATTACCTATCGCCGTTGTCAGGCCTGGGGCAGTAAGGCCCGCTGTTTCGGCGTCATCGGTGAGATCGAGAAGGATGTCAGCAATATCCTCTTCGAGGACGGCATCGTGATCTTCCGGGATGCGACCTGGGACAACAACCGCATCGGTTCCCTGGTTGTGCTGCGGGAATGCGGCAGCGGCGTGGTGGATGGTGTCACATTCCGGAATATGACCATCCATTTTGACAAGGGCCGCGCCATCCAGGTGGGCGTGTACGGCTCCAATCTGTCCGGCAGCAAGATCCAGAACATCGTTTTTGAGAATATCACCTACAATGCGAAAATGAACGGCCAGCTCCGGCTGAACAGCGGCGCCGGCAACTATCTGTCGGTGACTTTTAAGAATGTTATCGCCAACGGAACGAAGCTGACAGACCGGAACGTGGAAGAGTTCGTCTACTGCGATGCCAGCGGATTGGTGAAGGTTCAGTAAATCAAATATGGGGGCTCGATATGGAGAACATGACCGTGAACATGCATTTTTGGGGACTGCCCCAAAATGCGCTTCGCCGGGAGCGGCGGCAGCAACGGCGGGATCCGTGTGGGGCCCCTTTCCCTTTTGATGCAGATCATGGGAACTGCACAGTTGGAATATTAGGGGAGAGACAGCGGCTATGACACAGATTTGGGAACAAAAAGAACAGACAATTTGCTGGAATGTTTTGCCCGGCCAATGTCACCGGGACAATTATGAGATGAGCGGCCTTTGGTGCGATCAGATCATGGACTACGGTGTGGAGGCTGATGGGCGGCTGTATTTGGCGTACAGTTGCTATTTTCCCACCCTGCGGACCATTCCCAACGATACCCACGCCACATTGGAAGTGCGGCGGGCACGGGAGGAAATGCCCCGGCTCCGGTATCCGGGGGGCGCGGTGGAGGAATATCCCGTCCGCTTTATCCTGGACGGCACCTTGGTGGCGGAGAGCCGCACCAATGCCGGTGTGTGGATCCGGCGGCAATTTTTTCCGGCGGCGGATGGGCGCTGCGGCCTGGAATTGGTGACGGTCACCGCGGAGCAGGCGGTCACATTGCAGATGCCGGCACCGAAAGACCAGGTGATCTTCCATAAACTGGGCACCAAGGGTACTTATGTAGCCCGGGTGCGCCATGATTGCCCGGAACAGATCAGCCTTCTGCCCGGGGATGCCCTCCAATATACCCAGGGGATCTCGGCGGACATCGGCATGACCTATCCGCCCCTGCCCGCAGGGCAGGAACAGCTTCAGCGGCGCTATGACCGGATCCGGGCGCTGTGCGACGGGGCGCTGAATGTGGACACCGGCATCCAAGAGCTGGATGCCATGACCCGTTTCGCCAAACTCCGGGCGGGGGAGAGCATTTTTGAGACGCTGTGCGGAAAACTCCACAGTCCCGGCGGGCGGACCTATTATGCGGCTACCTGGTGCAATGATCAGGTGGAGTATGCCGGTCCCCATTTTGCCATGACCGGGGATCCCTGGGCCATTGAGGCATCGCTGAATGCCTACCGGGCCTATGTGCCCTTTATGACGGAAGACTATCAGCCCATTCCCTGCTCGGTGATTGCGGAGGGGTTGGATATCTGGAACGGCGCCGGGGACCGGGGCGATGCGGCCATGTATCTGTACGGCGCGTCCTTGTTTGCCCTCTATCTGGGGGACCGCCGGGTGGCGGAGGAACTGTACGGCCCCATCCGCTGGTGCGCCGAATACTGCCTCCGGCAGACGACCCCGGAGGGCGTCATCCGCTCCGACACCGACGAGCTGGAGCGGCGGATCCCCACCGACGGCTACGCCAATCTGTCCACGTCCTGCCTCTGCTACGGCGGATTGATGATGGCGGCCAAATTGGCGGAATCCCTGGGGGATCAGAAGACGGTTGACGAATACCGGCACCGTGGGGTAGAATTGAAGAAAGCTATTGAGACCTATTTCGGCGCGGAACTCCACGGCTATGAAACTTACCGCTACAGCCGGGGATTTGACACTTTGCGGTCCTGGATCTGCCTGCCGCTGTGTGTGGGCATCATGGACCGCAGCGCGGGTACAGTGGAGGCTATGCTGTCGTCCTGGCTGTGGACCGGGGAGGGGATGCTTTCCTGCGAAATTTCCGACGAAAACCGGGACAGCACCATTTGGGACCGCTCCACCCTCTACGGCCTGAAGGCGGCCTTCCTGGCCGGTGAAGGGGACCGGATCCTGGAATTTTTGCTGGCGTATTGCCGCAGGCGGCTGCTGGGGGACCGGGTGCCCTATGCGGTGGAGGCTTATCCCGAGGGGGCCAAGCGCCATCTGTCGGCGGAAAGCGCCCTGTTTGTCCGGGTGATTACGGAGGGCCTTTTGGGCCTGCAGCCGGAGGGATTGACGCGGTTCTCCTTTGTGCCCCGGCTGCCGGTGGGGATGCCCCATCTGTATGTGGAGGATCTGAATATTGCGGGCCATTGCTGGCAGATCCGCATTGAACAAGACCGCTGGGCGGTGGAAAAAGACCACGACCTCTGGGCCGAAGGCGTGACCGACGGCCGGCGGGTGACCATGGAATAAAAAGGAGGAACTGGGATGGATCGGAAAGGACTGCGGCGGATTTGTGTGTGGGCCGTGGTATTTGGGGCCTTGTGGGTCCTTTGCGCCCGATTGCTGCTGCAAAATCTGTATCGCTTCCTGGAATTTGATCCCACGTTCTACGGGATTTTTCAGCAGCTCCGGGGGGCGGAGATCCGGCCGCCTATGGTATTGCTGACCTTGGGGGCGTTGAGCCTGGCCTGGATCCTGGGCCGACTGAAGGAGCGGAAATTTCTGCGGATCTTCATTGTGGCGCCGCTGTGGCTGGCCGCGGCCCTGGCGGTGCTGCTGCTGACCCGGGTCAACGGCATCCGCTTTGGAGATGTGCTGTTTTCGCTGCTGGATGTTCTCGGAAAGGGGGGGCTTTGATGAAAAAATGGGTGCCCATTCTTTTGGCCCTGGTCCTGCTTTTGGGCTGCGCGCCCACGGAGACCCCGGAAGAGGCGGCCTGGGAGGCAGGTTTCGGCAGCACGGAGCTGCCCTTGCCGGCAGAGGATGCCGGCCCACTGTACATCGCCGGCTATCGCAACGGCAAGGAGATCACCGGGGTACTGGATCTGCAGCAGGCCAGGGCCTTGTGGCTGTCCGACGGACGGACCGCCATGGTGCTGATCGCCGTGGATTGCGTGGGCCTGGGCAGCGATACCGTGGCCCGGATCCGCAGCGGATTGGCGGATTTTTGCCGCCGGACCGGCTGCGACAGCGTCAATGTGATCTCCACCCACACCCACGCCGGTGTGGATACCCTGGGTCTGTGGGGCCCGGTGGGTTTGAACGGAAAAAATGAGGCATTCATGGACACCTTGGTGGCCGGGGCCATCCGGGCGGCGGAAGATGCCTATGCTGACCGCAGTCAGGGTACCCTCCAATGGGCCACCACGAAAACCGAGGGCCTCCAGGAAGATTCCCGGCTGCCGGAAAAATACGACAGCAATATCTATCAGATCCGGTTCCAGCCGGCGGATCCCGCGCAAAACGGCATCCGGCTGTGGTCCTTTGCGGCCCATGCGGAGGCATTGCGGTCGGAGAATACCAAGGTTTCCCGGGATTATCCCGGCGTGGTGTGCGATCTGATCCGGCAGGAGACCGGCGATGATGCGCTGTATGTGCCGGGGGCCATTGGCGGTTTGATCATGACGCCCCGGCTGAAGGAGAATGTGGAGGAAAATCTGCAAATCACCGGCCAGCGGATCGCCAACCGGGTCCTGGCGGATACAAAATGGACGGAACTGGCCCCGGATCTGGCCATTTCCCGTGTGGAATGGGAAACAGAGCTGGACAATACCCTGTTTTTGTACTACAAATTCCTGGGGATCCTGGGTAATCCTGCCCGGCAGGATCTGCTGGGGCGGTATTATCTGACGACGGAACTGTCGGTGATCCGCCTGGGAGAACTGGGATTGACCCTGGTGCCGGGAGAGCTGTTCCCGGAACTGATCCGGGGAACGGGAAAGCCGGAGGATCCCCAGGGGATCGCCGCTCTGGGGCAGGCCTATGGGTTGGAAAAAATGCTGATTTTTGGCCTGGCCAATGACGAGATCGGCTATATCGTCCCACCTTCGGATTTTGTGCTGGATGGGGAGCTGCCCTATGTGCGGGAGGCGGAGGGGGATCACTATGAGGAGACCAACTCTGTGGGTCCCAACTGCGCCGCAGACCTGGCGCAAGCGTTGGAAGAGGCGCTGCAAAAGCTGCAATAAACAGTAATTCCCCCGGATGCGAATGCATCCGGGGGTCTTTTGCGGTCAATTGCCGGAGATGTTTTGAACACTGCCGCCCTCGATCAGGACCGGCTGGATGGTTCGGACTTGTTCAATGCTCTTTTTGTTCAGGACCTGGTAAAGCTGCTGCATACACATAACACCGATCTCAAAGGAACAGATGGAAACGGTTGTCAGCCGGGGATAAGTAGTTTCGCTGTACAGACTGCCGTCGTGGCCAATGATGGACAGATCCTCCGGTACACGCAGCCCGCAGGCTGCTGCCGCATTCAGGGCACCGACGGCCATTTCGTCATTGGCGCAATAAAGAGCAGTAGGACGGTCCGGCTTGCGGAGCAAAGCGGCGGCGGCCTCAAAGGCGCTGGGAATGGAAAGGGAACAATCGGCAATGTACTTTTGCTCAACGGGGCAGCCGTTGTCCGCCATGGCGTGGAGAAAACCTTGGTAACGCTCATACCAGATGCCGGCATTGCGTTCTTTATGACAGATCATACCTATTTTTTTGTGTCCGTTGTTCACCAGATGCTGAACGGCCATCTCCGCACCGCCGCGATAGTCCACCAGTACCCGGCCGGAGATACCATGGATGCGGCAGTTTTCCAGAAGGATCGTGGGCAGGGGAGAGGGTGTCATGCCGGCAAGGATCTCCTCCAGTTCGGCGTAAAAGTGACGGGTGTCATCGGGGCCGGCCTCGATGCCGTGAAGATTGACTTCCATCGGCAGGACAATCAGACCGTCGATCTTCTTGCTGATCAGGATATTGGCGCTTTTGATCAAACTGTTCATATCATGGCCGTTGCCGAGAATCACGTCCAAGCCGTAATCGGCGGCGGTTTGAACAATGCCGGAAACCATAACCGAGTATAGGGGATTTTCCAGTCTGGAAAACAGAACGCCGATAGAATTGGCACGATTGGTGGCCAGACTTCGCGCTACCAGATTGGGGCGATAATTTAGCTTGCGGATGGCGGCCTCCACCTTGGCAACGGTTTTTGAGGATACCCCCGGCTTGTTGTTTACCACACGGGAAACAGTCATGGCGGAAACACCGGACAAGGTTGCTACATCTTGCAAAGTTGCCATGTTCATCCTCCTGAATAACTTGTTTTATTTATTATAATGAACATCATATTCTATTGCAATACCATTTTTTGACAATCTGATCCAGTTGGGCAGATTCCACAATCCATCGGGGGTAAATTTGGATATATTGGGAATTGAAAATGAGGAATCTTTGCGCTATAATAAAAATACCATAAAATGTTAGCGCAAACATTTTTCGTTAACGAAATATGCGGAGAACGGCTTGCCGTTCTCTTTGAAAAATAGTGTTAGCGCTAACATTGTGGCAATACAGTAAAATCCAGGCCGAAACGCCTGAATAAGATGAAGGAGAATGGAATTATGAGACAGACGATGACACGCACAATGATGATCCTGCTCAGCATGGCTCTGCTGATGGCTGCTGTGGGGACCGCTGCCTTTGCGGACGGTTACTGGAATCCCATCCAGGGTACTGACGATTGGGTGGCCATGGATGGCAATGATATTGACGGCACGCCGACCCCGGCCGAGGTGGTCATGGGTGATGACGGCCTGACCATTACATACACGGGCGGTGAATATACAGCCGGCGGAACGAATTCCGGTGTCATGTATGCTTTGCCGGTGGATATTAATGATTTCAGCGTGGAATTCACCGTGATCAAGCGGGCCGACTACTACAACACGCTGGGTACCGGCTGTGATAGCTGGATCTCGCTGTGCCTGCTTAATAAGCCGGACCAGTATTTTAATATTAAGAGCGCCGGCAAGTCCCAGGGTATTGTGACGCTGATCCGTCCCATGGAGACCCATACCGCATTTGAAGTTACCCAGTTGATGAACAACTTCTACGGAAATACCCTGGCGGCCTATGAGTGCCCCGGTGATATGGAGATGACCTTTACGGTTCAGATCAAGATGGGCGACGACGGCGTTTATGACTATATCGTCAACGGCGAAGTGGTGAACTTTGTTGGTTACGGCGGATCTGATTTCAACCTGGCATTTACAAAAATGATGCAGAAGGGCGAAGTGTATTTCTACATGGGCGTGTCCTGCAAAGATTCCAGCCAGGAGATCCAGTGGCGGATCAATAAGATCAACGGCGTTCCGGTGAAGGCGGATGAGGCAGCAAAACCCACCGATCCCAAGCCTACTGATCCCAAGCCTACTGATCCCAAGCCTACTGATCCCAAGCCTACTGATCCCAAGCCTACCGATCCTGAACCCACCGTTGCGCCCACGGATCCCACCGTTGCCCCCACAGATCCCACCGTCGCCCCCACGGATCCCACCGTCGTGCCCACAGATCCTACTGTTGCGCCCACGGATCCAACCGTGCCCGATGCTACTGCGGCACCCACGGTCCCTGCGGCAACGGATCCGCAGGCTACGGTGCCGGATCCTGCGGACCCGGAACAGCCTTCCGGCGGTATCCCCTGGTGGATCGTTCCGGTGGTCATCGTGGCAGGCGGTGCTGTGGCGGCATTCCTGATCCTGAAGAAAAAGAAAAGCGGAAAGTAAGTTCCCACGTCCATTCATGGAAAGGATGGTAGACCCATGAAATATCTGAAAAAATGTACCGCGGCCGTTTTGCTGCTGGCGATGTTGCTGACCATGACAGCCTGCGATCCCCAACAGCCTGGCGGTGATCCCACGACGCCCCAGGGAGAATTGTCTGAAGCGGAACTGGCGGCTCAAACCTACGGTGTTCCTCTGATCAACAACGGTCAGCCGGTGACGATTATTGTGAATCTGGGTGAATATGCACCCAGCGACAACGAGGTGCCCACGGAGGATGCGCCCATGGTCTTTAACTCCACCCGGGCACTGATCGCCAAGTTTATGACCATGCATCCCAATGTGACGGTGGTATTGGATAAGACCAGCCCCACCACCGGCGGTGACTATGTGGCCAGTCTGAATCAATGGATGCTGCCGCGGTTGGCGGCCGGTACCCAGATGGATATTGCCACGAACCTTGCCGGTGCTGAGCTGTTTGGCGACAGCGGTTGGTTTATCGATATTTCGGATGAACTGGAAACAGGCAATCCCTACATCCCGGAAGGGGAGAAGGGGCATGACCGCTGGGCGGATCAATGGCCCAGTTATCTGTGGTCCAGCATTGTGATCAAGAACACCAAGGATCAGATCGTGGCGGTACCTTATACACTGGACTGCGGTTCTCCAACGGCCTATTACTACAACAAGGAGATCTTTGAGGAACTGGAGCTGGAGATCCCAAAGACCTGGGAAGAGCTGTTTACATGCTGCCAGATCATTAAGGATGCCGGCTATATTCCCTTTGCGCCCAACTATATCAATACCAACGCCGATTTGCAGAACTGGGATACCCAGTTCTCGTTGGGGCCGGTCTATGCACAGTTGAATTTGGCGAAGCTGGATTACAACGGCGATGGGATGCAGGACATGGCCGAACGTGTCCGGGCCGTGAAAGAAGGCATTTATGACCCTACCAAAAACGAATATGCTATGGACATCTGGCGGCAGGTGAAACGGAAGTACGATACCGCCAATAGCCCCATCCTCCAGGAAGGGTACGAATACACCGATTATGAGCCGCTGTGGAACGATGGCCAGGTGGCCATTATGGAAGGACTCATGGCATCGCTGCCCTATTTGCTGAGCAATACGGAGATGGAGTTTGAGTTTGGCATGTTCCCGCCGCCCGTGATCTCCAATGATACTTACGACTATCTGCCGGAGGCTCAGTTTACAGAGGCCGGCCCCAGCAAACCGGAAGTGGCTTCTTCCTGGGTATTCCTGAAGAAGTCGATGGAAGAGAAAGGCCCGGCGGTCAAAG
>SVLA01000023.1 GCA_015068175.1 Oscillospiraceae bacterium
ACCGAGCCCAAGCCCACGGAACCCGCGCCCACCGATCCTCCCGCACCCACCGAAATGCCTGCCAACGGCATCTGCGCCGTGGGCATCGTGGACGCCGAAGCCGGTACGGCCAAGGTCCTGGCGGACAATGGCTTTGTGGCGGAGATCGCCTACAGCGCCGCTGAAGAGCTGATCCCCGGCGAACTGTATGAGTTTGCCAAGAACGGCGACGTGTACCAGCTCACCCCCGTCATCTTCATCAACACCGGCATGGGTCCCTGGAATCCCAGACTGTGGGATAATTCCGCACTGGGTACGCCCGACCAGCTTTATACTCACGACGGCACCAATGGCTATATGTACTCCCTGACCGAAGACTGCGTCATTTTCTGCCGCTTCTCCGAGACCGAGTACCGCATCTTCCGCGGTTCCGATGCCATCCAGTACAGTGACTGGCCCTGCTGGATGTACTTCAACGTGATCCCTCCCGCTGTGAGCGGCATGATCGGTGATGCCATCGACGGCGGCACCACCAGCGTGATCCTGGTTACCTGCGATCCCGCCCAGGGCGGCAAGTACGCCAACGAAGCCACCACCTTCTACTTCGATCCCGAAGGCTTCGGCTGGTCTGACGGTGACCTGTTCATTGAGTAATTCTTAAAACAAACTCTGAATATGGGAGAATCATTATGAAAAAGATTATTGCTATCGCTCTGACTTTGGCCCTGCTGCTGACCCTGGCTGCTTGTCAGCCTGCTGCCGGCAATCCCACCAACGCCCCCACCAACGCCCCCACCAACGCTCCTACCAATGCGCCTACTGATCCCACCGATGACATCATCATCGAAGGTCCCACTGAGCCCAAGCCCACTGAGCCCAAGCCCACCGATCCTCCCGCACCCCCCGAACTGGCCGACAGCGGCTTCTGCGCCGTGGGCATCGTGGATGCTGAGGCCGGTACTGCCAAGATCCTGGCGGACAACGGCTACATTGGTGAGATTGCCTACACCAGCGAAGTCGAGATCCGCACCGGCATGGTCTATGCCTTCGCCAAGGAGGGCGAAACCTGCACCCTGAGTCCCATCGCCTGGATCAACGGCGATACTGCCGCCTGGGCTGTCCGTACTTATGACAACACCCATATGGGCGCCCCTGACCAGCTCTATACCAACGACGGTGTCAACGAGACGCTGTACGACCTGAACGACGACTGCGTCATTTTCTGCCGCTTCTCTGACACCGAGTACCGCATCTTCCGCGGTTCCGATGCCATCCTCTACAGCGATTGGCCCTGCGATTGCTACTTTAACGGCGATGTGAATCCTGCCGGCGGAAACCTGCTGGTCTCCGTTATGCTGGTTGTGGACGTTGACACCACCACCTGGCAGGACAGCCATGCCAATGAGTCCACCACCTACTTCTTTGATCCGGAAGGCTTTGGTTGGTCCGACGGCGATCTGATCATCCAATGATCCCAGCACTTTAACATCGTTCCGGCAAGAAAACCTATGTCCTTGCCTGGATCTTCCAATGTGAAAGGTTGTGCCCTGAAACATGAAAAATAAAACCCCCGCAAATGCCATTCATCGCAAGCCGAAATTCAGCGCCCAGTGGGAACTGCATGCGCTGATGCTGCCGGCGATGATCGTGATCCTGATTTTCTCCTATTTCCCCATGTACGGCATCATCCTGGCGTTTAAGGAGTATAATCCCCGTCTGGGTGTGTTTGGCAGCGAATGGGTCCAGTTTAAGCATTTTATCCGCCTGTTTGAAGACCCCTTCTTTGAACGCAGCCTATGGAACTCCGTAGGCATGTCGTTCTTCCGTATTTTCCTGCTGTTCCCGCTGCCCATCTTCCTGGCGCTGATGTTCAATGAGATCCGCAGTTCCAAGATCAAGCGGGTCTACCAGACGGTCAGTTATTTCCCCTACTTCATCTCCTGGGCTGTGGTGTGTACCATGCTGCAGTTGTGGCTGTCTCCCTCCGTGGGCTGGGTCAATCCCTTGCTGCAGAGCCTGGGCGTGATCGACAAACCCATCACATTCCTGTCTGAAGATGAGTATTTCTGGCCCATCACGCTGATCTCGGAGTGCTGGAAGAATATCGGCTTTAACACCATCATCTTCCTGGCGGCCATTGCCAGCGTGGACCAGGAGCAGTACGAGGCGGCCACCATCGACGGTGCCAGCCGCTTCAAGAAGATCTGCTACATCACCTGGCCCGCCATCTCCGGCACGGTCACGCTGCTGTTCATTCTGCAGATCCCCGGCATCATCGGCGGCAACTTCGATATTTCTTACTTGCTGGGCAACGCCGGCAATGCGGAAGCATCTGATATTTTGCAGACCCTGATCTACCGCAAGGGTATGCAGGAACTGGACTACGGTTATTCCACCGCAGCCAGCCTGGTGACCAGCATCACGTCCCTGATCCTGCTGGTCGTGGGCAATAAGGTCGTTAAATCCATCACCAAACGCGGTATGTTCTGAGGGAGGTATCCAAATGGCTAAAAATCCGAATAAGATCAGAATGAGTTTGGGTGACCGGATCTTCGGTATCGTGAACTTTACCATTGTTACCATCCTGATCCTTGTCATGGTCTACCCCTTCTATTACTGCGTGGTGCTGGCTTTCAATGACGGCGTGGACGCCACTTACCCCGGTATTTATTTCTGGCCCCGTGTGTTCTCTCTGGAGAATTTCAAGGCGGCTCTGGATGATGAAAATGTTCTGCCTGCGGCCGTGGTCAGCGTGGCCCGTACCGTACTGGGCACCGGTTTGACGGTGCTGGTCACCTCCGCATTCGCTTACGGCATGTCCAAGGCAAATCTGCGGTTCCGTAACGGCTACCTGGTGTATCTGATGATCCCCATGTACTTCGGCGGCGGCATGGTGCCTACTTACATCCTGCTGAAGGACCTGGATCTGCTCAATAATTTCTGGGTCTATGTCATCCCCGGTATGTTCAGCGTGTATTACACGTTGATCTTCATGGCCAGTTTCCGGGAACTCCATCCGAGCCTGGAGGAATCGGCCATGCTGGACGGCGCCGGCTATTTCCGGATCTTCTTCCAGATCATCCTGCCCCTGTCCAAGCCGGTCATTGCCGCCATCTGCGTGTTCCTGGCCGTTGGTCACTGGAACTCCTGGATGGACAACCTGCTGTACATGCCCAATACCCACGACTATGATACCTTGGCCTATTTGTTCGCCGGTACCGCCCAGAGAGCGGATTACCTGATCAGAATGGCTCAGGAATATGCCGGCGATGCCGCGCAGATCGGTCAGCAGCTCACCGGTGCCACCGGAATGTCCACCCAGTTGGCCAGCATGCTGATCTCCATCGCCCCCATCCTGGCGGTGTACCCCTTCTTCCAGAAGTATTTCATTCACGGCATCATGATCGGTGCGGTGAAGGGCTAATTACTATTTATTTGAAAGGAACAAGATTATGAAGCGTTCTGAAATCAATAAGATCATGAAAGACGCCGTTGACTTTGCGGCGAAGATGAATTTCCTGCTGCCTCCCTTTGTTTACTGGAATGCAAAGGACTGGGCTGACAAGGGCGAAGAGTATGACGAGATCCGCGACAACCTGCTGGGCTGGGATATTACCGACTTCGGCAGCGGCGATTTCGCCAAGGTCGGCCTGCTGATGATCACCATCCGCAACGGCAGCTACCAGGACCCCAAGTATACCAAGCCCTATGCCGAGAAGCTGCTGATCGTGGAAGAGGGCCAGGTCACGCCTTACCACTTCCACCGCAAGAAGATGGAAGACATCATCAACCGCGGCGGCGGCAACCTGATCGTCAAGCTGTATAACTCCACCGAGGATGAGGATAAGGCCGATACCCCCGTGCTGGTCAGCAAGGACGGCCGCAACTATTATGTCCCCGCCGGCTCCGAAGTCACCGTTTACCCCGGCGAGAGCATCACCCTGCATACCGGTGTCTACCATGCCTTCTGGGGCGAGGTTGGCAAAGGCAAGGTCCTGGTTGGCGAAGTGTCCAAGGTCAATGACGACCGCATCGACAACCGCTTCTACGAGCCCACGGGCCGTTTCCCCGCCATCGAGGAAGACGAAGAACCGCTGTACCTGCTGAGCATGGACTACCCCAACTCCGGCTGCAAGTAATTATCTTTGCCGGCAGAGGGGCAGCGTATGAAAAAAACACTGTTTTTCGTTTTAGCGCTGGTGGCTGCCATGCTGGCCGGCTGCCAGGAGACGAATGACCCGATACCGACCCAATCCGAGTCCATTACCTATGAAGGTAATGGACCTTGGGTCATTCATACCCTTTATGATACGGACGACGTGGTGGTGGCGGATATCATTGTGGATCCGGCGCATTACGATGTGGACCCCACGGGCAAAGAGGACAGCTCCATCGGCATCCAGCGGGCGCTGAATGATGCCCGGAAGATGGACGGCGGCACCGTGTGGCTCCCCGCCGGTCAATACCGCATTACCCGGGCGCTGAATGTGCCGGCCTTCGTAACGCTGCGTGGCGACTGGCAGGACCCGGATGTGGGCACGGAGTACGGCACCGTATTGCTGATGGATATTCCGGCTGTGGATGAAAATTATAAGTCCGGCTCCATCAATATCTCCGGCAGCGCCGGCGTCATGGGTCTGACGGTCTATTATCCCAACCAGTCCCTGGAGAATGTGCAGCCCTATCCCTTCACCTTCTATGTCAACGGCCTGGGTGACGGCTATATGCTCCAGTCCATTGTCAACTGCACCCTGCTCAATTCCTACAAGGGCATCGGCGCCTGCGTTCAGGAGGGTACGCCCCACGAAATGATGACCGTTGAAAACGTCAAAGGCACGGTTTTGTGCCTGGGCGCGGAGGTCTATAACCAGGCCGACGTGGGTACATGGAAGGATGTGGCCTTTACCCCGGATTATTGGGCCGATGCGCCGGAAGCATTTGCCCCGCCCAAGCGGAGCGAACTGGCGGCCTACACCCGGGAAAATGCCACGGGCCTGAAACTGGGGGACCTGGAATGGACCCAGTTTGCCCATATCCGCCTGTCGGATTTCAAAACCGGTATCCACATCGTTACGGGCAAACGGATCCAGTTCGCCGGCTCTATCTACGATGCCCATGTGACAAATTGCGGTACCGCCCTGCTGGCGGACAATATGGATGACCGCTGGGGTACGGTGATCGCCAGGAGTGTCCTTTCCGGCGACCAATCATTGATCAATAACACCGGCGGCCAGTTCCGCCTGGCCGGTGTGACGCTGGAGGGCAGTTTCTCCGGCGACATCCTCATCGACGATACGGATCCCGATGAATTTGCGCCGGTACCCCATCGCGCGCCGGAAAAACCCAACCCGCTGCTGACGGTGGCGGTATTGGAGGAAGGGGGCAAGACCGACGTGAGCCAGGCCCTTCAGGAGGCCCTGGATTCCATGGCGGAAAGCGGCGGTATCGTCTATGTGCCGGCCGGTCTGTATCGGCTGGATGCGCCCGTCACCGTCCCTGCCGGTGTGGAACTGCGGGGCGCGTCCTCTGTGGCTCAGCGGGAACAGAGCATGAACAGCGACGGCACCTTGTTCCTGGTCTGCCCCACCACATATTCCAACGCGGTGGATGCGGCCCTGTCGAAGGCCCTGGTCACCCTGGACGGCGACAATGCCGGCATCCGCGGGGTGCGTTTTCTGTACCCGGACAATATCACGGCCGCCGCCACCGGCGGTTCCATCCAATGCAGCGCTTACACCGTCCGCGGTAAAGGCGCCGGGGTCTATGCCATCAATGTGGCCATCACCGGCGGCTATTACGGCATCGACTTCAAAACCTGTGACCGCCATATCATCAAACGTTTCGTGGGAAGCTGCGTGAACAACGCCATGTACGTTGGCGGCCGGGACGGCCTGGTGGAAGGCTGCCTGCAAAACGGCAATACCTTCTGCCGTATGGGCGTATCCCAGCAGTATGTGACTTCTGTGCCGGAGGCCCAGGTGTTTGAACTGGTCTTTGACCCCATTCTGCGGCAGACATCGGTGTTTATCCGGGTCCAGAAGGGGGCGCAGGGGCAGACGGTCTTCAATTCCTTCGCTTACGGCGTCAAGACCTTCCTTTCCAGCGGCGGTGATGTGACGGTGTTCAATGTAGGCGCCGACAATGTCGGCTCAGGTTCCCCGATGCTGGAGCTGTGGGATGGCTCCGCCCATGTGACCAACATGATGCGCTACAATGGTGTGTCCTATACCTGCAACGGCGCCCGCCTGGT
This sequence comes from Oscillospiraceae bacterium, assembly GCA_015068175.1. The sequence goes on from SVLA01000023.1 coordinate 6,230, forward strand.
CCTGCATAACCGCCTGACCATCGCCCAGAAAGAGGAGACCCAATCCGTTACCCAATAAAAAGTCCCCCGCAAAGGCTTTGGCCTTTGCGGGGGTTTGTTATCATGGGATCAGCGGTACCACAGATCCAGGTAGCCCCGGGCGATCCGCTTCATTTCGGCGAACACCACGTCCTGACGGGCGACGGTGGTGAAATGCTGCAGGGAAGCACGGTCGCCGCTGTGGCCGGTCAGGTAGCCTTCATCCACCAGCTTCTGGGCCATCTTGGGGCCGCCGACCTTGGCGGCGTTCTTCACCATCCACTCCAGCAGAGCGGGGGAAGCGTCGCGCTCCAGGGCGGTCCAGATGTTGACCTTGCAGATGCCGTCGCCGAACAGTTCCCTGATCTGATCGTTGGACACGGAGGAAGTGCCATGCAGGCAAATCCGGGGTCCGATTCGGTCCTTGATGGCCCGGGCGGCGTCGTAGTAGTAATGCAGGTCCTGGCCGGAGGCGCGATGCTCGGTGCCCAGGTTGGCTACCACGATGTCCACTCCGGTCTCGTTCTTGTAGCGCTCGCACTTGTCTGCGGAGGTGATCTCACAGCGGGCCTCACCGGTGGCATCCACGATCTCGTCGCAGGCGCCCTCGATCAGCAGCTCGTCACCCTTGCGCTGGACATAGGCCCGGGTCTTGGCGATATTCTCTTCCATGGGCAGGGAAGAGGCGTCATACATCACGGAGGAGAACATGCTCAGATCGCTGTCCAGCATCTCGGCATCGCTGTCGTGCTGGGCGTGATCCAGGTGGATCAGGATGTCCACGTTGGGGAAGGCTTCCGCCAGGATCTCGATGCTGGCCCGGAACAGCTTCAGACCAATGTCCCAGCGGCGGGTGTTGGTATAGTTGACGGACTGGCTGCGGTGATCGTACTGGTTGGTGATGGCCAGAGTCACGGGCACCCGCTCATAGCCCTTCTCGGTGGCGAATTCGCTGGCGGCGGTGAGGATGGCTTCGGTGGTGGTCAGGTTCTCGCTGCACATGCAGGGGATGACCCAGCCCTTCCTGGCGGCTTCTTCGTAGACCGCCAGAACATTTTTGCGACCGGTAATGATAGGCATGATTTGTTCTCTCCTTATTTTTCAAAAAGTGTTACATTGACTTCGTAAGTGATCTTCTGACCGGGCTCCAGGAACTTCAGTTCGCCCTTGCGGCGCATGACATCCCGGCCGCTGGGGTCACAGTTGCCCGGCTCCAGGCCCAGGACATAGTCCCGGCAGCCCATCATCTTCCACTGGGTGAAGTGGGTCAGGCTGTTGGCGTCGAAGCGGATGGTCAGACCCTTGTTGATGTCGGGATTGTAAATGGAGGCCATGCCTTCATTTTCAAAGTGATGGAAGTAGCACTGCTCCTGGAAGCAGGGGGTGGGAGGCAGCATTTGGCTCCAGGTGTCGATGCCTTCGGCGGCATGGGCGTCCCGGGGATCCACGGAAACGGAGGGGATCTCCACCTGGGCATTTTCGGACAGCAGGGGATAGCCCATGTTCATGTGATACAGCAGCATCAGCGGGGTGGTGGCGTCGCCCTGGTTTTCGATGGTATCGGTGATGCGGATCTCATTGGTGAACTTGCCGCAGGTGATGGTCCGCTTCAGGTACAGCTTGTGGGAGAAGATCCGGCCGTCGTTGATGCAGGCGTGGATGTACAGATGTTCCTCATCCTCGTCCCACCAGATCCGCTCGCAGGGGACGTTGCCGATGGTGCCGTGCAGCGGCAGTTCTTCGCCGTCGTCGGTGCAGGGACTGCCCACGGCGGTCAGGCCGCAGGTGGTCAGGAAACCGGCGGTGAAGCTCTTCAGGAAGCCGGCGCCGGGTTCGTCGTAAAATGCCGGGGCCACATAGCCGGTGGGGGAGAAATAACCCATATTCTGCCCCTTGAAGATCAGCCGGTAAATGTCGGCGCAGCGATCGGCGCAGACGGTCATTTCCAGGCCCGCAGCATTCCGAAGCAGCAGCAGCCGTACGCCGTCGCCCTTGCCGCCCACCAGACGGACTTCCTCCACGCCGCAAAGCTGGCTGGCGTGACCGATGTAGGGATTGTTGCTCATAAAATGACCTCCTTAAACTACAGCATTCATGCTGTCATGCTTCTGCTTGTCGGCTTCGGCCACCAGGGCGGCCAGACTGCAGCCGTCCAGGATCATGCCGTAGTAATGCAGGATCCGTCGGGACAGCTCGTGGTCCTGGGCCAGACCGGCCACTTCCGCCAAAACGGCCTGGGCCGCTTCGGGACTCTGCTGGCCGCCATTCTCCTTCAGATAGCGGTGCAGACCCGCTGCGGCGCCTACGGTGATGTAAGCCGGGGCGATGCCCTCTTCCAGGGCCAGCAGGGAAGAACCGATGAGGCGGTCCGCCGGACTCAGCTTCCGGGCGGGGTCGCCGCCCACCCGCTGGCAGGTGTCCTTCAGCGCCTTGTTGGTGAAGCGGTACAGCAGGTCGGTGATATGCGCCTGCAGGCCGGCCATAGGCACGCCGTAGTGCCCGGACAGTGCCATTGCGCTTTCCTGCATGGCGTTCTGCACCAGGATCCGGATCTCCGGCACCGCAATGGCCTCATAAATGTATTCCAGGCCCAGCAGATCGCCCAGATAGGCGCAGGTGGCGTGGCCCATGTTGTGAATGAAGAGCTTGCGCTTGATGTAAAAATCGAAAGGCTCGAAGGGGACCATGTTCTTGATCTCGGGGATCTGGCCCTTGAATGCGGCCTTGTCCACCGGCAGGAAACCGTAGGACTCCACGCAGACCCGCATGGGTTCGCCGTCCTTCATCTCCTCGGTCTGTACGGGCACCATCCGGCCGATGGAAGCCTCCACCAGGCCCACGGTCTCGTCAAAACGGACCTTTTCTTCCTCGGAAAGCTGATCTTTCAGCATTCCTTCAAGAATTTTGTTTGCATCATTGAGATTTTCGCATATAATGATGTTCAGGGGGCCCTTGTTCATGGCCCAACGCTTGCGCAGACCGGCCACGATGTTGGGCACGATGAACTTCAGGATCCGGGCGCCCACGGCGGTGGCCATGATGTCACACTCTGCGATGGCATCCACAGCCTCCGGCAGATTGCCGTTGGCGGCGGTGACGTGCTCCACCCACACATCCTGGTGGCCTTCGGTGGACACGATCCGGATGGGATAGCGCCCATGCTCCTGCAGATGGCGGATCACCGGCTCCGCCACGTCGATAAAGGTCACTTCGTAGCCGGACTGGCTCAGAAGTGCGCCGATGAAGCCGCGGCCGATGTTGCCGCCGCCGTACATTACTGCTTTTTTCATAGTTCAGCCCTTCTTTTGTTCCATGTACAGCCCCCGCAGGGTCTTGTACTGTTGATATTTCCGATCGTAGATCTTTTGATGTTCGGGATCGGGACGGATCACATCGCCGTACTGCCAGAACCGCTCCGCAATGGCAAAGCAGCTCTCACCGGTGACGGCGGCAATGCCCAGGATGGCGCTACCCATGGCGCCGGTCTCGTCGGCCTTCACGGGGACGATCTCACAGCCCAGAACGTCGGCCTTGATCTGCAGCCAAACGGGGGATTTCGCGCCGCCGCCGCAGGCATAAAGCCGCCGGAACTGAACGCCGCCTTCCCCCAGGCACTCCTGGTTGTAGCGCATCTCATAGGTGATGCCCTCCAGCACCGCCCGGTACAGATCGGGCAGACGGGTCTGGGTGGTCAGGCCCACGATGACACCGGTGGCGTGGGGATCCACATCGGGGGTGCCGCCCATGCCCTGCAGGAAGGGCAGGACCAGCAGGTCCGTGGGAGCCTTGGGACATTGCTCGTTCAGAACATCGTAAGCGCTCTTGTCACCGTCCTTCAGGTGATAGGCCAGCGCATCCCGGTACCAGCGCACCACGCTGCCGGCGGAAATGTTGTAAGCGTAAGTAACGAAGCCCCGGTCCTCCAGATAGGGGACGCAGGCGTAGTTGTTCTTCTGGAAGTCCAGCGTTTCGGGCATGGCCGCAAACAAAGGCGTGATGCACTCGCAGGTGCCGGAGGTATCCACCGCGTCACCCACGGCATGAACGCCGGCGCCCAGGGCGTTGACGATCTGGTCGTGGGAGCCGATGACCACCAACACGTCCTCCGCCAGACCCAGCTTGGCCGCCACCTCGGGCAGCAGCGTGCTGACCTTGCCGCCGGTGGGCAGCACTTCGGGCAGGGTTTGTGGATCGATGCCGCACTGCGCCACCAGTTCTGCGGACCAGCAGCGGTGTTCCACATCGTACAGCAGGCTCCGGCAGGCCAGGGAAATATCCGCGCAGGCTTTGCCGGTCAGCTCATAGCAGACATAGCCGGCGATGAAGAGGAATTTCCAAACGGGCCGCTCCGCCACATGGTTGGTGTAGAGCATTTTGGACAGAGAATAGGATGCATCGGGCAGAATGCGGGCGATGCGCATGAAGGGTTCTTCGCCGATCTTTTGGACAAGCTGGGAGAATTCTTCGCTTTCCGTATTGCCGAAGTACAGCAGAATATCCGTCAGGGCCTTGCCGTCCTTATCCACAGCAACAAAGGACTCACCGAAGGAGGACACCGTGATGGCGGCCACTTCCTTCTTGTCCGGAAGCTGTTGGACGCAGCGGGCAATGACCTCAAAAACGGAGGAGGACAGAATATCCGGCGGCAGGTTTACCTGACCTGCGGCCAAGGGATATTCCTTGTAGGCGATCGCGATCTGTGTGCCGTTGTCCCGGAAGGCAACGCATTTACAGCCGGTTCCGCCAATATCCACACCAAGACTAATCATATAACGTTCCTCCTTTTTGATTACCAGGAAAACTCCTTATTTTACCAACTTTCAGTATATATCAAAGGGGTTTTTGTTAATAGGATAATTCGTCCGAAATATTGTGTATTCGTCCGTGAATGATGACGATTTTGCAAAATAGGACCGTTACCGCGACCCTTCAAAAAACGAGACTCAAATTCACATACAGATCCGCCCCTGCCGGCGGAGAGGGAGGAGACCCATGCTGCAGCTCAATACCACCAGATTGCAACAGTTGATGCGGGATTTTCATATCCTTACCAAGATCCGTATCGTTATTTTCGACGCGGAATTCCGGGAATTGCTGGCCTATCCCCAGAAGCGGGAGCCTTTCTGCGAACTGCTGCGCAATACGCCGGAGGGCGAAGAGGGCTGCTCTGCCAGCGATAAGAACGGCTGTATCCAATGCGCCCGGACCAAGGGCCTGGTGATCTACCGGTGCCATGCGGGACTGACGGAAGTGGTGGTGCCCATCACGGATAAGAGCGGCATCCTGGCCTATGTCATGTTCGGCCAGATCATTCCCAAGGAAGACCGCGAACCGGTCCGCAGTCACCTGCATAAGACCTACCCCCAGTACGCCCGGGAGATCGACCGCATTCCGGTCCGCTCCGCCCAGGAGCTGGGGGCCGTGATCACGGTACTGCAGGCCATCACCACCTTTATGATGACCAACCGCTGGGTGGAACACAGCAAATCCGAGTTTATCCGGCAACTGGACCATTACATCGAAAATCACCTGACCCAAAGCATCACCGTGGATGATCTGTGCGAAGCGTTCCACATCGGCCGGTCCAAGCTGTACGAATTGTCCGCCAGTTACCTGGGGTGCGGCCTGGCTGAGTATATCCGCGTCCAGCGGATCCGCCATGCCCAGCGCCTTCTGCTGGAAAGCGATATGCGGATCACGGATATTGCTTACGCCGTGGGTTTCCCGGACTATGTCCACTTTTCCAGAGTGTTTAAGGATGTCACCGGCACCTCCGCCCGGAATTACCGCCGCAGCGCCCCTGACCGGATCCGGTAACCCCACGCCGCAAAAGCACCAAAAAAGCCCCCCCGGAAATTCCTGAGATTTCCGGGGGGTATCGGTACGCCGAAAGGGACTTGTTTGCATGTTCTTTCGCAGAAGCGAAAGAGCATAGATGTTTGCCTCCGTCGAGCCGTCGGCAGCAACGCTCGCCCGTGTTGCATTTAATCGTTCGAGTCCCTTTAATGGTACGAGTGCTCATAACGGACTCAAAGAACGGACGATCACAACAAAACCGCTAAACCAAATATCCGGAGATATCGTCCGATGTATCGGTGAACGCCTTTGCTGTATTCCCGGCGCTGTCAAACTTTGCTTTGATTTGTTCGTTGACAGCGGCATCCATAACAGGAATCTGCTTAAGATCTTTTTCTTTCACCGCGATTGTTGCAATGTCACGCTTTTCTCCGCATTGGGGAAAGTTTACGAGCCATGAATCGTCGATATTGCGGGGATCGCAAATCCATCCCTGCATCCCTTGATGAACACCGTTCTTGATGTATCGCTCTTTTTCAACGGTTACTTCAACGCAATCCATTTCTTTCATATCATTTACCTCCGTATGGTGTGTTCAGTTTTACTTTTCCATTCGGTTCTACCATCCAACCGCTGACAAAGGTTACCGTACCGGCTTTATCTTTTCTAGGGATCTCAATAGTAATGTTAATACCCCTCCGTCAAATTCAAGTTTGTTGAACAGATTATATCATATATTTGTAAAGAATTCAAAGCAAAAGCACGATGGTTTCGTATCAAAACCATCGTGCTGATTTGGTACGGGTGTTCATAACGGACTCAAAGAACGGACGATCACAACAAAACCGCTAAACCAAATATCCGGAGATATCGTCCGATGTATCGGTGAACGCCTTTGCTGTATTCCCGGCGCTGTCAAACTTTGCTTTGATTTTCTCATTCATTTGCGCATCAAGGATTTCCACAACTTTCAAGTCCTCTTCCTCAATGCTGATTTCGGCAATATCATCTTTATCGCCGCATTGAGGGAAATTGACTAACCAGCATCCTTCCACACATTTTGGATAGCAAATCCAACCAAACATACCCTTATGAACACCATCTCTGGCGTACTTTTCTTTTTCCACAATTACTTGCACATTGTCCATTTCCTGCATTTTACTTACCTCCATAAGGTGTTGTCAATCTCAGTTTTCCATTCGGTTCTACCATCCAACCGGTGATAAAGGAAGCCTCGCCCGATCCATCTTTTTTGGGAATCGTTATGCGAATGCTAATTCTCTGACCGTTCCAGTTTAATTTACCCAAGGTGTATTCACCCGCAATATATTTTTCTCTTGCTTGCCGCTCTGTTTCCGCCTGCAACCATCGTGCGTCCTCAACAGTATATCCCCATTCCAGAAAGAGTTTCTCTTTGTTGTGTGTTTGAAAACCGTTGGTGTTAAACAGATATGGATCAAACTTTCTGTAATCGCTGTAGGCAGACGCATTCATGAAAACTACCAGGTAATCGATAGCTTCCAATCTGCAATGGCACTTCTCGTGATGTGGCCAAATAGGCGCGTGATCCCTTGCAAACCAGCATCCGTCCAGTTGGAGGCATTCCAAACAGTGAAATATTCCGGCAGATTCGTGGATCCATTTTACCCATTGTGGTGCATCCTCTGATTTTTGAATAAGTAATACACCTGTACATCGCTTATTGTACATTCATTTTTTCACCCTTTCAAGTAGTAAGAACAAAGTGTTCTTCTACAAGTAGGGCCAAATACGTAAAAAGTTGCACAGAAAGATGCAACTATTTTAAAAAGTTAATAAAACATTCACAAAATGCCATGCATCGGCGCGCAAAGGGTGTCGAAACGGGAATTACTGACCTGTACTATAACGAGCATCGGATTGCGACGGCGCGATCCACTGACGAAAAAAAACGAGTGTCCACAACGGTCAAATCCGTTATGAACACTCGTTATGGTACGCCGAAAGGGACTCGAACCCCCGACCTACTGATTCGTAGTCAGTCACTCTATCCAACTGAGCTATCGGCGCATAGCGCTCCAAAGCGCTTAGATATACTATCACAGTGTTCTGAAAAATGCAAGTCTTTTTTTGAAAAAAATCAATTTATTTTTCAAAATTGATACGAAGGGATAGGGGATCATTGACGAAGGAGGTGTTTTGGTGTAAAATGGGGTCGAAAGGGCGGTGTTTCCGTGGATATTTTTGAAGCTTTGCCGGGGGCGCTGCTGCCCTGGTATGATGAACATAAGCGGGATCTGCCCTGGCGGCAGACCCGGGATCCGTATAAGATCTGGCTGTCGGAGATCATGCTCCAGCAGACCCGGGTAGAGGCGGTGAAGGGATATTATGCCCGTTTTCTGTCAGAATTACCCACGATCCGGGATCTTGCGGCTTGCGACGACGAAAAACTCCACAAGCTGTGGGAGGGTCTGGGATATTACAGCCGGGTGCGGAATCTGAAAAAAGCGGCAAAAATGATCGCAGAAGAATACAATGGGGTATTTCCGGAGGATTATGACCGGGTCCTGGCTTTGCCGGGGATCGGAGAATACACCGCCGGGGCCATTTGCTCCATTGCTTTCGACAAAAAAACGGCGGCGGTGGACGGAAATGTACTGCGGCTTGTGGCCCGATTGACCGATGATCCGACGCCCATCGACACGGAACCCTATAAAAAGCAGGTCCGGCAGCGCCTTGGGGCGGTATATCCGGATCGGGCGGGGGATTTCACCCAGGCCCTTATTGAACTGGGGGCCACCCTCTGCGGACCGGATCGGGCGCCCCGGTGTGATGAGTGCCCCTGCGGCGGATTTTGCCGGGGACGGGCTGCCGGACGGCTGGGGATGCTTCCGGTCCGTTCACCGAAAAAAGACAGAAAAACCGAAGATCTGACCCTTTTCATCATGGCCCAAAATGGTACTTTTGGGGTCCAAAAGCGCCCAAAACGGGGACTTTTGGCCTCTTTATGGTCCTTTCCGAACCTGCCAGGAAAGCTGGAAACCGGAGAAGCCATGTCGAAACTGGAAGAAATGGGGCTGCGGCCCAAGGCCCTGCACCGCTGCCTGGAACGGAGCCATATCTTCACCCACGTCCGCTGGGAAATGCGGGGATACTATCTGGAAGTGGAAGGCCAGGCCGAGGACATTGTGTGGATGCCCCCGGAGCAGATCGAGACCGAGGCGGCGCTGCCCACGGCCTTCCGGCAGTTTTGGGAGGAACGGGACCATGTTTGATTTTCATATCCATTCCACCGTGTCCTACGATGGTCACGGCACCCCGGAGCAGATGGCCCGGGCGGCGGTGGCCGCCGGATTGCAGGAGATCTGTTTCGCGGACCATGTGGACGACGATCCCCTGGCGGGGATCGTGCCGGAGCATCGGTTCACCCCGGAGAGTTACGGAGCGGCCTATGACGGCCTGGAGGTGCCGGGGGTGTTGATCCGCCGGGGCATGGAGTTCGGTATGCTGCCCAACAACCGGGCCGGCTTTGAGGAATGCCTGCGGTGGCGGGAATTTGATTTTGTGCTGGGCAGTGTCCATTACGCCGATGGCATGGATGTTTACGAACGGCCCTATTGGGAAGGCAAGACCCAATTTGAGGGGGAGCGGCGGTATCTGGAGGATGTGCTGGAATGTGTCCGGGTCCACGACGGATTTGACGTGCTGGGCCATCTGACTTACATCAGCAAGGCCCGGCATAATCCGACCCACCGGCCGGTGCCCCTGAAGGACCATCGGGAAGTGGTGGCGGAGATCCTGAAAGTGCTGATCGCCAAAGGCAAAGGGATCGAGGTCAATACCAGCGGCGTATTCCGCAGCGGCGATCTGCTGCCCACGGAGGAATATCTGCGGCTGTACAAGGATCTGGGGGGCCGGATCATCACAGTGGGTTCCGATGCCCACACACCGGACCGGGTGGGAGAATATGCCGGCAGAGCATTGGGCCTGCTGAAGGATGTCTTCGGGTATGTATGCACCTTTGAAGGCCGGAAGCCGATTTTCCATATGCTGTGAACAAAAAATCGCCGCCCGGACCGGGCGGCGATCGCTTTTATAGGGATTGGTCCTCTTCGCTGGGGACGTAGGTCATGACATCCTCCACGCGGCAGTTCAGGATGCGGCACAGATCGTTCAGCGTCGTGGTGGTGATGGGTTTGTTTTTCCGCAGTTTATCCAGGGTGGAACTGGAGATGCGGTAATTTTTGATCAAGGTGTAGGTGGACTCCCGGGAGGCCTGCAACGTTTTCCAAAAAGGGGCGTATGTGATCATGCCGTGTACCTCCCGACGTTTTTTTATTATTGTAAAATGTAATTGCTATCTTGACTATGGTCGGGGAAGTGACTATGTGGCGGGAATGAACCACAAAATGTGGGGGCGGAAGGGGTTGGTGTTGACTTTATGTTGAAGAGTGGATATAATATAATGGATAAAATGGATAACTATGGCAGGTAATTGATTATGGCTACGAAAAAACAGGAGCAATACGGCAATTCCAGTATTTCCATGCTGAAAGGCGAAGAGCGGGTGCGCAAGCGTCCGGCGGTCATTTTCGGATCCGACGATCTGGAAGGCTGCAAGCACGCGGTGTTTGAGATCCTTTCCAACGCCATTGACGAGGCCCGGGAAGGCCACGGTGATCTGATCATCGTGACCCGGTATGAGGACCTCAGCGTGGAAGTGGAGGACTTTGGCCGCGGCTGCCCAGTGGACTGGAATGAGCGGGAAAAGCGGTTCAACTGGGAACTGGTGTTCTGCGAGCTGTACGCCGGCGGCAAGTACGGCGAAAACGGTGAAAACTACGAATATTCCCTGGGCCTCAACGGCCTGGGTTCCTGCGCGACCCAGTATGCGTCGGAATTTTTTGACGCCACCATCCGCCGGGACGGTTTCCGCTATGATCTGCACTTTGAACGGGGCAGAAACATCGGCGGACTGAAGAAGGAACCTACGGATCGGGGCCGCAAGACCGGCTCCCGCTTTCTGTGGCGGCCGGACCGAAAGGTGTTTACGGACATCAATATTCCGGCAGAATATTACCGGGATGTGCTGAAGCGGCAGGCGGTGGTAAACAAAGGCATCACCTTCCGGTTCCGCAACCAGGTGGGCAAGAAGTTCGAGGAAGAGGAATTCCGCTATGACGGCGGCATCCGGCAGTATGTGGAAGAACTGGTGGGGGATGACGCCTTCACCATGCCCGTATACTGGGAAACGGAGCGCCGGGGCCGCGATGCGGACAACCGGCCGGAGATGAAGCTGAAGATCACCGCATCTTTCTGCTTCAGCAAGAAGGTCAGCCGCATCGAATACTACCACAACTCCAGTTGGCTGGAGTATGGCGGCAGCCCGGACCGGGCGGTGCGCTTCGGCTTTACGGCGGCTTTCGATAAGTATCTGAAGGACAGCGGAAAATATACCAAGGCGGAGATCGAATCCAAGAGCAAGATCATTTTCCAGGATATTCAGGACAGCCTGGTGATGGTGACCAACTGCTTCTCCACCATCGGCTGCTTCGAGAATCAGACCAAGAAGTCTGTCAACTCCAAGTTCACTCAGGAGGCTATGACGGCCTTCTTCAAGGAACAGCTCCAGGTTTGGTTCATTGAAAACAAGCAGGAGGCGGACCGGGCGGCGGAACAGATCCTCATCAACAAGCGGGCCAGAGAATCCGCCGAAAAGACCAAGTCCAATGTAAAGAAAAATCTGTCCACCAAGCTGGATATTTCCAACCGGGTGCAGAAATTTGTGGACTGCCGCAGTAAGGACACCAATTTGCGGGAACTGTATATCGTGGAGGGTGACTCCGCATTGGGCAGCGTCAAGCTGAGCCGGGATGCGGAGTTCCAGGGCATCATGCCGGTCCGCGGCAAGATCCTGAACTGCCTGAAGGCGGATTACAACAAGATCTTTGCCAGCCCCATCATCACCGACCTGATGAAGGTTTTGGGCTGCGGTGTGGAGATCACGGGCAAAAAGGCCAAGGATCTGAGCAGTTTTGATATCAGCAATCTGCGGTGGAACAAGGTGGTGATCTGCACCGATGCGGACTACGACGGGTTCCAGATCCGCACCCTGATCCTGACCATGATCTACCGTCTGTGTCCCACCCTGATCCGGGACGGATATGTGTATATCGCGGAGTCGCCGCTGTTTGAGATCACCTGCAGGGACAAGACCTGGTTTGCTTACTCTGAGCAGGAAAAGGTCAGGATCCTGAAGGAACTGGAGGGCCAGAAGGTGAAGATCCAGCGGTCCAAAGGTTTGGGCGAGAACGATCCGGAGATGATGTGGATGACCACCATGAATCCCGAGACCCGGCGGCTGATCAAGGTGATGCCGGAGGACGCGGAGCGGACAGCCTACTATTTCGATGTGCTGCTGGGCGATGCATTGAATGCGCGGAAGAATTTTATTGCGGAAAACGGCGCGAAGTATCTGGATCTGGCGGATATTTCGTAACGGCTATCCCTCCGGGGCAGGTGGCGCGAAACGGAAAATTTGAGCAGGACCGTCGAGGACGCCGGTCCCTACAATGTGTGAATTAAGGAGCCGATTATGGCACGAAAGAAGAAAGAATCGGAAAACAACAAGAAACAAGTGGATACCAGCGGTGTGGTGGGACTGGTTGGCAGCACCACGGAGCAGGCGATCTCCGAGACCCTGGAGCTGAACTATATGCCCTATGCCATGTCCGTCATCGTTTCCCGGGCCATCCCGGAGATCGACGGCTTTAAGCCTTCCCACCGGAAGCTTCTGTACACCATGTACAAAATGGGACTTTTGAAAAAGGATCGG